>JAKATT010000095.1:0-17146 GCA_021818615.1 Actinomycetes bacterium | reverse complement strand
CCGCTGCGCGAGCACCCGCGCCCGGCGGACCCGGCGACGCTCGCGCTCGCTCATGCCGCCCCAGATGCCGAACTTCTCGCCGTTCGCGATCGCGTACTCGAGGCAGTCGACGCGCACGACGCAGCCGCGACAGACCTCCTTCGCCTCACGGGTGGACGCTCCCCGCTCAGGAAAGAAGAGGTCGGGGTCGACGCCCATGCAGTTCGCCCTCAGCTGCCATGTTCGGTCCGGCCCTTCGAGTAGCAACGACTGGAGCGCCACCTTGCATCCCCTCCCCGGGTGACTCGCATTCGTGTAGTTACACGATTGTGAGTCATGATGGACCCCTCGCGGCCAGGATGCAAGCGGAAATTCCCCCTCGGCCCGCCGAGCTCGCCTACCGGAGGGCCGGCGGCGCGCGCAACGGCGCCTCAGGCGCTGCGGCGGACCGACCGGCGGTGCTCGATGAAGTCGACGAGCAGGTAGTCGCCGAGCGTCTCGGGCGTCGTGAAGAACGCCCGGCCGCCGTTCAGCTGGGTGATCTTCTCGACGAACTCCCGGAGATGGCCCGTCGCGTCGAGGGCGAAGGTGTTGAGGCGGATCCCCTCGCGGGTGCAGCGCAGCACCTCGGCGAGAGTCGCGTCGACCGTCGCCCGCATGGGCGGGTAGTTGAAGAAGACCTCGCCGTCCTCCATGAGGTGGGCAGTCGGCTCGCCGTCGGTGATCATCACGATCTGCTTCGTCCCGCGCCGGCGGGCGAGCATGCCCCGCGCGAGCAAGAGGGCGTGGTGCATGTTCGTCCCGTAGACGAAGTCCCAGGAGACCTCGGGCAGCTTGGAGGGCTTGATCTCCCGGGCGATCTCCGAGAAGCCGACCATCCCCAGGTAGTCCCTCGGGTACTGGGTCGAGATGAGCGAGTGCAGCGCCATGGCGACCTTCTTCGCCGCGAGGAAGTTGTCCCGCATCGGCATGGACAGCGAGAGGTCGAGCAGGAGCACGGTCGAGACCTCGGTGAGGTGCTCGGTCCGCTCGATCTCGAAGTCGTCGGGCGAGAGCCGTACCGGGAACAGGACCCCGGCAGGCGCCCCAGGCGACGCCCTGCCGAGCTGGGCCTGCCGGGCGATGGCGTTGCGCACTGTCCGCTCGATGTGCAGGTTGAATGGATCGCCGTGCTCGTAGTGCTTCGTGCTCTCGGCACGTTCGTGGCTCGCGCCCGGGGCCGTCACCTCGTGGCCGGCGAAACGGTCCTTCGCCAGCCGGGCGAACAGCTCGCGAAGCGCCCGCTGGCCGATCTTTCGCAGCCCCTTCGGCGTGAGCTCGAGGCGGCCCTCGCGCTGGTAGACGAGACCGGAGTCCTCGAGGCGCGCGGCGAGCCGCTGCAGCTCGGCGAGCGAGGCGGCCGCCTGTGTCCCCAGCAGCTCGCGCACGCGATCGAGGTCGACCTCGGCAAGGGCCCCCGGCTGCTGCGACCCGGAGACGAGCTGGTCGAGCTGGTCGAGCTCGGCGAGGCGGGAGAACATGTCGGACGCCTCAGAGAGCCCCGGCGCCTTTGAGCCGGAGAAAGAGACCCGGCGATCCCAGGAAGCCTCGGGGAACATGGAGCGCAGGTTGGCCGACAGCCGGTTGACCTGCCATGACAGGTCCACGTCGCCCAGCAGCTCGTCCATCAGCCCCTTGAGCTGGGCCCGCTGCCCGGGCGTCATCGAGGCGAGCATGGCCGAGGTCGCCGCCATTCGCTCGGCGAGGCGGGCGAGCAGCTCGTCGAGGCTCTGCGGGTCGCCCGGGAAGAGGTCGCCGAACTCGCCCATGAACTGCTCGAAGCTCGCTTGGAGCTCCTCTTCGCGCTCGCGCTGCTCGATCATCTGGTTGAGGCGGTCGAGGGCCCGGCGGAGACGCTCCCGGCCCTCGCCGCCCATCGCAGAGACCGCCGCCGAGGCCTCGTCGAGGTAAGAGTGGACGACCTCCTGGCGGAGGCGCTCCATCAGCTCCTCGAAGCGCTGACCGGCCTCGCTCGAGGTGAACTCGTAGCGCCCGAGGCCGCGGACCTTGCCCGCCAGGTCGTCCGGCAGCAGCGACAGCTCCGCCCGCCTGTTCGCCACGTGCTCGTCGGTCACGGCCTTCCGGCGGGCGTCGGCGGACTCGGCCGCCTGCTCGGCCAGCTCGTCGAGCGCCCGGCGCTCCGCGTCCACGATCTCGCCGAGCTGCTCGGCGATCTCCGAGTAGACGCCGCCGAGGTCGTAGCGCTCCCGTGCCTGACGCCGCTCGGCCCGCAGGTGCTCGAGCAGCCCGCGCAGGCCCTCGATCCGGCGGCCCTCGCGGTCCTCGAGGCCCTGCTGCAGCAGGCGGCGCAGGGCGGCGTTCACGTCGCCGTGGTAGAGCAGCTCGTCGTTGATCTCGGCGAAGATCGCGTCGGCGTCGAGAGCGAAGCCCTGCTGGGTGCCGTCCCAACGCGAGTAGCGGTAGCCCCTCACGAGCGGGTGCGGTAGGTCGCCCGGGCGCCGGCCGACTCCTTGTTCAACCGCTTGGAGAGGTGCAGGCCCTCGAGGATGAGCTCGATTGCGCTCGCGAGCACCCCCGGGCTCTCGGAGCCGGCGGCGGCGGCGGCCGGCGCTCTCAGCGCCGGGATCTGCTCGAGCGCGGCGAGATAGCCAGCCGAGGGGAGGTCAGGTCCCGTGTGCACTATCCCTCCGTCCTCGAAACCCCCCACCACATTGCCAAGTCCCTCGGCCGGCACACGATCGCGGAAGGTCTGCAGGATGGCCCCGAGGATCAGCTTCTGGACGATCTCGTCGTCTTCGCCCTCCTCGAGCGACTCGATCTCGAGCTTGCCGAGGGTCGAGGACCAGAGGGCGTCGAGGTCGCTCACGCGCGGGACGGCCTCGTTCTCGCCGTGGCGGATGGCGCGGCGCACCGAGGCGGCCGCGAGCGTCTCGTAGTTGGCCACGCTGAGGCGGACAGACACCCCGGAGCGCTGGCTGACCCGGGCGTTCCGCCGGGCGAGCTGGCTCACCCGGGCGACGATCTCTGCCATGAACTCCGGCACCTCTACCCGGATCCCGATGCCCTCGATCGGCCGGGCCTCCTGGCGGACGATCGTCATCTCGGTCACGACGTCCTCGGGGTAGTGCGTCCGCACCCGGGCCCCGAAACGGTCCTTCAGCGGCGTGATGATACGGCCGCGGTTCGTGTAGTCCTCGGGGTTGGCCGAGGCGACGAGCAGCACGTCGAGCGGCAGGCGGACCTTGTGGCCGCGGATCTGGACGTCTCGCTCCTCGAGCACGTCCAGCAGCCCGACCTGGATGCGCTCGGCCAGGTCGGGAAGCTCGTTTATGGCGAAGATCCCCCTGTTGGTCCGGGGCACGAGGCCGTAGTGGATCGTGAGCTCGTCCGAGAGGTAGCGGCCCTCTGCCACCTTGATCGGGTCGACCTCGCCGATGATGTCGGCAATCGAGGTGTCCGGCGTGGCGAGCTTCTCGCCGTAGCGCTGGGAACGGTGGACCCAGGAGATCGGTGTGTCGTCCCCGTGCTCGGCGACAAGGTCGCGGGCGTGGCGAGAGACCGGCGCATAGGGGTCGTCGTTGATCTCCGAGCCGGCGATCGCCGGCACCCACTCGTCGAGCAGGCCGACGAGAGAGCGGATGATGCGGCTCTTCGCCTGCCCGCGTTCGCCGAGCAGGATGAAGTCGTGACCGGCGATGACGGCGTCCTCGAGGGACGGCAGCACGGTGTCGTCGTAGCCGAGCACGCCGTCGACGATCGGCCTGCCCGCCGCGATCCGCCCGAGCAGGTTGCGGCGCATCTCGCGCTTGACCGGCTCGGACACCCAATTCGAGGCGCGCAGCTCCCCGAGGCTCGAGACGGCGGGGGGAGGGAGGCGCGGCTCGATCATCGGGCTCAGCCTAAGAGCCGAGCCCCGCCTCGAGTGTCAGCTCTCGCTGCAGGCCTCCAACGGCACGCAGTTCTCGCCGGGTCACCGTTGACAGGCGAGCGCGTCGAGGTAGGCCCGCGAGATGTCGTCCCGTCCCCAGGGGCCGGGCTCGACGGGCACCCATCCTGATTGGGCACAGTCGACAAGTGACTCGATGTCACCCTCACTGACGCCGCACTCGCGAAGCGTCGGACACCTCGTTGCGGCGAGCAGCCGGCGCACTGCACGCACGGCGCGCGAGCCATCGCGTGTGCCGTCAGCTGGTTCGCCCATGGCGTCGGCGACTCGTTCGAAGCGTTCCGGCACGTAGTGGCGGTCGTGGCCGATCGACTCGGCCAGCATGAGTCCGACGCTGAGGCCATGCGGTATGCGAAAGCGGCTCCCGAGAGGATGCGCAAGGCTGTGCTCGGTCCCGGCTTCGCTCACGTTCATCGCCAGTCCTGCCAGGAGCGCCGCGCAGCTCATGGCGGATCGAGCTGCCAGGTCTTCCGGATCGCGCAGAACGACCGGCAGCGCGGCGACCGCCATGCGGATCGCCTCCAGACCAAGGCCGTCGCCGACTGGGGTGTGCACCTTGGCGATCACGGAGCCGATCGCCTGGCCCAGTGCGTCGAGGCCTCCCCAGAGCGTCTGTTGGGCCGGGAGCGACAGCGTGAGGCGCGGATCGACAATACAGTACTGCGCTCGGTTCGAGGGACTGGGTGCGGCAACCTTCATCAAGGCGACGGGATCGGTCATGACGATGCCGCCAGTCACCTCGCTGCCCGATCCGGACGTCGTCGGGACAGTCACGAGCGGCACTGCCGGCGGTCTGATCGGCTCAGGTGCGCCCGGCCATACGTATCGGCTGATCGGCCCCTCGTTCTCGAGCAGCATTCGGGCGCCCTTGGCTGAGTCGAGCACCGAGCCGCCGCCGATCGCGACGATGACGTCGAGCCGGCCCTCTTGCAGCCTGGCACCCAACTGATCGACCGAGCCAAGCGTCGGCTCCCCCGGCTCGACGCTCACCACGCGTGCAGGAGCGCGGACGCGCCGCAAGTCGGCGAGCAGTTCTCGCACAACGCCAAGATCGAGGACGACCGGCTCGGAGATCACCACCGGGTGATGTGCCCCGGTACTGGCCACCGCCTGGGCAACCCGCGCCAGCGAGCCGACCCCGAAGTCGATCTGGACCGGTAGGTGGTTGCGAAAGTCGTTGATCCCGAGGGTCATGGCGTCCTCCTGCCCTGCCGACGTTCGGCGACCGCCGGACCGGTCGCGTCGAGACGGCCCCTCATCCTCAGATGAGCTCGAAATAGCGCTCCCGCTCCCAGTCGGTCACGGCGTCGAGGAAGCGGTGCCACTCAAAGGTGCCAAGTGCCGCGTGGTGATCGATCACCTCGTCGCCGAAGGTGGCCCGGGCGAAAAGAGACTCTCTGAACGCGGCGACGGCGTCACCCAGGTGCAGCGGGATGCCTTCCGGGGCAGTTTCGTGCGGGTTGCCCACGGTGGCGGGACCGGGATCTACCTTGCGCGCCAGCCCGTCACGGACGGAGGCCAGGAGCCCAGCCAGCACGAGGTAGGGGTTGGCGTCGGCGCCGGGAAGCCGGAACTCCAGGCGCAGCTCCTCGGGGTGGTGGCCAACCACCCGCACCGAGCAGAAGCGGTGGTCGATACCCCAGGACAGCCCCCACCCGGCGGCGTCGTGGCTGCGGATCCGCCTGTAGGAGTTGACCGTCGGCGCGTACCAGGCCATGAGCTCGCCTGCCCGGGCGAGGGAGCCGCCGATCGCCTGCCTGAGATCGGCGGAAAGATGCTGCTCGGCGGAGCCGTCCCAGAACAGCGGTGCCCCGTCATGGCCGCAAACCGACAGGTGGACGTGGCAGGACGAGCCCGGCCCGCCGTCGAAGGGCTTGGCCATGAACGTCGCCGTGAAGCCAGCGCGGGCGGCAAGCGTGCGTGTGGCCAGCTTGTAGAGCGCATGGCGGTCCGCCATCTCGAGTGGGCTCGTGTGGACGAGCGTCGTCTCCCACTGCCCCAGTCCCCACTCGAGCTGCGCTGCCTCGACCTCGATCCCGGTCTCCTGCAGGCGCTGGCGCAGGTCGGCCGAGAAGGGTTCGAACTCGTCTCCCTCGTAAAGCGAGTAATCGGCCGGGCTGAGGGTCGTCGGCGTAAGTCCGCGGTACCCACGCGCGCGGGCCTGGCGCGGGCTGCCGCGGTAAAGGTAGAACTCCAGCTCGGTCCCGGTCGAAGCACTCATCCGAGCCATCTCCCAGCGGGCGAGCTCGGCCCGTAGCAATGCTCGGGGCGAGACCGCTGTCGGCGTGCCGTCCGCTTCGACGGCGTCGGCCAGGCAAACGGCGGTGCGTTCCAGCCACCCGGCAGGTCGCAACGTGGCCAAGTCCGGCCGCAGCGCGATGTCGCCCATGCCGGTGTGCTTGCCCGTGTACCGCAGCCTGCCGCCGGCGAGGAGAGCGGCGTCCTGGACTATGTCCCAGCCGAAGACGCACGTAGAGACATGTATGCCGCTGTGCCCGACAGCGTGCCGGAACCCTTCGACGGTGGTCCGGCGCCCGATCAGCCTGCCCTGGATGTCGGGCGTGGCGACAATGACGGTGTCGAAACGCCTGGCCAGCTCGTTCATGGTCAGCTCGTTCATGCTCAGCGGGTCGCCGGCTGCAAGCTCACTCATCACTGGCCTTTCGCGAGTTGGGGTCCTGCGCTCCGGAGGTGCCGGCGGCGATGCTTGGCTGCTGCCTCATCGCACCGATGAACCCAGCGGTCGCCGGCATCCTCGCTCCCGAGGCGGTCAGATCGGGGCATCAGGGTTGTCGACCCCGACGATGCGACTGCCGCGGAAGAACTCGAGCATCTCGCCGTACCCGTGACCACCGATACCACTTGTTCCCCAGAAGCTCTGATGCGACTCGACGGTAAGGTCCAACAGACTGGTTCCGTTGATCTTCACCTCGCCAGCGCGGAGGTGCTCGCCCACCGAGAGCGCAGCCTCGACGTCGCTGCCGAAGACGTAACCGGCTAGACCGTCTGGTCCGAGCGCGGCCAACGCGAGTGCCTCGGTGTCGTCGTCAACCGGATGCACACTTACCACCGGCCCGAAGATCTCCGCCATGGCTACCTCTGGCGCAACGCCGGTGACGACGGTGGGAGACAAGAACCAACCTTGCGCGGGGAGGTCTGAGAACACCACGCGGGCCGCGCCGCCCCGCCTTGTCAACATGTCGATCTGTGCCTGCAGCCGGGCTCGGTGGGCGGCGAAGGCGATGGGCCCGAGCTCGGTTCCCGGCGCGCTGCTCGGACCTACGCGGAGCTTCGACAGCTCGGCGAGCAGGGCCTCCACCAGATCGTCATGCAGCCGACGGCTGACAAGCACCTTCCCAGGTGCCTCGCACCACTGACCGTTGAGCTTGGTCATCCCCCGCGCGAGCGCACACGCTGTCGTGGCGATATCGGCATCGGCTCGGACGATCACCGGATTGTTGCCGCTGAGCTCGAGCTGCAGACGGCTGAAATTGACCGCCGCCGCGCTCGCGATCTTTCGTCCGACCTCGCTGCTGCCGGTGAAGGCGATGGCCCGAACCCTGGCGTCTGAGACAAGTCGTGACCCGACGGCCCCGTCGCCCTGTACCACCTGCAGCACGCCGACGGGGAGCTCCGCAGCTTCGGCCGCTTCGATGAGAAGCGCACTGCTGCTCGGTGCCCATTCACTCGGCTTGACGATCACGGGGCATCCGGCGGCTAGTGCTGCTGCGGCCCTGCCGACCGCAACGCTGGACGGAGCATTCCACGGCGCCAGCACGACCGCGGGGCCCCACGGGTCCTTGTGCAGCCGCACCGGTCCCCCCCGGCCGCTGCCGGGCAGCTGGGCGACGACTCCGGTCCTTATGAGCTGCCTGACCTCACCGCGCACCTGATCGGCGCACGCCGCCGTCATAGCCGTCGTCACGTCGATGGGAACGCCAGTATTGAGGGCGTCGGCTGTCGCCAACTGAGCGGCCCGGGCAGCCAGCTCGTCGGCGAAGCGGTGAAGCACCTCCCCCCTGCCCTCGACCCCTAGATCGCGCCACAACCTGGCTTCGTGCACCAGCTGGGCTCGCTCCAGCGCGGCGTCGACCTGCTCGAGCCGGCTAGCGCGTCGAGGAGATAGAGCCAGCCCGGTGTTGGGGTCGTCGAGCGTCCCCGGTAGGCGGTCGTCGGGCTCACGGGATTTGCCGTCTATGAGCTCGAGCGTGCTCGGCAGCCCGCCCATAGGTGTCACTTCCTCGGGTTCACGGGTGTCGTGGTGCTTGACACGGCGCGACGGCCCCGCAGTCCAAAGGCAGAAGGGTCATGAAACAAGACCATAGAGGTATTATAAGCAGACCAAAGCGCCGCCAGTGATCGGCGAGCCGGCTCGGTCGAGCCCAAGGCAGCGCTGCCGGTCAGCGGGTGGGTTCGTGCTCGCAGCCCGTCAGGGTCTCGGCCGGCTCCGAGAGCAGCCGTTGAAGCTCGCAGCGGGTCGCTTCCAGATGGGCCTCGGCTGCGGCTGCGGCGGCGTCCTCATCGCGCGCCTCGATGGCCTCGAGGATCCGCCGATGCTGCTCCATCGTCTCTTCGACCAGCTCGGCGTAGATGAGATGGTCGGTTTGCATGAACAGCTCGCCGCGCGCCGTCTCGATGGCAGCGCTCAGGCGCTGGCTGCGGGACGCGGCCGCTACCGCCCGATGGAACAGACTGTCGGACTGACGGAAGCCCAACCGGTCACGGGCGACGGCCATCACATCGATCGCTCGACGCATCTCGCTGAGATCATCGGCCGTCCGGCGGCGGCTGGCCAGCTTGGCGGCGCGACGCTCGGTGGCGATCCGGTACTCGAGGATGTCCTCGAGTTTGTCCTGGTCCTCGCGCATGGCCTGCAGCCACTGCCGATACGGCTGTTCCAGCGCGGTCACGTACGTCCCACCGTGGGCGCCGCGTCGGGAGGTCAGGTAGCCCAAGTCGACCAGGATCCGGATCGCTTGGCGCAGCGTCATCCGACTGACGTTCAACTCACCGGCGAGGTCGCGCTCGGGCGGCAGCTTCGCCCCTGATCCGTAGTCGCCTCGGTGCACGGATGCCCGCAGATGATCGACCACCGCCTGCACGGCGGACACCTGGTTGGGACCTCCGGCAGCCATCGCCATCAGGATATGAGAAGCAAACGGGCCTTCGCCTCCCACCGCCGGAGCGCCTAGGCTGCCGCGATCGGCGCGCCGGGCTAACGAAGGCCGATCGGGAACGGGTCGGAACGGCGCCAGACAAGGGAGGGATCGTGCACCTTCTCGATCTCGCGTGTCGCCTCGTCCTCGCCGCCATCTTCCTCGTAGCGGCGGCCGGCAAGCTCGGGACGGCGGGCAGTACCGCCTCTTTGATGGAGACCCACCGCCTCCCGCCGCAGCTGCGCCCCTTTGCCGCCATCCTCCCCCTCGCCGAGACCGCCGTCGCGGCAGGACTGTTCGTGGCACAGAGCACGAGGGCCGCCGGCTTGGCCGCCCTCGGGCTGCTCGGCGTCTTCTCGCTCGTCCTCGTCCGCACCAAGCGCCGGGGGGCCGCCACGGGCTGCAACTGCTTCGGTTCGCTCGTCAGCGCGAGCGGCTCCCGGCCGCTCGCGCGCAACCTGCTGCTCGCCCTGGTAGCGGTCCCTCCGGTCGCCGGGGCGGCGGCGGGCGGCCTCGGGCTGTTGAGCGCCTTCCTCGGCAGCGCGGGCCTCTTTGGCCTCGTAGGGCTCCTCGTCCTCGCCATGGCGGGCCGTCGCCGGCTCGAGCTCCCGCAGCTGGGCGCAACGAGCCCGTCTCTCGCATCGCCCGGCGGCCTCGAAGCCGAGATGGCAGCGAGCACCCTCGACGGACAGAGCGTGTCGCTTCGCCACCTCGAGGAGGAGGGGGAAGCTGGCGGCACCGTCATCGTCTTCGTCGACCCCCACTGCGGCCCGTGCGCAACGGTCGTCCCGACGCTCGTCGAGCGGTGGCAGTCGCTGCCTCCCGGTCGGGTGCTCGTCGCGACCGATGCCGAGGCAGCGATCGCCCGCAGCTTCCTCGAAGGCCTGCCCGAGCAATCCGTGCTGCTCGATCGGGACTCTGCGCTCGCTCGGGCCTACGGCGTCTTCGGCACCCCGTCGGCGGTGCGGCTCTCGCCTCGCGGCGAGGCGGTAGAAGAAAGGGCGACCGGCGCGACCGAGATCGCTCTGCTGCTGCGTCGGCTCGCCGCCGGGGCGGCAGCCCTGCCGGCAGAGGGCCCGCTCTCTCGCGCCCTTTCCCGGCGGGACGTCCTCTCGGCAGCTGGCGTGAGCACCGGGCTGGCATTCGCAGCGACGGCGTGCTCGGGCGGTGCCGGCAGCGCAGGCTCGACGGGCGCGCAGGCAAAGAGCCTCACCTGCCCGAGCTGCGGAAGCTGCGTCGTGTGCGAGCCGGCAGTCGACAGCTCGGGCAGGGCGACACTGCACTGCCGGGCATGCCGCCAGAGCTGCTCTGCCCACAAGCTCTGCGCCAACTTCGCCACGAAGCTGCCGGCTCACCAGCGGATCGCGACCTACCTGCTCGGAGCAGGCTTCGTCCCGAGCGGCGAGCCATGGGCGCTCGGCTGGTCAGACGCGGGCAAGCTCGCATGGTTCGGCAACCTCTCCAGCTTCGACAACACCGCCACCGGCGAGCGGGCAGCGCTCGTCTACAACCTCACGAGCTCCGGAGAGTCGGCCTACGGCCTGCTCGTAGATCCCGACAAGGCGGTGAGCGCAGTGCTCGGCGTCCCCGCCTCCAACGAAGTCGTGAGAGTCGAGGTTCCTCCAAAGCAGACGCCCTCGGGCTCCCCGCCGCCCTCGAGCGTGGTGCTCGAAGCGGCAGGCTGCACCGACCGCTGCCAGCTGGCGGCGAGTTTCATGCTCTTCGCCCTCGCGCTCCCGCTGCTGGCCGCAGATCCGATCCCTGCTGCACTGGCGATGGTGAGCTTCCTGCTCGGCAATCTCCAGCCGGGCACGACGCTCGGTGCCTGGGGCAGCCTCATCTCGTCGGTCATCAACGCAGCCGACATGTACAACATCGTCGCTCTCGCCGAGGACAAGGCGACAGAGCAGTTCTGCGCCCTCGTCTGCCACAAGGAAGGCCTTCTCAAGCTGAGGGCGTGCTGCAATTACAGCGGTGCCTGCTTCCACTCCGACGCTCTCTGCGAGAAGAACTGTCCCGGCGGCCTTGCCCATCCCCTCGCCCACTGCGACGTCTATGTGAACGGGAAGAAGGTCTCCCACCTCATTCCCTGACCGGGGGGTCGCTCAGTGGCGGCGCCAGAGCGAACGGCAGGGGATCTTGTCGAGGTCGGCCCGCTCCGAGTACTTCTTGGCGATCTCTGTCACCTCGGCAAGGAGACCTTCTTCGAGGGTGATGGGCGACAGGCCGAGGTCGAGCAGGTGACGGTTCTCGACGAAGAGGTCGTTCTCGGCCGCCTCGTTGCGCGGGTTCTCGACGTAGTCGATCTCGGCCCCGGTCATGCGCGAGACGATCTTCGCGAGGTCGCTCACCCGGTGGGTCTCGGTCATCTGGTTGAAGACGCGGACCCGCTCGCTCGACGCCGGCGGGTTCTCGGCGGCCAGTTGGACGCAGCGCACGGTGTCCTGGATGTGGATGAAGGCGCGGGTCTGGCCGCCCGTGCCGTGAACCGTGAGCGGGTAGCCGATGGCCGCCTGCATGAGGAAGCGGTTGAGCACCGTGCCGTAGTCGCCGTCGTAGTCGAAGCGGTTGATGAGCTTCTCGTCGAGGACCGTCTGCTCGGTCTGGGTCCCCCACACGATGCCCTGGTGAAGGTCCGTCGCCCTCAGCCCGTCGTTCTTGTTGTAGTAGGCGAAGAGCAGCTGGTCCTGGGTCTTCGTCATGTGGTAGATCGATCCGGGGTTCGGCGGGTAGAGGATCTCGCTCTCGACCACCCGGCCGTCCTCTGTCGGGATGTGGATCTTCAGGTAGCCCTCGGGGATCTTCATACCGGCGGTGCCGTAGCCGTAGACGCCCATCGTCCCGAGGTGGACGACGTGGACGTCCTTTCCGGACTCCACGATCGCGGCGAGCAGGTTGTTCGTGGCGTTCAGGTTGTTGCTCACCGTGTAGCGCTTGTGCCACGACGACTTCATCGAGTACGGCGCCGCCCGCTGCTCGGCGAAGTGCACGACGGCGTCAGGCTCGAAGTCGCAGAGCAGGGTGAGGAGGCGGTGGTAGTTGTCCGCCACGTCGAAGTACTCGAAGGCGATGTCCTTGCCGGACACTTCCCTCCAAGCCTCGAGACGGGTCGTCATCGGCGCGATCGGCGTCAGCGACGACGCCTCGAGCTCGATGTCGGTCTTGCGGCGCACCAGGTTGTCGACGATCACGACCTCGTGGCCGAGCGCCGACAGGTGCAGCGAGGTCGGCCAGCCGCAAAATCCATCACCGCCGAGCACAACGATCTTCATGACGCAGTGATCACCACCGTAAAAAGGGGCGCCCCGTAACGGGGCGCGGACGGCACATGTCGGGCTCGAAGCTATCAGCTCTCCTCCCCGACGGTAGTCCGGGAGCCTCGAAATGGCTCATCGGGGGATCTTGGTGGAATGATCGTCACCGTCCCGCTTCGGCGCTTTCGAAGGCTCCGTCGCGCGACGACCGAACCGCCAAGTGACATGAGGAGGAGAGCTCCTTGAGCGTGCTGCAGGACACAAGCACCCTCCCGGACCCGATACCGGTCCACATCGGAGGGGTCCGTGGGGGGCCACCGAGATCCGAGGTGCTGCGTCCCGACCGATGGTGGGTGCAGCCGCTCGTGGTGGTGCTCGGGCTCCTTGGCTTCGTCGTGTACGCCACCTGGGCGGCGTTTCGCAACGCTCACTACTACACCGCCGGGATGCCGCGGGACTACCTCTCGCCCTTCTACTCCCCCTGCATCGTGTCGAGCTGTCCGACCAAGGTGGTGTGGGGCCCGGCGGGCAACATCGGGGCGGTCTCGCCCGCCCTCCTCATCCTCATCTTCCCGCTCGGCTTCCGCCTCACCTGCTACTACTACCGCAAGGCGTACTACCGCTCCTTCTGGGCCTCGCCGCCGGCGTGCGCAGTCGCCGACGCCGGCTCGACGAAGCCGGGCGGGC
Organism: Actinomycetes bacterium; assembly: GCA_021818615.1. GTDB lineage: Bacteria > Actinomycetota > Acidimicrobiia > Acidimicrobiales > Bog-793 > JAKATT01. The sequence goes on along the minus strand of JAKATT010000095.1, from coordinate 4,124 downwards.
TGCGCGCCAGCTACACGGGCGAGACGCGCTTCCCACTCATCCTGCAGAACGTCCACAGGTACTTCTGGTACGTCGCGGTGATCTTCGCCGGGCTGCTCACCTGGGACGCCGTGCTGTCCTTCCGGTTCCCAGGCGGTGTCGGCATGGGGCTCGGCTCGCTCATCTTCGTGGTCAACGCCGTGCTCATCTGGGCCTACACGCTCGGCTGCCACGCCTGCCGGCACGTCTGCGGAGGCGGCGTGAAGCTGTTCTCGAAGGCGCCCGTGCGCTACCGCTTCTGGCGCAGCGTCGTGACGCCGCTCAACTCGCACCATCAGCTGTTCGCCTGGAGCTCGCTCATCTGGATCGCCTGGACCGACCTGTACGTCTTCCTCGTCGCGTCGGGCACCATCCACGACCCGAGGTTCTTCTGATGACCGGCGAGATCGAGCGCCACGAGTACGACGTGGTCATCATCGGAGCGGGCGGCGCCGGGCTGCGGGCCGCCGTCGAGTGCCTCGCCAAGAAAGTGCGCACCGCTCTCGTCTGCAAGTCCCTCCTCGGCAAGGCCCACACCGTCATGGCCGAGGGCGGTGTCGCCGCAGCCCTCGGCAACGTCTGGCCGGAGGACAACTGGCAGGTCCACTTCCGCGACACCATGCGCGGCGGCAAGATGCTCAACAACTGGCGCATGGCGCAGTTGCACGCCCAGGAGGCGCCCGACAGGGTCCTCGAGCTCGAGGAGTGGGGCGCCCTTTTCGACCGCACGGGTGACGGGCGCATCCTGCAGCGGGACTTCGGTGGGCATCGCTACGCCCGCCTCGCCCACGTCGGCGACCGGACCGGGCTCGAGCTCATCCGCACCATGCAGCAGCGGGCGGTCTCCGAGGGGATCGACGTCTACATGGAGTGCAAGATCGTCCGTCTGACGAAAGACGAGAGCGGGGCGGTGAACGGTGCCGTCGGCTTCTTCCGTGAGACCGGTCGGTTCGTCGCCTTCTCTGCCAAGGCGGTCGTGCTCGCGACCGGCGGCATCGGAAAGGCCTGGAAGTTCACGTCGAACTCGTGGGAGTCGACCGCAGATGGACAGGCCCTCGCCCTTTGGGCCGGAGCCGACTTGATCGACATGGAGTGCGTGCAGTTCCACCCGACCGGGATGGTGTGGCCCCCCTCGGCGAGGGGCCTCCTCGTCACAGAAGGCGTCCGGGGCGACGGCGGAGTGCTCAAGAACAGCGACGGCAGGCGCTTCATGTTCGACTACATCTCTCCGTACTTCGCCAAGGAGACGGCCGACACGATCGAGGAAGGCGACAGGTGGTACGACGACAAGAGCTTCCGGCGCCCTCCTGAGCTGCTGCCGCGCGACGAGGTGGCCCGGGCGATCAACTCCGAGGTGAAGGCGGGACGGGGAAGCCCTCACGGCGGCGTGTTCCTCGACATCGCCTCTCGACGCTCGCCAGAGGAGATAAAGCGACGGTTGCCCTCGATGTACCACCAGTTCAAGCAGCTGGCAGATGTCGACATCTCGACCGACCCGATGGAGGTCGGGCCGACCTGCCACTACGCCAACGGCGGTGTGCGGGTCGACGCCGACACCGCCCGCACCACAGTGGCCGGGCTCTACGCGGCAGGCGAGGTAGCGGGCGGCTTGCACGGCGCCAACCGCCTCGGCGGCAACTCGCTCTCCGACCTGCTCGTCTTCGGGCGCCGTGCCGGCCTGGCCGCCGCCGAGCACGCCCTCGGCACAACCGGCCGGCCGTCGCTCGACGAGGCGGCGGTCGCTGAGGTCGTGAGCCATGCCGCCTCCTTCTTCAACGACGACGGCGGGGAGAGCCCCTACGTGGTCCACGCCGACCTGCAGGAAACCATGCAGAACCTCGTCGGCATCGTCCGGACCGAGTCTGAGCTCGTCGAGGCGGGCCAACGCCTCGGCGAGCTGACCGAGCGGGCCAAGAAGGTCTCGGTGTCGGGCGCCCGGGTCTTCAACCCGGGCTGGCACCTGGCGCTCGACCTCGAGTCGATGCTGTCGTGCGCCAAGTGCACCATGCTCGGCGCCCTCGAGCGCAGGGAGAGCCGCGGCGGCCAGACCCGCGAGGACTTCCCCAAAGCCGACCCCGAGCTCGAGAAGGTGAACATGGTGACGAGGCTGTCCGGCGACGAGGTGACGGTGACGCCCGAGGCGAAGCCGGTCATGCCTGACGAGCTGGCAAAGCTGTTCGAGGAGGCAAAGTGATGCCGATCGACACCGAGCCGGGCACAGGCGGCCAGCCGCTCCCGGCCGAGCACAAGGAGCCGCCATCTTCGAGGGTGCCCGCCGAGATCGTGATGAAGCTGTGGCGGGGGGACGCGGGTGGCGGCGAGTTCGTCGAGTACCGCCTCCCGGCCGAAGAGGGCGAGGTCGTGCTCGACGTCGTCCACCGCATACAGGCGCACGACGCGCCCGACCTGGCGGTTCGCTGGAACTGCAAGGCCGGCAAGTGCGGGTCGTGCTCGGCCGAGATCAACGGCCGGCCAAGGCTCATGTGCATGACCCGCATGAGCACCCTGCCCCCTGGCGAGCCGATCACCATCTCTCCCATGCGGGGCTTTCCCATCATGCGCGACCTCGTCACCGACGTCTCGTACAACTTCGAGGTCGCGAAGCAGATCCCGGCCTTGCGCCCAGGGCCGAAGCCGCCCGAGGGCTACCGGATGGCGCAGATCGACATCGACCGCGGACAGGAATTCCGCAAGTGCATCGAGTGCTTCCTCTGCCAGAACGTCTGCCACGTCATAAGGGACCACGAGGAGCACAAGGCGCACTACGCCGGGCCACGTTTCTTCGTGCGGCTCGCCGAGCTCGAGATGCACCCCCTCGACACCCTCGATCGCCGCGCCTACATCCGCGAGCGGATGGGCATCGGGCTGTGCAACATCACCAAGTGCTGCACAGAGGTGTGCCCGGAGGACATCCACATCACCGACAACGCCATCATTCCGCTGAAAGAGCGGGTGGTCGACGCCGCCTTCGACCCGATCGCCTGGCTCGGACGGAAGATCCGCCGACGGCCGTCCCCGATGTCTGCGAGCGAGGTCGCCGCTCTCGGCGCGGCTGCCCGCTCGGAGGCCTCGGGCGGGGGCTGACCAGACGCTGCAAGTCGATGGGCGACGGCGCGTTTCTCTCTGAGAGGTGGATGGAGGAGCTCGGCAGGCGGCTTCGCGACGCCGTGCCAGCCGACGCGGCTCCCCTCAGGCTCGGGGTGATCGTGACCTCGGCGCCCGGCGAGGTGCGCTACACCCTCCGCCTCGGCGGCGGCACGCCGGCCGAGCTGGTGGCGGGCAGCGTCGAGGACGCCGAGGTCGTCATCGTCGAGACCTTCGAGGACGCCCGGGCGCTCGCCGAGGGATCCGTGACGGCGGCCGAGCTGCTCGAGGGCGGCCGCATCAAGGTGCGCGGCGACGCCAACCGCCTGGTCGCGGCGGCGGAGACGCTCGGCGCGGCCGGCAGTGCACTACCAGAGGCTCTCGGCAAAGAGGCCCCGGCCGACTAGCAGCCGGGCCCGCCACCGGCTCCCGACGGCCTGCTCGCCACGTTGAGCGGTCGCCCCGACGCCTCATGTCGCAGTTGTGGGCAGGCGATTGCCACTTCGCGGCGCCCTCGATAGGTTCGGCCTGGACGGCGACCGAGGAGGCCATGTTGCAGCTGGCGAGAGCTCCGGCCCAGCTGTCGCGCGCAGCCCGCGTGACAGGCGCCGTAGCTCTCGGCCTCTTCCTCGCAGCCGTCGCCGTCGTCGGCCTCCTCGTGCTTGCCGCTCAAGCCACGAGGAGCTGAAAAGGCCCCGGACGCCTCAGGTGACATGCAGCGTCGACGGTGAGCTCCAGCCGGCGATGTCGCCGTGGCCGGCCGGGACGAAGAGGCGGATCCTGAAGCTCCCCCGCGAGGAGGAGTAGACCGAGAAGGCGAACCTCGAGCTCTTGCTGAGGCGTTGGTGGCCGAAGGTCTGCCAGCCGTGCTCCGTCATGTCCTGCACGTCGGCGATCTCGCCTGCGTGAGAGGGCTGCACCACGCCCGAGTACTCGACCGAGCGGTTGACCGGCGAGGAGCTCGAGGACAGCTTGGCCGTGACACGAGGGCGGACGAGCACCTCGACTGCCCGGCTCTCGGC
>JAKATT010000089.1 GCA_021818615.1 Actinomycetes bacterium | reverse complement strand
GGATCCCGCTCGGACTCGCGCCGCTGCTCGGCTGGCATCTCGCTCGGATGAGACTCAAAGTGCTCGACAAGAGCACGCAACATCTCGATCACGCGCCGTGACTGCTCGATCGAGGCTTGCCTCAGGTAGATGCGCTCGTAGTCGAAGCGGCGCAGGTCCGCCAGCGCGTCGGCATAGGGAGCGCTCAGGCCCACCAGGCCACTCGAGGCCGATGTCCTCACGACGTCGGTGATGAAAGCGCGCAGCTGCCGGCTGCGGTGACGGCCGCACAGCTCTGTGAGGCTGTCAGGTAGGTCCGCGTCGTCCACGATCCCGGCGCGAACGGCATCTTCCAAGTCGTGTGCCGTGTAGGCGATGCGATCGGCGAGCGATGCGACCTCGCCTTCGGGAGTCGAAGGCGCCGGTCGAGACCATGAATGGTTCCGGATCCCGTCGAGCGTCTCCTCGCAGAGGTTGAGGCGATGAGCCGTCACGTCCGCTCCCCAGAGGGCGTGGTCGAACCCACCGGGCACGAACGGCGTGAGAGCGTCCTCGCTGGCGTGACCACCGGGACCGTGACCGCAGTCGTGGCCGAGAGCGATCGCCTCGGTCAGCGCCAGGTTGAGCCGCAACGCCCGTGCGATCGCCGTGGCTACCTGAGCCACCTCGAGCGCGTGGGTGAGCCGCGTCCGCTGATGGTCGGCGGGGAACACGAACACCTGCGTCTTGCCCGCGAGCCGCCGGAACGCGCTCGAGTGCAGGATGCGGTCCCGGTCCCGTTCGAAACAGGTCCGCCAATCATCGGGCTCCTCCTGCCTAAGACGCCTCCCCGCTCCGCGGGAACGGGTGGCTGGTGCTGAGAGCGAGTCGTCCTCCATCTGCTCACGCTGGTCACGGTCGCACACGTCGACACCATCGGCCCGGACGGGGGCAAGATGTGCCGTCCGCACTTCGCCTGTGGCCGTGTGGCCGCTCATCGTCGACACCCACTCGCGGGCGCGCTCCGATTCCCTGGCGTTCTCGGGGTCGTCCATGCCTACCGCCCGGCCATCCGCAATCCGAAGAGCAGGCTCCCGGTCGAACGCTTCGCCGATCGTCACATCCACGAGGTTACGGGGCGGCTGTATCACCGGGTACCCCGGTCGCGCGGCGAAGCATGGCGAGGGTCGCTATCGCGAGGATCTCCGGTAGGTGCTGACAGATGCCTCTGCGCTTTCGCGCAGCGGGCGGGCGCCCGGGTGCCCCGAGCGGGCCAGTGAGATCGAGGCGCAGGTCCCCGCGATCCTCAGAGACCTCCGCGATCGGCGCGGACGACGAGCTGGTCTTGCTCCACGCCCTGGCGCCGGCACGCTTCGGCGATCAGCCCGCAGGCATGCCGATCGGACTCTGCCTCGGCAACGCTCCAGCCCACGACTCGGCGGCTGAGGACGCCGATGATCGTGCAGGGGGACCAGTGGAGCACGGTCAGCGAACAGCTAGCTCCGAGCGGTAGACACGCACCGGTGGCATGGCCACGACACGGCGAGCGAGCTCGGCGAACACCTGAGCAACCTCTCCCTCAGGATCGCTCACTACGATGGGCCGCCCCTCGTCGCCCCCGCTACGCAGTGCCGGCACGAGTGGCACCTGGCCGAGGAGTGCTATCCCGAGGTGCTCTGCCAGCTGACTACCTCCTCCGGTGCCGAACAGCTCATAGCGGGTGCCGTCATCAGCGGTGAACCAGGACATGTTCTCGATCACTCCCCGCAACGGCAGCCTGAGCTGGCGGGCCAGCACCGCCGCCCGTTGCGCCACCCGTTCGGCGGCAGCCTGCGGCGTCGTGACAACGAAGAGCTCGGCTCGCGGCACGAATTGCGCGATCGAGAGCGACACATCCCCCGTGCCGGGCGGCAGGTCGATCAGCAGGAGCTCAGGAGCGCCCCAATGCACGTCCACGAGGAACTGCTCGAGCGCCTTGTGGAGCATCGGCCCCCGCCAGATGACGGCTTGGTCCTCCGGAACGAAGAAACCCATCGAGATGCACCGCACACCGTGGGCGACCGGTGGCAAGAGCATCTCCCCGAGAACCCCTGGCGCTTCGCTCATACCGAGCATGGCCGGGACGGAGAAGCCGTAGACGTCCGCGTCCAGCACGGCGACGGAGTGGCCCTGCTGTGCGAGGGCGACCGCCAGGTTGACCGTCACGCTCGACTTGCCGACTCCGCCCTTGCCCGAGCCGATGGCCAGCACTCGGGTCGGCGAGGACTTGTCGGAGAAGGGGTTCGGGCGCTGTGCCGGGCCCTCGGCCCCGTGCCGGCCACCGGGAGCCTGGCCGGGTCCCACATCGCGCCCCATCGAGCCGGCACCTGCTCCGAGCGAGCGAAGGCGGGCCCCCAGCTCGGACTCCTCGGCCTCGCTGAGCTCGACGAGGCCCACTTCGGCAGGCGGCGCACCGGAATCGGCAACTGCCCGTCGCACGGCCTCGACGAGCTCGCCTGTGCCGTGGTGACCGCTCGGAATCGCGATCTCCACTTCGGTGACACGGTGCCGCACCCGGACTTCGCGCACCAGTCCGAGAAGGCCGAGAGGGTGGAAGAGACGCGGATCGACGACAGCGGCAACCGCCTCGGCGGTACCGGCCGGCGTGCCGTGAGAGTCGTCAGAGGTGGCGCCCAACCCGCTGCACATCCTTTCTCGAGCCTGTCCATCCGGTGGAACAGGGTCTGCCGGTACGATAACGGGCGTGACCAGGCAGGCCGGGATGGACGACGGAGGGAGCTTCTCGGCCGCGGCGGCGGCCATCGCCTCGGCCTTCGGGGACGCCAGCCGCCGCGGCATCTTCCTGTGGGCCCGCGAACGGGAAGGCGTCACGGCGAGCGAGGTCGCCGAGCGCTTCGACCTGCACCCGAACGTTGCGAGGCATCATCTCGACAAGCTCGCGGCCGGCGGATATCTCGAGGTGTTCGTCGATCACGACGCGGGCGTCGGCCGCCCTGCCAAGCGGTACCGAGCGGCGCCAAGCGCTGATACTTCGGCTGTTCCTGCGCACCGTGACGATCTCCTCGTGCTGCTTCTCGCCCGGCTGCTGCCACTTGTCGAGCCCCGCCGGGCCGAGCAGGTGGCGTACGAGGTCGGGGCCGAGTACGGACGGACGCTAGGAACGCAAATGGCGCCGGGCGAGGCATCGAGATCCGTCCGTTCCGCCATGCAGGCGGTGGCCGCCGCGCTGACGGCGCACGGCTTCGCCGCCCATGCCGCTGATCTGCACGGCGGTGCGGTCGTGCGGGCCCACTGCCCCTTCGGTGACGCCGCCATCGAGCACCCCGTCCTCTGTGCCGCCGACCAGGGCCTGGTCGAGGGACTGCTGTCGGTCCTCTGCGGAGATCCTGTCCCCGTCCAGCTGTCGTCAAGGGCGCTCGGCGACGACGTCTGCTCGACCGTCGCCGGCTGACTTAGGCCAGTGCAGGGCGCGAGCAGGCGCCACTACCTCGACCACGCGTCGACCACCCCACTTCGTCGCTCTGCCGCTCTTGCCGTCGCGTCGTGGGCACAGTCCGCTGGCAGGGGCGGCGGAGTCGGAGACCCCGGCCGGGTGCACGCGGAAGGCCAGGCCGCCCGAGCCGCTCTCGAGGACGCGCGAGAGCGCGTCGCTTCCCTCCTCCGGTGTGCCGCGGCTCGGGTTGTCTTCACGAGCGGGGCGACCGAGGCGGCGAACACCGCCGTGCTCTCTGCCGCAGCCGAAAGGCCCGGCCAGCCGATCGTGGCAGCGGGCGTCGAGCACTCGTGCGTCCTCCAAGCAGCCAGGCGAGCAGGTATCCTTCTCGATCTCGCGGTCGGCACCCACGGCACCGTCGATCTGGGTCGGCTCGAGGAGCTCCTCGCCGGCCCCGAGCTCCCGGCGCTCGTCAACTGCCAGTGGGCGAACCACGAGGTCGGCACGGTCCAGCCGGTGACCGAGGCGGTACTGCTCTGTCGCGAGCGAGGCGTGCCTGTCCACGTCGACGCAGCCTGCGCCGTCGGACACGTGCCTGTGGACCTGTCGGTGCTGGACGCCGACTTCGTCTCGGTCAGCTCGCACAAGCTGGGCGGACCACCCGGCATCGGCGCCCTGGTGGTCCGCAGGGGAGTGCGACTGAGGCCCCTGCTGGTAGGGGGGGCCGAAGAGCGGGGTCGCCGGGCCGGAGGTGAGAACGTGCTCGGAGCCGTCGGCTTCGGCGCCGCGGCAGAGGAGCTTGCCACGAGCGGCACGCTCGCACGCGAGATGGAAGAGGCGACCAGGGCGACGGGGCGCATCCTCGAGGCAGCGGCTGCGATGGGTGGCGTGATGGTGCTCGGCGAGCGGCAACCTGCCGGTCGCCTGCCCCACATCGTGTGCTTCGGCATTGACGGCGTGCTGGGCGAGGGAGTCCTCATCGCGCTCGACCGCGCAGGAATCTCAGTGCATTCCGGCTCGGCTTGCAGCTCGGAGGTGCTCGAGCCGTCTCCTGTGCTGGCGGCGATGGGAGCCGATCCTGACAGCTCGCTTCGGGTCTCGGTCGGCTGGTCCACGACAGATGGCGACGTCGATGCCCTCGTGAGCGAGCTCCCTCGCGTCGTCGCGCGGCTGAGATCGCTCGGCAAAGGGCGCACCGGCCCGAGACAGGCCGGATGACGCTCAGGCCAGCAAGCGCCTCGGTGCTTCAGCTTCCGGGCGTCGCTCGCCGGAGCCCGACCGGAACGCTGGCCCCGGCGGCATCGAAGGCCGCGATCGCAACCCGACGGACCGACGAGAGCAGTGTTGCCGACGGGTGGTCGGCCAGCATGGCGACGAACTGGCGAACCGCAGCAGCCGGCCTTCGCTCGTCCTCGAAGAGAGCGACCCCGTCGTAGGCGCGCGGCACGGCGAGGCCCGGAGAGACTGCGACTGCCTCGGCGATCTCCCTGTCGCCTCCCTTCACGACGACGGCCCGACGTGTCGAAAGGCCCGCCAGGCGGGTGAGCCACCCGCCTTCGGCAAGAGCCTCAGGCTGGTGAGGGTCGAGGGCCAGCACTTGGTCATAGACGGCGACGGCCTCGAGCACGTTGTGGTTCTCGGCGAGAGCAGCCGCCTCCGCCAGCTCCGTGCGGATCCTCGCTGCGACCGAAAGTGTGGGCGACCCCTTGGAGGAAGCAAAGGGGACGACGCCGCCGAGCCCGAGCGCGAGCAAGACCGCCGCCGCTGCGAAGCAGCACAGCGCCGCCCAGCCGATCGCCGCCCGGCGCCGCCCTAGGGACCGCCGGAGACGGCGCCACTGCGTTCGGCCTCCCTCTCCACCTCGGTCCGGACCCGTCCGCCGGTCGCTCTCCTCAGCGCCGAGAGACCGCATCCCAGGCTTCCGCTCGAGCGCCTGCGCCTCGAGGGCAGCGGCCACCTCGCTCGCCCGAGCGGCGTAGGCGGCCCGAAGCCGTTCGTAGTCGGCGGCCGAGACGTCTCCGGCAGCAAGCTCGCGCCCGAGATCCTCGATGGAGCGCTCGAGGAAGAGCTGCTCGTCGAGCAGGGCCTCACGCCCGATGCGGGCCGCAGCCTTGTTCACCCGCCGCCTCGCTCCACTCTCCGCCGCCCGAAGAGGTGCCATCCCACAGCAGCGGTCGCGAGGCCGATGAGCGCCACCGGGAGGATGTAGAGCGTCGCGTTGACTCCCCCGGCTGGCGGGACGAGGAGCTCGGCCTCGCCGTAGCTGGAGACGACCGCCTGCTCGATCTTCGCATCGCTCCAGCCTTCGTCGACCCATCGCAGCACGCGGTGGCGGAGCGCCACTGCCGAAGGGGCGTCCGATTGGGTGATGGAGAGGTCCTCGCAGGACGGGCACTTGAGGACGCTCTCGAGGTAGGCGACGCGAGCGCTCGCGGAGCTCTCAGGGCCGTGCACACTGCCGACGGCGAGCAGGACTACCGCAGCGACGGCAAGGCCGAGCCAGACCACGCGCGACGACATCACGCCCTGTTGCGCAGCTGCCGGAGGACGAGGTGGTCGAGCTCTGCCGCCGTCACCGCGCCGACGATGCACTCGACTATACGCCCCGACGGGTCGACGAGAAAGGAGCGGGGCAGCGAGCCCACCCCGTAGCGGGAGGCGATCATCCCGGCCGGGTCAACCACTGACGGCCACGTTGCGCCTTCTGCGGACTGGAAGGCCTTGCCGTCGGCCAGAGTGTCGCCGTAGAGGACGCCGAGCACGCCGGTCAGCGCGCCTCCCGGGCGGGTGTACAGGAACGCCTCGAGCTGGGGCGCCTCTTCCTGGCACTGCAGGCACCACGGCGCGAAGAAATCGACGAGCACGAAGCGGCCCCGCATCGACGAGAGCCGCACCTGGCGCCCCGAGAAGCTCGTGGCATCGATGGCCGGTGCTGGCCTGCCGAGGAGCGGGCTGTCGGCCAGTACGAGGCTGGCCGGTTGTCGCGTGGCGAGCACTGCCACGAGCAGGATCCCCACCGCCCCGACGAGCAGGGCTGACCACCGGGCGAGGTGTGCCGGCCGGCGCCTCATTCGGCAACCCCAGCCGCAACCCGCGCCGCTTCCCCTGACAGCTCAGCCATCTCGGCCCGGTCCATGCCGGGCAGCGAGCCCCGCTGGGCCACTCTCCCCTCCCAGGGGGAATCACGCCGCCGGCGCCGGGCGGGAAAGGCAGCGAGCAACGCACCGAGAGCGGTCAGGACTCCGCCAACCCAGAGCCACATGACCATGGGCTGCTCTACGACTCCGATCGTGGCTGAGCCTGCGCCGTTCGAAGCCACGCCGTTCACCGTGAGGTACACGTCGTCGCGGATCGAGGAGTCGACCGCCGGGGTCCCGATGCCCTCGTAGCCGGGGTAGTCGCTGATGGCGGGGTGGAACACCGCCCCGTCGACGCGTACAGCTGACACGATCCCGCTGCGGTTGGGCTGGTGGAAAGGGTGTGAGCCCACGTACTCGATCCTGTGCCCCTCGTAGCTGACCGACTGTCCCGGCCGCAACGTGAATTCCGCTCGATGACCGTAGGACGTCGCCGACGCGAGACTGACGGCGACGAGCACGACGCCAATGTGAACGACCATTCCGCCGTTGGCCCGTCCGACGATGCCCCTCCAGGCACCCGTACCTGCGCGCTGCGACGAGGCCGTGGCGAGCACGATCTGGCGCAACGCCGAGCCTCCCGCCACCGCGCCGAGGCCGAAGGCTGCAAGTGGCGTGAGACCTCGCACGCCCGCTGCGACACAGGCGGCGATGACCAGGACGCCGAACGAGACGGGACCGAGCATGCGCTGGCGCAGGACCGCGAGAGACGACGCCCGCCAGGGCAGCGCGGGTGCTATCGCCATGAAGAACAGCAACGCGAGCCCTAGCGGCACCGCGATCGAGTCGAAGTAGGGCGTCCCGACGGTGACCTGCTGGTTGTCGAGCGCCTGGACGAGGAGCGGGAAGACGGTGCCGAGGAGAACGACAACGGCGAACGCGGCGAACAGCAGGTTGTTCACGAGGAAAGCTCCCTCGCGCGAGATGGGCGAGTCGATCGAGCCTGGCGAGGCGAGACGGTCGCCGCGCCACGCGATGAGACCGACGCCCGACGCGACTACGAGCCCGAAGAACCCGAGGAGCGACGGCCCTACCGCCGATGAGTCGGAGAAGGTGTGCACGGACACGAGGACGCCTGAACGCGTGAGGAACGTGCCAAGGATCGTGAGAGAGAAGGCCGAGACGAGAAGGGCCAGGTTCCAGACGCGAAGCAGCCCGCGGCGCTCCTGGATCATCACCGAGTGCAGGTAGGCGGTGCCGCAGAGCCACGGCAACAACGCGGCGTTCTCGACCGGGTCCCAGGCCCAGAAGCCACCCCACCCGAGCACTTGGTAGGACCACCACGCCCCCATGACGATCCCGACCGTTAGAAAGGCCCAGGCGACCAGGGTGAAGCGCCGGGTCTCGACAAGCCATCCCTCGCCGAGCCGGCCGGTCACGAGCGCACCGATCGCGAACGAGAACGGGATCGTCAACCCGACGAAGCCGAGATAGAGGAAGACGGGATGAAAGGCGATGAGCGGGTTGTCCTGCAACAGGGCGTTTGGTCCGAGCCCGTCGAGCGGCGGCCTGCCGGCGACGGTGACGAAGGGATTGGCGGGACCGGAGATGAGCCCGAAGAAGAAGATCGTCACGACGAGCGCGCTCAGCAGCGCTGTTGCGACGAGCCTGTCGGTCACCCGCGCCCTGTAGCGGTGCCCCATAATGGCGAGGTACCCGGAGAGCACCAGTGCCCAGAGAAGGATGGAGCCCTGCAGTGCCGCCCACAGGCCCGTGACCGAGTACAGGAGCGGCGTCTCTCGACTGTTGTTGTCAGCGACGTAGGCGAGGCTGAAGTCGTGGGTCACGAGGGCGTGCTCCATGGCGCCGGTCGCGAGGAGGGCTCCGGCGAGGACGCCCCAGACCGTACCGGGTGCCGCCCGCAACCAGGCATCGTTTCGGAAGAGGAGGCCCCCGAGGAGCGCAACCGCTCCGGTGATCGCGGACAGCAGGCCGAGGGCGACCCCGACCTGCCCGAGGATCGCGTTCATCGCGTCGAGCCGTCTGCGGCTCTCACTCGGCCCGGATGGGCAGCGATGTAGCTCTGGGAGTGCTTGACCATGATCTCGTCGGAGGCGAACAGGTCGCTCGAGCCGACGAAGTGCCCGACGACCACGACGGGAAGACCCGGCCTGAACATCTGCGGGGGCTCACCGGTGTTCTCGACGTCGACCTTCACGCCGGAGGACTCGACGGTGAAGCGGTAGACGTCGGTGCCGACGTGGTGGACCGAGCCCCTCACGACAGTCCCTTCCATCTGGAAGTCAGAGTTGCCGAGCTGGGCGCGGGCGGCCATCGCCTCGTTGGCAGTCTTGAAGAACGTGATGGCGGAGGTGAGCCCTTTGAACATCAAGAAACCCAGCGCCGCGACGATGATCACGCCAGCTGCCCACAGGCGCTTGGCCGATGCCTGCGCCACAGGACGGGCCGTCACCGGCTCCCGCCGCCGTCTTCACCCGTCCGGTCGGCTGAGCGCCCAGGCAGCTTCGCCGGCAGGCGGCGACGCGCCGCCCGCTCGCGGACGACGACCGAGATCGAGTAGCCGCCGAGCGCGACGAGCACGACGCTGTAACCCGCCTCGACGTAGCCGCTCATGACTGGCCCTCCTGCTGCCGCTCGGCAACTGCAGCTGTCAGGCACTCGTCGGCCTCCCGCTGCCGCAATGTTGACAACCGGTAGCGATGGCCGACGAGCCAGGCGTACACGAGGGTGAAGGAGACGAAGCCCAGCAGCAGCGTCCAAGCCATAGAGCCGTGCACGTAGAGATGCCGGCCGGTGAGGTCGACCGTCGGTGCCTGGTGGAGGCTACGCCACCAGGAGACCGAGAAGTAGACGATCGGCACGTCGACGAATGCGACGAGCGACGCGACGGCGGCTCGCTTGGCGACGGCCTCGCTGTCGCCCGGCACCCTGCGGAGGGCGAGGTACCCGAGGTAGAGCACGAACAGCAGAGCCGTCGTCGTGAGGAGCGGGTCCCATGTCCACCAGACACCCCAGGTAGGGCGCCCCCAGATGGAGCCGGTGACAAGCGTCAGGCCGGTGAAGACGACACCCGTCTCGGCCGACGCACCTGCCATTCGGTCAAAGCGCGGGTGGCGGGTGCGTGGCCAGAGATAGAGAAGGCTCGAGAGGCTCGCGATGCCGTAAGCGACGAACGCGACCCAGGCCATCGGCGGGTGGATGTACAACAGCCTGACCAGATCACCCATGTTGACGTCGTTGGGAGTGACGAAGAGCCCGAGCCAGGCCGTCGCCACAACTCCGACAACGGCGAGCGTGCCCGTGACCCTGAGGGCGAGCGCCGCCCGTCCGCTGGTCTCGGACAGTGCGGAGATGCTCCCTTCCGGCTGGCTGAGCGCCTCGGCGACAGCCGTCATCGGTCCTCCATGAGCGACCCGAAGGCGACCGTGCCGATGGCCAGGTACAGCACGGCGAAGACTCCGAGCACCGAGAGCCAGCCGTCAGCTCGGTCGGGGGTTCCGGCGAGGGCGAGATTCCAGGCCTTGGTCGCCGCCAGCAGGACGGGCGCGACGACCGGCAGGAACAAGAGGGGCAGCAGCGTCTCGCGGACGCGAAGCCCCGACGCCGCGGCACCGTACAGGATGCCGACGGCGGCGAGGCCGAGCGAGGCGAGCACTGCCGACGCCGCCAACACCGGCACACCAGCGAGGTGTGCCCCGTAGAGGAGCGCCATGGCCATGGCGAGGAGCACCTCGAGCACCACCAGCTCGGCGAGCACCGCTCCGGCCTTGCCGAGGAAGACGCCCGCCGGGTCGAGGCCCGAGAGGCGTAGGCCCTCTCTGGCGTCGTCCGCCGACTCGAGCGCGAAGCTGCGCTGCACCGCGAGCACAGAAGAGAAAAGCACGGCGACCCAGAAAAGGCCCGAAGCGGCCGGGACGAGCACACGGCGGTCGGGGCCCAGGGCGAGGCCGAACAGGAGCATCACGACCGCTGCAAACGGCACCACCTGGTTCAAGGTCACGCGGGAGCGCATCTCTATCCGCAGGTCCTTGCCGCAGACGAGCGCAGCGTCACGCAGCATGGACCGGCTCCTCGGTGACCCGCCCACCCCCGAGGTGCACGACCCGGTCGGCCACTGCGGTCGCGCGGGCGACCTCGTGGGAGGACAAAAGGACGGTCGCGCCGGCCTGGCGTGACTCGGCGACGATGCCGTCCAGCAGGTCGCGACTGGCCTGGTCGAGGCCTGCATGCGGCTCGTCGAGCAACCACAGACGGGGCTGGCGTCCGACGAGGACCGCTATCGCCGTCCTGCGCCGTTGACCGGCAGACAGCCTGGACACCGGTGTCGACGCCAGCCTTCCGCCCAGGTCGAGGCGGTCCAGCGCCCCCCTTGTACGCGCCGCCGCCTCACGACCGCTCAGCCCCGACGCCCTGAGGGCGAAACGCACGTTCTCCTCACCGCTCAGGTCATCGTAGAGGAATGACGAGTGGCCGAGCAGGCCGACGTCGCGCCGGACCGAGCGCCGCTCCGCCGCGAGATCGTGCCCGAGCACGAGCGCCTCGCCGGAACAAAGCGCGACGAGCCCGCAGCACAAGCGGAGCAGGCTTGTCTTGCCAGCTCCGTTCGGGCCCTGGAGATGGACGATCTCGCCCTCGGCAACCTCCAGCGTCACACCTGTGAGCAGGGGGAAGTTGCCAGCGAGGGCGACGGCCTCACGAAGTCGGACGGCGGGCGCCATTGGAATCGGCCCCATCGTACGAGGCCAGGAGGGCATCGAGCCAAGCGGGCGAGTCGCTCACGCCCCTTCCCGGTGCAGGAGGTCGATGTCGGCGTCGACCATCATCTGGATGAGCTCGACGAAGCCGACCTCGGTCGTCCAAGCAATCCTGTCCCGGGCCTTTGAGGCGTCGCCGACGAGAAGGTCCACCTCGGCCGGGCGAAAGAACTGCTCGTCCACGACCACGTGGCGCTCCCAGTCGAGCCCGGCCCGCTCGAAGGCGACTTCGCACAGCTCGCGCACGGAGTGCGTCTCGCCGGTGGCGACGACGTAGTCGTCAGGCTCGTCCTGCTGGAGCATCGCCCACATGGCACGTACGTAGTCGCCTGCGTAGCCCCAGTCGCGCTTTGACTCGAGATTGCCGAGCCTGACCTCGCTGTCGAGACCGAGCTTGATCCTCGCTACAGCGTGGCTGACCTTTCGCGTCACGAATTCCAGGCCGCGTCGCGGGCTCTCGTGGTTGAAGAGGATGCCGGAGGAGGCATGCAGCCCATAGCTCTCCCGGTAGTTCACGGTGATCCAATGCCCGTACACCTTGGCAACGCCGTAAGGGCTCCTCGGATGGAAAGACGTCTGCTCGTGCTGCGGCACCTCGCGCACCTTGCCGAACATCTCCGAGGAGCTCGCCTGGTAGAAGCGGATCTCCGGGTCCGTCAGCCTGATGGCGTCGAGGATCCGGGTCACGCCGAGCGCCGTCGCCTCGCCGGTGAACACCGGCTGGCGCCACGATGTCTGCACGAAGGACTGCGCCGCGAGGTTGTAGACCTCGTTCGGACGGTGCTCGCGGAGGATCTCGAGGAGTGAGACCTCATCGAGGACGTCGCCCGGAACGAGCCGGAGGCTGTCCTGGATGTGCGCTATCCGCTCGAAATTGACCGTGCTCGAGCGCCGCACCATGCCGACGACCTCATAGCCCTGGTCGAGCAGCAGCTCAGCGAGATAGGAACCGTCCTGTCCTGTGACTCCTGTGACGAGGGCTCGGCGAGTCGGGGCCATCTCTTCGTTCTACTCGCTGTGAAGGGCCGCGGTCGCTCCGGCGCTACGGTGCCCGCCTGTGCAGAGCACCTTCTCGAGCTCCCTCCCGCGGCGCGTCACCTTCGTCTCTTACCGTCTCGGGCGGACCGACGGCGTCTCGATCGAGGCGGCGAAGTGGGCCCGGGCCTTCGAGGTCCTCGGTGCGAGAGTCACGACGGTGGCTGGCGAGGGCGGGGCCGACATCGTCCTGCCGGCGCTCGCCGCCGGAGCCCGCGATCCGGTCGACGAGGTCTCTCTTGAGGCTGCGCTCGCCAGTGCCGACCTCGTTGTCGCCGAGAACATCTGCTCGCTGCCTCTCAACACCGCAGCAGGCGGCGCCGTTGCGCGGGCGCTCGCGGGGCGCCCGGCGATCCTGCGCCACCACGACCTTCCCTGGCAGCGCCGCCAGTTCCGCGACGCGAGCGGGCCGCCCGACGACCGCGCCTGGCGGCACGTCACCATCAACGAGCGCTCCCGCCTCGATCTCGAGTCACGAGGCCTCGAAGCGAGGACCATGTACAACCGCTTCGATCCCGAGGCGCGCCGAGGCGAGCGCCAAGCGGTGCGCGAAGAGCTGGGCTTCGCCGAGGACGAGGTCGTTCTGTTACAGCCGACCCGTGCGATCCGGAGGAAGAACGTTCCCGGTGGCCTGCTGCTCGCCGCTGCGCTAGGCGCCACCTACTGGCTGCTCGGGCCAGCCGAGGACGGGTACGGGCCCGAGCTCGAGCGCGTGGTGTCGCGGGCTCGCTGCAAGGTGGTGCACGAAGGGCCGGCGGGCCTGGCCGTGGAGGACGCCTACTCGGCGGCCGACGCCGTCGTTCTGCCGTCGACATGGGAAGGATTCGGCAATCCGAGCATCGAGTCCGGCCTCCACCGCCGCCCCCTCGCAATTGCCGACTACCCTGTCTCCTTCGAGCTCCGCAGATACGGCTTCTCCTGGTTCGGTGTGCAAGAGCCTGAACGTCTTCAGCGATTTCTCGCCCGTCCCGACGCGAAGCTGCTCGAGCGGAACGAGCACATAGCACGGGTCCACTTCTCCACCGCTGAGCTCCCCGACGCGCTGAGCAGGCTCCTGACCGGGAAGTAGCATCGCCATCACCATGCCTGCAGCGCCCTCGCCCGGCGCGAATCCACGCCGCCGCCTCAGTGCGGCACGGCGGCGGCGTCAGCTGATCGATGTCGCCCTCGAGATGTTCGCCCATTCGGGCTACGAGGCGACGACGATGGAGGACATCGCGACTGCTGCCGGCGTCACAAAACCCCTGCTCTACCAGCACTTCACATCGAAACGTGCCCTTTACCTCGAGCTGATCGACGACGTCGCCTCGCGCATGCTCGAGGCGCTCGACGCTGCGACGGCTCAGCCGGGCTGGCGGCGACGGGTGGAGGCTGGGATGGTTGCCTGGTTCCTCTTCGTGTTGCACAACCAGTCGGCTGCGCGCATGCTCTTCGACGCCCCCCGGGACGAGGAGCTGGCCCGCGGCCTGCGCAGGATAGAGGTTGCCATAGCCGGCTTCGTGGCGCCGCTCATCGAGGCTGACATCGACGAGGAGCACCGGCGCACTGCCGCCTCCGCGGTCGTCGGCATGACCGAGGGGGTGACACGCGACTGGCTGCGCTCGCCCGCCTCCCTCGGAGGCTCCTTCGAGGGCAAGGCGGGCGAAGCTGAAGTGCTGCGACTGGCCGAACGCCTGGCGGGCTTCGCCTGGGGCGGACTGCGCTCCCTCCACCGGGAGCCTTGAGGCTGCCTCGAGAGCGCGCGAGCGCTAGCCGATCTTCGCGCCCGAGACGGCGCGGGCGATGATGAGGCGCTGTATCTCCGAGGTGCCTTCGAAGATCGTGTAGATCTTCGAGTCGCGGTGCCACCGCTCGACCGGGTGCTCCCGGACGTAGCCGTTGCCACCGAGGATCTGGATCGCCTGCTCGGTCACCCAGACCGCTGTCTCGCCGGCGAAGAGCTTCGACATCGAGCCTTCACCCGCCATGTACGGCCGGTGGTTCATGCCCATCCAGGCGGCACGCTGGTAGAGAAGACGGGACGCGTCGATGCGGGTCCTCATGTCGGCGAGCTTGAAGGCGATCGCCTGGTGCTGCACGATCGCCTTGCCGAAGGTCGTGCGCTGCCTCGCGTAGTCGAGCGCGTACTCGTAGGCGGCCCGGGCGATCCCGACTGCCTGGGCTGCGACAGTGGGCCGGCTTGCCTCGAAGGTCGCCATCGCCGCCTGCGACTTCCCACTCTTTCCCTCGCGGGCCCGGACGAGGCGCTCGTCGAGCTGCTCCCTGCCTCCGAGGAGGCACGACCCCGGTACCTTCACCTCCTCGAGGACCACCTCGGCGGTGTGCGACGCCCGGATGCCCATCTTCTTGAACTTCTGGCCCTGGGACAGTCCGGGCGTCTTCGGGGGCACGACGAAGCTCGCCTGGCCACGCGAGCCGAGCTCGGAGTCAACGCTCGCCACGACGACGTGCACGTCGGCGATGCCTCCGTTCGTGATCCAGGTCTTCGTGCCGTTGAGGGTCCAGGTGTCGGTCGCCTCGTCGTAGGAGGCCCGCGTCTTCAACTGGCTGACGTCGGAGCCCGCGTCGGCCTCCGACACGCAGAAGGCGGCCAGCTTCAGGTCCCCGGCAGAGCCGAAGCACTGTGGTGCCCATTCGCCGACCTGCTCGGGCGTCCCGTTGGCGAAGATGCCGGCCAGAGCGAGGGTAGAGCCGAATATCGAGAGGGCGATGCCGGCATCGCCCCATGACATCTCCTCGTTGACCGCCGGGAGCAGCTGGCCTGTCGGATCGGCGAAGCAATTGGCGATGAAGTCGAACGAGTAGAGCCCGATCTCGGCGGCGGCCTCGATGATCGGCCACGGCGTCTCCTCACGCTCGTCCCACTCGGCACCCGCCGGTCGGACGACGTCCTCGGCGAAGTCGTGCACCCACTTGATGACCTGCAGCTGATCCTCGTTGAGCTCGAACGAGAAGTCACCCATGATCTTCGTCACCTCGAATGGTCCCGGGACGGCAGGCGTCCCGAAGCTTGTGCAGCCGCCACCTTGTCCCGCTGTGGGGAGCCGTGCCGGAGCCTGGAGACGTGGCATCCGGAACAGCCCGGCCACATCCTTCGACAAGGCTACTGACTATCGAGTAACCAATGCGCCGACAATCTACCGCAGCTCGGGCGGACACACTGCGCGCCGCTGCGAACGCCTCAGCGACCGGGGCACATTCCGGAGCTGTCCTGGGCGCGCACCATCGACTTTCCGCACGGCTTTTGTGGCGTCCCCTCGGACGGGACAGGACAGCGCTCTCGCCGCAGCGTGCGGCGTGCGCCTCAGGTCGATGTGCTCAGAGAGCCCGCACGTTCGCGGCCTGGAGGCCCTTCTGGCCCTCCTGGACGTCGAACTCGACCTGCTGCCCTTCGGTGAGCGTGCGATAACCCTGCATCTGAATCGAGCTGTGGTGCACGAAGACGTCGGCACCGTCGCTCTGCGAGATGAAGCCGTAGCCCTTCTCGGCATTGAACCACTTCACTACTCCGGTCGCCACGGTGGCGATCCCCCTTGCACTCGAACGAACTGCGCTGCGGAGCTCCCGACGGTTGCGGGATCGGTGCGGTCCAGCCTGGCGATTCGCTCGACCAGCGTCCCCAGTCTCGACAACACGGATCACGCTGACGGCCGGTTGCTCGCCCGAAGGCTAGCAGAGGTTGCCTGTCCAGCCGCAAGTAGGAGCACTGTTCGGCTCACCGCCAAGAGCTCTCGCGCCCCAGGCCGCACGGGCGCTTCGAGGCACCGAGGACCGCAGCGACAGCCCAGGCGACTGGGAAGCTCTCCTAGCGCAATACCCGCGTGCCTGCGGCAGTGTCCTCGACCCGGTAGCCGAGCGCCACGATCTCGTCGCGCAAGGTGTCGGCGAGGGCGAAGTCACGCTCGGCCCGTGCAGCGTCCCGGCGCCGCGCGAGGTCCTTCGCTTGCTCGGACACCTCCACCGTGCCCGTCGCGACGAGCCCCAGTGCCTCGAAACCCGCCAACGCCGCCCGACCGAGCGAGACACCCTCTTTCACCTGGCG
Source organism: Actinomycetes bacterium (assembly GCA_021818615.1). Classification (GTDB taxonomy): domain Bacteria; phylum Actinomycetota; class Acidimicrobiia; order Acidimicrobiales; family Bog-793; genus JAKATT01. The sequence goes on along the minus strand of JAKATT010000089.1, from coordinate 8,151 downwards.
GCCGTCGAGAGCCGTGTTCGCCTGCTTCACGGCGTCGAAGAGGCGGGCGACGGCCCTCGGGGAGCCGAGGTCATCGTCCATGAAAGCTCTGAAGTCATGTGTCACCTCGCAAGACGGCTCTGCTGTTGCTGCCTGCGGCTCCGCTTCGGCGAGGCGCCTGGCGAGCGCGTCGAGACCCTGCAGGGTCCGCGCCGCCTCGGCGAGGCGCGACTCGTCGACCTTCACCTGCTCGCGGTAGTGCGCCTGGAGGACGACGAGGCGATAGGCGCGGGGGTCGTGGCTGTCGAGCATCTCGGCGAGGTCGACCACGTTCCCGACGGACTTCGACATCTTCTCCTCGCCAAAGAGGACCATCCCGTGATGGACCCAGTGGCGAGCGAACGGGCGACCGAGCGCCACGGCCTGCGCCCTCTCGTTCTCGTGGTGGGGGAACCTGAGGTCCTCGCCTCCGCCATGGAGTGCGAAGCCGTCGCCGAGCAGCTCGAGCGACATGACGACGCACTCGGTGTGCCAGCCCGGTCTCCCTCCTCCCCACGGTGAGGGCCACTTTGGCTCGCCCGGCTTCGCCTTCTTCCAGAGGGCGAAGTCGATCGGTGCCCGCTTCTCCTCGTTCAGCTCGACTCTGGCGCCAGCGCGCAGCGACTCGATCGACTGGTGGGCGAGAAGCCCGTAACCCGGCACGGCCGAGGCAGAGAGATAGACGCCGTCGCCCGACTCGTAGGCGGCGCCCGACGCGACGAGCTCGGCGACGAGGTCGACCATCCGGCCGATGTAGTCCGTCGCACGTGGGGCGACGTGCGGTCGCGCCACGCCCATGCGGTCCATCGCCGACCACCAGGAGTCCTCGTATCGGCGCGCGACATCCTGCCAGGGGCGGTGCTCGTCAGCGGCGAGCCGGATGATCTTGTCGTCGATGTCGGTCACGTTCGACACGTGCCTGACGTTGCCCCCGGACCACTCGAGATATCGCCGCAGGACGTCGTACACGAGCGTGGCACGGCCGTGGCCGATATGCGGCCGGCCGTACACGGTCGGGCCGCAGACGTAAATGCCGATCTCGGCGGCGCCATTCGGGCCGAGCGGCCTGACCTCGCCGGTCGCCGTGTCGTGGAGGCGCAGCACGGAAGTACCGTACTAGGCCTATGGCGACGCCTTCGATGCCGGAGAAGCCGAGCTTGGATGGGTTGGAGGCCAAGTGGTCAGTGCGCTGGGAGCGTGACGGCACCTACCGCTTCGACCGCACCCGACCTCGCCCGGAAGTGTTCTCCATCGACACCCCGCCCCCGACCGTGTCCGGCTCGCTGCACGTCGGCCACGTGTTCTCCTACACCCAGACCGACGCGCTCGCGCGCTTTTGGAGGATGCGGGGGAAGGCGGTCTTCTACCCGATCGGCTGGGACGACAACGGTCTCGCCACCGAAAGGCGGGTGCAGAACTTCTACGGCGTCCGCTGTGACCCCGGCCAGCCCTACGACCCGGACTTCGAGCCGCCGGCCGTCCCGCCGGAGCCGGCCGTCCCGATCTCGAGGCCGAACTTCGTCGAGCTTTGCTACAAGCTCACCGCCACGGACGAGCAGCAATTCGAGAGCGTCATGCGTCGTCTCGGGCTCTCCTTCGACTGGACCCAGCACTACACGACGATCGGTGCCCACTCGAGGCGCACCTCGCAGTGGGCGTTCCTCCGGATGCTCGAACGCGGCGAGGCCTACCGCCACGATTCGCCGACGCTGTGGGACGTCGACCTCCGGACCGCCGTCGCCCAGGCGGAGCTCGAGGACCGCGAGATTCCCGGCGCCTATCACCGGATCCGCTTCGCCGTGCCGGGCGGTGGTGCCGTCGAGATCGAGACGACTCGTCCGGAGCTGATCCCCTCCTGCGTCGCGCTCGTCACCCATCCCTCCGACGAGCGCTACCGCGGGCTCGTCGGGACCGATGTGCTGACGCCGCTGTTCGGCGTCCGCGTGCCGGTGCGGACCCACCACCTCGCCGACCCCGCGAAGGGATCGGGCATAGCGATGGTGTGCACGTTCGGGGACACGACCGACGTTCTCTGGTGGCGCGAGCTCTCCTTGCCGACGAGGACGCTCGTTCAGCGGGACGGTCGTCTCGGTCCGGCTCCCTTCGGCGAGAAGGGCTGGGAGAGCGAGGACGCCGGGCGCGCCCGGGCTGCCTACGAGGTGCTCGAGGGCCGTACGACGAAGCAGGCGCAGGCTCGAATCGTCCAGCTGCTGCGCGGCTCCGGCGACCTCGTCGGCGAGCCGCGGCCCATCACTCACCCGGTCAAGTTCTACGAGAGAGGCGAGCACCCCCTCGAGATCGTCTCATCCCAGCAGTGGTACGTCCGCACCATGGCGATGCGTGAACGCCTCCTCGCGCTCGGCCGCCATCTCGAATGGCACCCGGAGTTCATGCGAGCCCGTTACGAAGCCTGGGTGGAGGGACTGACCGGGGACTGGAACATCTCCAGGCAGCGGTTCTTCGGCGTCCCGTTCCCGCTCTGGTACCGCCTCGACGCCGACGGGGAGATGATAGGCGGCGACCTTCTCCTCCCCCGCTCGGACCAGCTGCCGGTTGATCCCTCGACCGATCTGCCGGCGGGCTTCGAGGAGTCGCAGCGCAACAAGCCGGACGGTTTCACCGGCGACCCGGACGTCATGGACACCTGGGCGACGTCATCGCTCACACCTGAGATCGCCGGCCACTGGATCGACGACGAGGACCTGTTCTCTCGAGTCTTCCCGATGGACCTGCGCCCGCAGGCCCACGAGATCATCCGGACCTGGCTGTTCTCGACAGTCGTCCGTTCGGAGCTCGAATTCGGCTGCCTGCCCTGGCGGCACGCTGCCATCTCGGGATGGATCCTCGACCCCGACCGCAAGAAGATGGGGAAGTCGAAGGGCAACGTCGTCGTCCCGACCGAGCCGCTCGAACGCCACGGCACCGATGCTGTTCGCTACTGGGCGGTATCGGCGCGGCTCGGGGTCGACACGGCCTACGACGACCAGCAGATGAAGGTGGGCAGGCGGCTCGCCATCAAGCTCCTCAACGTCACGAAGTTCGTCGTCACGAGATGCGCCCCGTGCCTCACGAGCCGAGGCGGTGACGATCTGGGGCCGCCTGAGCTGCGGGCCCTCGACGCGTCGTTGCTCGCCTGCCTCGCCCATGTGATCGAGGACGCGACCGAGGCCTTCGAGCATGTTGACCATGCGCGCTGCCTCGAGCTCTGCGAGGCGTTCTTCTGGTCGTACTGCGACGACTACATCGAGCTCGTAAAGGCTCGTGCCTACGGCGACAGGGCCGAGCCGGCGACGCTCTCCGCACTGTGGGCCCTCGAGACGTCTCTCGGCGTCCTCATTCGCCTGTTCGCTCCGTTCCTGCCCTTTGCAGCCGAGGAAGCCTGGTCGTGGTGGCACGAGGGCTCCATCCACATCGCTTCCTGGCCGGAGGTCTCCGAGCTCGGTGCCGAGCTCCCCCGGGCGCGACACGAGTTGCTGCCCGCCGTCTCGGCTGTGCTCGGCGATATCCGCCGGATGAAGAGCGAGCAGCACCGCTCGCTGCGAGCACGCGTGCTCCGGTGCTCTGTCTCAGCACCCTATGACGTCATCGAGCTGGTCTCTCTCGCACGCGACGATCTCAGCGCCGCCGCTAACATTGCAGCCCTCGAGCTTGTCGCCGCTGAGCCGGGAAGCGAGCTGCACGTACGGATCGATCTCGAGCGCGAATAGCAGCCTGCGCTCAGCGCTCGAACGCGAAGCTGTGGCGGAAGCGAAATGGCATCCTGGCAAGCAGGGCGGTCGCCACCACCTTCGTGGTCGCCTGGATCACAACGACGATGGCAACGTTGTACGGGCCCGGTCTCGGCGCCCATGCCCTTAGCACCGAGCGCAGGTTGAACCGGCCGGCAAAGGCGACCAGGCAGGTCGCCTTGTGAAGGGCGTGCTCGATCGCCGCCGGCACGGCGATCGAATGACGCTTCGTCGCCTCCAGCAGGGCACCCGCGGACAGTGCCCTCACGCCCTCGAAACGCGGAGCTCTGCCCACTGCGTTGCGCGCCTCGGGAAGCACCCGGAAGCATGTGCTGTCACGCGTTCCGAGCGTGTTGCGCACCGAGGTGCACGCCCCGAGGGACAGGGCGCACACCACCAAGAGGACGCCGGCCGTCACGACACGGCGCCTACGCCGGCCTGCCCGCCACGACGCCCGCCGGGTGGCCGGGTCCCTCGCCGCCTCCCCGGTGATCACACCCGAGCCCTGATCGCCCATCAAACCCCCTCTCTCAGCTGGTCGTGCCGCCCATGACGGCCTCGTTCTCGCCCGGGCCGCCTCGGCCATCGCTCGTGGCGTCGCGGGCTCGGTCCGCCAGAGCCATCCCGCCCCAGATGGCCCATCCGACAGGCAAATAGCCCCAGAAGCTCACTATCCGGTACAGGATCACGGCGGCCACCGTCGAGATCTGCGCCCCTCCGTAGGCGACGAGTGCCACCGTCAGGCTTCCTTCCACGACGCCGAGCCCACCCGGTGTGATCGGCAGGTTCGCCGCCAGCTGACCTGCGCCGTAGGCGAGCAGCAGACCCCGCCACGGGATCGAGGCGCCGACTGCGAGGTAGCCGCACACGAGACAACCACAGTCCAACGCCCAGTTGCCCACCGACCACGCGAGTGCCGGCAGGAATGCACGCCATGTGAGGTGAACCTGGTCGAGACGGTCGCGCACCCGCTCGATCACCGCAGACGAGTCGACTCCAGAGTGCCTCGTGAGGCGCTGAAGCAAACGGAGCCCGAAGACGATGACCCGGGTCACGAGCCTGCGCTGCCAAAGCAGAGCCGTCGCGAGCAGTGCCACTCCGAGCAGAGCGACGGTGACACCGACCAGGTCGAGTGCAGCCCCCTGCTGCTCGGCGACGAGGACGCCGCCCGAGGCGACGAGCGTGAGCCCGAGGGCCGACGCGACGAACGTGGCGAGCAGGGTCCAGGCGGCGACGCCTTCATCGGCCCCGTACCTGCGGTACTGCCGGTAGGCGTAGAGGCTGGAGACTGCAGGACCGGCCGGCAAAGAGCTGGCGATCGCACCGGCTGCGAACGTGACTCCGAGGAGGCGCACGGCCGGCATAGCTCCTCCGCCGACGCGCAGCAGGCGCGCCTGCATCCGCGAGAAGGCCAATACCGAGAGCAGCTCGGAGACGATGCCGAGCAACAGCCATCCCGGTTGGAGGTGGGCCAGCTCGGCAGTCGCTCCCGCGAGCTCGCCACGCTGGCCGGCGACGGCCCAGAGTGCGAGGACGCCGAGCCCAAGGCCGATGACGAAGCGGGCGTACTTTGCGACCTGCCTCTTCACGAGCCGCGCGACCGGCGCCGGGCGCTCCGTTGGAAGGCCGGCTGGGACAGACGACGACGATGCCACGGCGACTCTCGTCACTGGTCCCGCGCGACGGGGCTCGCCCCGGTCCTCCCTGCTCAGAGCTGGAGCGATTTGATCTCGAGGAATTCCTCGAGACCGTACTTGCCGAGCTCCCTGCCGTGCCCGGAGTGCTTGAAGCCGCCGAAGGGCGCCTGGGGATTGAAGCTCCCCCCGTTGATGTCGACCTGGCCCGTCCGGATGCGCCGGGCGACCTGACGGGCCCGCTCCGGGTCGGCCGCCCAGACGGCCCCTGCGAGCCCGTAGCTGGAGTCGTTCGCGATCGCCACGGCCTCCTCTTCGGAATCGTAGGGGAGAATGGCGAGCACCGGCCCGAAGATCTCCTCCTGGGCAATGGTCATGCCCGGCGTCACCTCGGAAAAGACGGTCGGACACACGAAGTATCCGGTCTCGAGACCTTGGGGCGGCTCGGCCCCGCCGGTGACGAGCTTCGCGCCCTCCTCGATGCCCTTGGCGATGTAGGAGCGCACCCGATCCCGCTGGGCGGCCGAGACGAGGGGTCCGAGCCGCGTCGTGTCGTCGAAGGGACTGCCGGGCTTGGCCGCCTCGGCCTCCCGCCGCGCGATCTCCTCCACCTCGCCCAAGCGGCCCCGCGGCACAACCATGCGGGTGAGCGCGCTGCACGTCTGTCCGGAGTTGAGGAAGCACATCGTCACTCCCGTCGACACGGCCTTCTCCAAGTCGGCGTCCTCGAGGATGACGTTGGCCGACTTGCCCCCTAGCTCGAGGGCGACCCGCTTGAGGGTTGCCGATGCCACCTCGCTCACCCGTCGACCTGCCAGGGTCGAGCCGGTGAACGAGATCATGTCGACCTCCGGATGTGCCGCCAGTGCTTCGCCGACGACCGGGCCCGTCCCCGAAACGAGGTTGAACACACCGCTCGGAAGTCCGACCTCGTGGATCACGTCGGCCAACAAGAAGGCATTGAGCGGAGCCACCTCGCTCGGCTTCAACACGACGGTACAACCGGCGGCGAGGGCAGGTGCGACCTTTGCCGCGATCTGGTGGAGCGGGTAGTTCCACGGCGTGATCGCACCGACGACGCCGACCGGCTCGCGTACGACGAGCGAGTTGGCGATGCGCTCCTCCCAGCTGATCTGCTCGACCACGTCGGCCATCGAGGCGAACGTCCCGATCGGGAGGCCCGCCTGGATCAGCATCGCGAGGCTGAGCGGCATGCCGACCTCGCGCGCGATCAGCTCGGCGATGTCCGCCGTCCGGGCGCCGAGCTCCTCGGCGATGCGAGAGGTGTACTTCACGCGCTCGGAGACCGAGACGACCGACCAGTCTTCGAAGGCCCTGCGGGCCGCCTGGACTGCCTTGTCCACATCCTTCGAGGTGCCTGCTGGAACGGTGCCGATCACCTCTTCGGTGGAGGAGTCGACGACCTGGATCGTGTCGATGCTGCCGGGCTCCACGAAGACGCCGTCGATGTACAGCTTGTCCCGGACGTCCATCCGCCCTCCTCGATTGCCGTCCAGCCCGACAATACCGGCAGGCGGGCGCCGCCCGCCCTGCCCGAAGAGGCGGGAGCGCCTTACGCGAGCGAGGCCGGCAGCCCCCGCCCCCTGCCGACCGGCCCGACAGGAGGCTGGCACCCCGGGACGGACCGGCATGGCGACCGGCGGAGCCCGGCACCGTCCGGCGGCTCAGCCGATGCGGCGCGCGAGGTCGGCGCCTTGGCGGTCGCGCTCGGACCGTCGGTCAGCGCGAACCAATTCGAGCTCAGGTTGAAGTCGGCAGCCCAGGCGTTGCCCGTCACAGTGGTGCTGGCGCCCGCGACGCCTGTCACCTCGATCTCGAGCACTCGCCCGCCGTAGGCGCCGAGGCTGTTGCGGGACGTCACCTTCACGTCGGCGAGCGTGCCCACCTCGGGAAAGGCGGCTTCGATCTGCGTCACCGGCACCGACGCCGTCCAGGTGTGCCACGGGTTGCAACCAAGCGGGCCGGCGCCTTTCAAGCAGACGGCGTCACCCTTGTCGACCACCGGTTGAAAGGCTGGGCTCCCGCCGGTGTAGCCACCGGACGACGACGCGTACTGCGTCGGAGCCGGCAAGCCGTTCAGCAGCAATATCCGACCCGCCGTGTCCCTGGCCGCAAGGGTCGTGAGGGTGTTCTCGTACCCGGCGCCGCTCGTGTAGCCCTGGCAGACGTCGTCGCAGATGTCTGCATAGCCGTACCAGCCGCCCGCCGCGATCTGGGCGAGCACGTAGGTGCGAACTGCCACCGCCTGCGCCTCGAGCTCCTGGAAGCCGTAGGCCTCGCCTTGGCCGCCGGTCGAGCCGGTCGGCAGCGATCCCCAGCCGGAGGGCGACTCCGTGGGGGTCACGTCCGCGACGTACTGCTCGAGCGGGACGAGGTTGAGCGTCCTGGCGAGGTGGACGTCTCCTGTGCTCGGACCGTAGTAGTCGAAAGCCTCGATGCTTCCTCGGTACGTGACGATCACCCCGTCGGCCCTGCACAGCTGCAGGAGCTCTGACTCCGGCGCCATGGCGGCCCTCGAGGCGGGCACGGCGAGAGGGTCGGGCGCGTCGCGGGCAACCACCTTCCAGCCAGCTGTCTGATCGCAGGCGCTCGCCTCCGCCACAGTCCATGTGCCGGCTTGCGCGCCCCTCGCCGCGAGCACGGAACGGACGACTGTGCCCGCCGGGACGTGCAGCTTCCTCGCGCCGATGAGCATCGTGAAGGCCGAGGACGACGTCACCATCACGGGCGCCCCTGCGTTCTCCTCGATC
>JAKATT010000144.1 GCA_021818615.1 Actinomycetes bacterium | reverse complement strand
CGCCGTAGTCTTCGGCCCGTTCGATCCTGGCGTCGCCGGCGGCGAAGGCCTTGATCGTGAGCGGGACGCGCTGGGCGACGTACACGCAGTCCTCGCGGGTCTCGTTCCCGTGCAGCTGAGCGGCTGAAAGGCCCAGCCGGTTGACCACGTCAACCACGGTCTGGGCGCGCTCGTCCTTGAAGACCCCGACGGTCATGACCTCGTGTGGGAGGCGGCGCACGATGCTCGCCACCGCGCTCGGCGTCATCTGGCGCGGGGATGGCGCGAACACGAAGCCGACCGCGTCCGCACCCATCGCGACCGCGAGGAGGGCGTCCTCCTCGCTCGTCAGGCCGCAGATCTTCACCCACATGGCACGGCCGATCCTGTCAGCAGTGCCCGGACGGCTGCGGCCGGGTCGCTGCTCGTCACGACCGACTCCCCGACGAGGACCGCGTCGAAGCCGGCCCCGGCCAGGCGCAGGACGTCGTCGTGGGAGGTGATGCCGGACTCGGCCACCTTTTTCACCGACGGCGGCAGCGCAGTGGCGATGCGAGCTGCCCTGCAAGCATCGAGCTCGAAACTGCGCAGGTCACGCTGGTTGACCCCGATGATCTCGGCTCCGCTCTCGAGGGCGCGCCCCGCCTCCATCTCGTCGTGGACCTCGACGATCGCCGCCAGGTCCAAGGAGGCAGCCAACTCGCGCAAGCTCCGCAGCTCGGCGTCGTCCAGCGCCGCGACGATGAGCAGGACGGCGTCGGCACCCATCAGGCGCGCGTCGCAGACGTCGTTCGCCGAGAGCGTGAAGTCCTTCCTCAGCACCGGGAGAGCGGTTGCGGCGCGGGCCGCTGCCAGATCCGCCGCCGAACCGCCGAAGTGCGGGGCATCGGTGAGGACCGACAGGCAGGCCGCCCCACCCCGCTCGTAGGCCGCCGCCAGCCGGGCCGGGTCCAGGTTCGCGGCGAGGTCCCCCTTCGACGGGGAGCGGCGCTTCACCTCGGCGATGAGACGGGGGCCCGCCGGGCCTGCGGCCAACGCCGAGGTGAAGCCGCGCGAGGCGGCGGCGGCGGCGCGCGCCCTCGCAGCGGCGACGAGCTCGTCGGGATCGCGCCGGTCGCGTGCCGCCTCCTGCCGGTGCCGGGCGAGGATACGCTCGAGGTAGCTCCCCATGGACGGAGACTACTGGGACGCGCCGGCGGTCCCAGGGCTCGGGCTGCCGTGACGGCTCCCGGGTGCCGGCCCTCGCGTCAGGCGGTCGTCGGCCGTCGTCTCGACGATGAGCGGCGAGTGGCAGAGCACGAATATCCCGAGGGACATTATGGCCAGGGCGAGCGCGTCGAGCGCGAGGATGCCCGTCCCGCCTCTCAGGTTGTCGCCGAACAGCGTGACCCCGATGACGATGCTCGCGATCGGGTCGACGATGACAAGAGTCGCCTGCGACGCCGTGATCGGCCCGGCATGGAACGCGTTCTGCGTGAGGAACAATCCGGCCAGTCCGGCGAGCGCGATGGCATACGGCTCGAAATGACCGAAGAGTGCCGCGAAGCCGTGCCTTTGGTAGAGGGTTGTCGTCGACTTGATGAACGCCGCGCAGAGGGCGAAGGAGACGGCGGCAGAAGCGCCGAACCAGGCGGAGCGCCAGGGACGGGAGCCGAAGCGGGTCATCAGCACCGCCAGCACGACGGCGCCGGCGCAGGCGACTATGACGAGCACCCACTCGCCCGGCGTCGGCAGGGCGTTGCCACCGCCCTGGTCGCTCACCGCCAGGAACGTCCCGAGGCCGGCCACGAGACAGACCGTTCCGACGGCCTCGCGCCACCCGAGCGTCCGCCCGAACGAGACGCGAAGGATCACGACCAGAAAGACGAGCTCGGTGACGAGCAGCGGCTGGACGACCGTGAGCCCACCGTGATCCAGTGCAGCGGCCTGGAAAAGGAAGGCGCCGACCATCGTGGAAAGGCCGAGAAACCACACCGGGCGCCGCATCACGTGCTTGATCAGCTTCCACCTCAGCGTTGCGTCCTCGGGCGCGTACTCGACTCCCATCCTCTGGAAGATGGTCGAAAGGGCGTTGCACAGGGCCGCAGCGAGGGCGAGCAGGATCGCCACGGGGTTGTTCTACCCGGTCAGGAGCGGCAGCGATCGCAGCTCGGCCCGGACCGGGTCGCGCCCGGCGCCGGCCGGCGCGGCCACCACCGCGCTCGCAGGCAGCTGCACCGAGCGCTTTGCGAAGGCGAGGGCGACAGGCGCTCGGAAACCGGGCGACCAGGCGACGCTCGTGAGCACGCCTACCGCCACGCCGCCTACCTCGACGACGTCGCCCGCCGCGGGGGCTCCGTCTTCGCAGAGCACGCCGCAGAGGCGTCTCGCGACGTTCGAGCCGCGGGCGTCGAGCCGAGCGACGAGCTCCTGGCCCGTGTAACAGCCCTTTGTGAAGGAGACGACGCCCCCAACGAAGGCCGTCCCCGTCTCCTGCGGGATGGTCCGATCGGTCAGCTCCCGCCCGAGCATGGGGATCCCTGCCTCGATCCGCGCAGCCTCAAAGGCCGCCGAGTCCCCTACCGGCGGGAGCATCGGTGCCACGTCGCCCTCCTCGAGCACGAAGTCCCAGCCCTGCAGGCCGGGCCACGCGACGACTGCGGCCCCGTCGGGGCGCGATGCCTGCGCGTTCGGGCCCCGGCACTCGACCACCCTGAGAGCTGTCCGGGCGAGCGCTGCTTCGACCCGGAGCTTGAAGCGGCCAAGGCGTCCCTCGAGGGCGGAGCCGAAGCCGCGCTCCACCTCCAACACGAAGCGCTCCGTGTTGCGGCGCCAGATCCTTGCGGCGGCGTCTATCCTTCCCTGCGGCGAGAGCACGAGGGTGTCGGCCGCCGCACCCGGCTCGAGGCCGACGAGGTCCTGGCTCACCTGTCCCTGCAGCCAGCCGAGAGCGCCGGTACCCTCAACGATGAGCCCGTCCCTGTCGACCACCCGCGCCGCCACGTCGTGGCGGATTGCGTCGTAGGTCGCCTCGGGCCCGAGCGTCACGGACGCACCACAGGCTCGGGCGACGGGTCATCCGCCTTGCCGGGCGTCGCCGGTGCGACATGCTCGCCGCCGAAGGGCCAGCGGGCCCGCGCTCTGGCCAACAGGCGGGCGCCGGCGACCGCAGCGAGCACGGCGGCGGCTTTCTGGGCGCACTCCTCCTCCTCGGCCTGCGGGTCGGAGTCGGCAACTATGCCTGCTCCGGCCTGCACGCATGCTCGGCCGTCAGGCAGCGCCACGAGGGTGCGGATGGCAATCGCGGTGTCGAGGTTGCCCGAGAAGTCGATGTAGCCGACGACGCCTGCGTATGGGCCGCGCTTGGTCGGCTCGAGCTCGTCGATGATCTCCATCGCGCGGACCTTCGGCGCCCCCGACACCGTGCCCGCAGGCAGGGTCGCCCTCAGCACGTCGACCGGTCCCTTCCCCTCGGCGAGCTCACCGGAGACCTGTGAGCTCAGATGCATGACGTGGCTGTAGCGCTCGACGCTCATGAGCTCGTCGACGTGCTCTGTGCCATAGCGGACGACCCGGCCGACGTCGTTGCGGGCGAGGTCCACGAGCATGACGTGCTCGGCCACCTCCTTCGGGTGCTCGACGAGCTCGGCCTCGAGGCTGCGGTCCTCCGCCTCGCTCTCCCCGCGCCGGCGCGTGCCGGCGACGGGGCGGGAGACGACGCGCCCAGAGAGCAGCTGGACGAGCGGTTCCGGCGACGCGCCGACCACGCTCAGCCCGCCCTGGCGGAGGAAGAACATGTAGGGGCTCGGGTTCACCTGGCGCAGCACGCGGTAGACGTCGAAGGGGTCGCAGCCCAGGTCGAGGTCAAAGCGCTGTGACAGCACGACCTGGAACACCTCCCCTGCCCGGATGTGCTCCTTGGCCGTTTCGACGGCAAGGCGGAACTGCTCGGGGGACATGACGCGATGTACCTCGGCGTCGGGGAGGCGGCCTCGCGGGTCGGGCGGCTCCACCAGTGGCTCCCCGGCACCGCTGATGAGATCGCCGGCCAGGGTGGCGAGGCGGACGGCCGAGGCGCTGTAGGCCGAGAGAGCGCCTGCGATGTCCGGTTCCCCGTCCTCGGCGACAGGGACGACGACGTTGTCGATGAGCGTCACGCGCTGGCGCCAGTGGTCGAACGCCGCCAGCTCGCCGACGACCGAGACGACCGCGTCCGGTAGGCCGAGGTCGTCCTGCGGAACGTTCGGGAGCCGCTCGACCTCGCGCACGACGTCGTAGCCGAGGTAGCCGACGAGGCCGCCGTGCCACGGCGGCAGCTCGGCGAGAGCTGGTGAGCCGAGCTCTCCGACGAGGGCCTCGATCGCTGCAAGCACACCCTCTTCGAGAGGTACGGCGACGGGCAGGTTGCCGGCGACGACCTCGAGGCGACCGCGTGACGCGACCAGGGTCGCGAGCGGCGAACGGCCGAGGAAGGAGAAGCGGCTCCAGCGCTCACCGTGCTCGACGCTCTCGAGGAGGAAGCCCTCTCCCGTCCCCACCACCGAGGTGAATGCGCCGACCGGGGTGATCGTGTCGGCGACGAGCTCCCGCCACACCGGGACCACGCGCTGCTCACGGGCGAGCCCGGCGAACACGTCGGGGCACGGCGATACAGGCACCATCACGTCCCGAGCCGGCGGTAGAAGCAGGAATGCTCCCCGGTATGGCAGGCGCCCCGTCCCTGCTGCTCGACGAGCAGCAGCAAGGCGTCGCTGTCGCAGTCGTAGCGCACCTCTCGCACGAACTGGCGATCGCCGGAGGTCTCGCCCTTGCACCACAGCTCGCCGCGGCTGCGCGACCAGAACCACGAGCGCCCGGTCTGAAGCGTTCGCCGCAGCGCCTCCTCGTTCATCCAGGCGACCATGAGCACCTCTAGCGACCCGACGTCCTGGACGACGGCGGCCAAGAGCCCGTCCGGGCCGTAGCGCAGCGCCGCCAGCTCGTCGGGCGAAGCGTCGATCGGATCGCCGAGCAGGACGCGTGGCTCTGTCACAGGTACAGGCCGGTCCCGCCGTCGATCCGCTCGGAGGCCACGGCGTGGACGTCGCGCTCACGCAGGATGAGGAATTCCTCACCCTGGACGTCGACCTCGAAGCACTCCTCGGAGTTGAACAGAATGGTGTCGCCGGGACGGATCGTCCTCACGTGAGGCCCGACAGCTGCCACCTCCGCCCAGCTCAGGCGTTTGGCCACAGCCGCAGTGGCCGGGATCAGGATGCCCGAGCGCGAGCGCCGCTCGCCTTCGGCCAACGGGACGTTCACGAGCACGCGGTCATTCAACATGGTGACCGACTGCTTGCCCGCGGCCACCTTCGCCTTCGGCCCGCCCCTGTTGCCCGGCCCGCCCCTGTTGCCCGGCTCGCTTGTCTGCACGAGCATCAACGGTACTGCGAGGTGGGTGTGGCCCCGTTTCCCGGTGGCCGGACCGGCACGCCGGCGGCAAGCAGGCGCGCCTTCGCCTCGCGCACGCTCGCGTGGCCGAAGTGGAAGATCGACGCGGCGAGCAACCCGTCGGCCCGGCCGACGAGCGCTCCGTCGACGAGGTGCTCGAGCGTGCCCACACCTCCCGAGGCGACGACCGGGATCCCGACCGCCGTGACGATCGAGCAGGTGAGCTCGAGGTCGTAGCCGAGCTCGGTGCCGTCCCGATCCATCGAGGTGACCAGCACCTCGCCAGCGCCGAGACCCGCCACCTCGACGGCCCAGGCAACGGCGTCGAGATCGGTGGGGCGCCGCCCACCGTGCGTCACGACCTCCCAGGCGGCACGCCGGGTCGCCGAGCGGCGGGCGTCTATCGCGACAACGACGGACTGGGCGCCGAACTCCGCCGCCAGCTCGGAGACGAGTCCGGGCCGGCCGACGGCCGCAGAGTTGACAGCGACCTTGTCGGCTCCGGCCCGGAGCAGTCTGCGCGCATCCTCGACCGTCCTTATGCCTCCCCCCACCGTGAGAGGTATGAACACCTGCTCGGCCGCCCGTTCGACGACTGCGACCATGGTGTCCCTCTGCTGTGCCGATGCGGTGATGTCAAGGACAACGAGCTCGTCGGCGCCCTCGGCGTCGTAGCGGGCGGCGAGCTCGACCGGGTCGCCGGCATCGCGAAGGCCGACGAACTCGACACCTTTCACCACGCGGCCGGCATCGACGTCGAGACAGGGGATGACCCGCACCGCCCGCACCGTCTCAGCCGCCCCCGGCGACGGTCCGCAGCGCGGCGTCGAGCTCGACGCTACCCGACAGGATCGCCCGCCCGGCGATGACGCCGTCGAGCCTGCGCTCGCCGACCTGTAGGGCGGCCAGCCGGCGCAGGTCTGCCGTGCCCCCGACCCCTCCGGCAGCGATGACGGGCGGAGAGGTGAGCCTCAGAACACTTCGCAGCCCATCGAGATCGGGCCCGGCACCGGTGCCGTCACGCGAGATGCTCGTCACCACGATCCCGGCGAGGGGCAGCTCCGCCAGCTGAGCGACCACCTCGAGCAGTTCGCGGCCAGATCCCTCGGTCCATCCGCGAACGGCGAGCTCCCTCATGATGCGGCCGTCTTGAGAGGCGACGTTGCGATGGTCGAGCCCGGCGACGACCGCTCCGGGCCATCGCTCGGCGAGGGAGGCGAGCAGCCCGGGCTGCTCGACAGCGGCCGTCCCGACGATCACCCGGGCGACACCCTCGTCGAAGAGCGCCTCGGCGGCCCCCTTGCTGCGGACCCCACCGCCTGCCTGCACGAGCAGGCCCGTCGCCGCGATGCGGCCGATCACCTTCCGGTTGACCGGTCGGCCGGTCCGAGCCGCATCGAGGTCGACGACGTGCACGCGATCGGCTCCAGCATCGAGGTAGCCGAGGGCGAGCTCGACCGGGTCGCCAAAGGCCGTCTCCTCGGCGAAGTCGCCGCGTACGAGGCGAACGCAGCGACCATTACGCAGGTCGAGTGCCGGCCAGAGCTGCAAGGTCTCGGGTGCTCAGGCGCAAAGGGCGGCGAAGCGGCCCAGCAGCTCGAGGCCGTTGCGGGCCGACTTCTCCGGGTGGAACTGCGTCCCGAACACGTTGCCGCGCTCGAACGCGACCGGGAGGCGGGCACCGTACTCGCACGTCCCGACGACCGAGGCGCTCGTGGCGATCTCCGGCGCCGGCGCGTAGGAGTGCACGAAGTAGAACCACTGCTCAGGCGAGGACCCGAGGAGGCGCGATCCCGGACGACATGCCTGCACGACGTTCCACTGCATCTGAGGGCTGCGCTCGCCCGGAGGAAGCGCCCTCACCGTGCCGGCGAGCACTCCGAGGCCGGCGGCGGAGGGATCCTCCTCCGACCCGTCGAACATGAGCTGGAGCCCGACGCAGATCCCGAGGAAGGGCACTTCACTCTCTATGGCGTTTCGCGCCGCCTCGTCCATGCCGGAGCTGCGCAGGGCCCGGGCGCACGCGCCGAATGCTCCGACGCCGGGAAGCACGACGCCCGAGGCACGGGCAGCCTGCTTCGGGTCAGAGACGAGCCGAGCGTCCGCACCGACGTGCTGCAGGGCCTTCTCCGCCGAACGGAGGTTACCGATCCCGTAGTCGAGGACGGCGATCATCTCGCAGCCATCACGGTCTCGCCGGGCCGCCATCTGGAGCTCACAGCGCGCCTTTCGTCGAGGGGACGTCGCCCCCCTCGACTCTGACCGCCTCACGCAGCGCCCTCGCCACGGCCTTGAACGAGCACTCGATGATGTGGTGGGGATTGCGCCCGTAGCGAAGTGCCACGTGCAATGTGAGAGCGGCCTCGCTGGCGAAGGCACGCCAGAACTCCTCTGCGAGCTGCGGCTCGAAGGACGGGGACCCGAGCGGGCCCGAATCCGGGGGCAACTCGACGTCGTAGAGGAGGAAGGGTCGTCCCGAGAGGTCGAGCGCGACGTCGCAGAGGGCCTCGTCGAGTGGCACTGACACCGACGCGAACCGACGCGCTCCTGCCTTGTCGCCGAGTGCCGAGCGGAGCGCCTGGCCGAGGGCGAGACCGACGTCTTCGACCGTGTGATGGGCGTCAACTTCGAGATCGCCCGATGCCGAGACATCGAGCGCGAAGCCGCCGTGCGTGCCGAGCTGGGAGATCATGTGGTCGAAGAAGGGCAGGCCGGTCGAGACCGACACCGGCCCGCCTCGCCCGAGTGCCAAGTGGACGCGTACTTCGGTCTCCTTCGTGACGCGGCGGACGTCGGCGCTTCGCGGCGCCGCGTCCTCGCTGGCCGTGCCGCTCGAGGTCATCGGAGGGATGCTGTCATGAGTAATACCTGTACACCGCCTCGGCGACGCAGGACGGCTTCGCCTGCCCCTCGACCTCGAAGCTCAGGTCCATCACGATCTGGGCTCCTCCGGCGATCTCCTCGACGGCTTCGAGCGTAGCCCCGAGGCGGAGCTTGCTGCCCACCGGCACGGCAGCTGGGAAGCGGACCCTGTTGCAGCCGTAGTTGAGGCCGAGAGAGATGCCGCCCACCGAGACGACCTCCGACAGGAGCGCCGGAGCGAGCGACAGCGTCAGGTACCCGTGGGCGATCGAGCCGCCAAAGGGGCTCTCGCGCCTTGCCCGCTCGGGGTCGACGTGGATCCACTGGTGGTCACCGGTCGCGTCGGCGAAACGGTTCACCTGGTCCTGGGTGATCTCGTGCCATTCGCTGTAGCCGAGGTGCCGGCCGACCTCGGCCTTCATGGCCTCGATGCCTTCGAAGTGCGTGCCCATCGGGCGCGCAGGCTAGACGCGGCGCCGGATCGATGCCGCCTGCGCCCCGCCTGCCAGCTGGCCGCAGGCACCCCCGACATCCTGGCCGCGGGTGTCACGCACCGTGACGTTCACTCCCCGGTCCAAGAGCTCGTCCCGGAACCGCCCCACCACCCGGCGCGAGCTTCCGGCGACGAGGTACCGGGGCGTTGGATTCAATGGGATGAGGTTGACGTGGGCGAGGCCGGCGAGGGGCCGGAGCAGCCGTGCCAGCTCGAGCGAGTCCGCTCGCCCGTCGTTCACGCCGGCGATGAGCGCCCACTCGAAGGACACTCGCCGCTGCGTCTTGGCCGCGTAGTCCTCACATGCCCGCATCACCTGAGCCAAGGGATAGCGCCGGTTGATTGGCACGATGCTGGAGCGCAGCTCGTCGCGGGCCGCGTGAAGCGACACGGCGAGGTTTACCTGCAACGGCTCGCGAGCGAGGCGGGAGATCCCCGGGACGATCCCGACCGTCGACAGCGTGAAGGCTCGCGCGGCGATCGCCAGCTCGCCGTTGCAGCGCTTGATCGCCTCCGCCACGTTGGCATAGTTGGCGAGCGGCTCGCCCATGCCCATGACCACGACGTTGCTGAGCCGGCCCCAGCCGCGGTCGCGACATGCCCTGGCGGCAAGCACGACCTGCTCGGTGATCTCGCCGGCGCGAAGATGGCGCCTGAAGCCCATCTGTCCGGTAGCGCAGAACGAGCAGGCCATCGCGCAGCCGGCCTGGCTCGAGACGCAGACCGTGGACCGGTCGCGGTACTTCATCACGACCGTCTCGACGAGCACCCCGTCCGATGTCGAGCGCAGCAGCCACCTGAGCGTCCTTCCCTTCGAGCTCTCTGCTTCCTCCTCGAGCTCGAAGCCCGGCGCGAGGCGCGCGTCGGCGCCGAGGCGACCGCGCAGCGTCAGCGGCAGCACCGTGAGCTCCTCTGGTGCGGACAGCCCGAGGTGAAGGCCGCGCCAGACCTGCTCGCTCCGGTAGGCCGGCTCACCGGGCATCATCTCGGCGAGCTCATGTTTGGTGACGTCGTAACGTGTCACCGTCCGACGTCACCTGTATAGGCGCGATCGACATGGTCGTCCGCGAAGCCAAGCTTCGTGTAGAGCCCCCTGGCGCTCTCGTTGTCGCGGTCCACGTAGAGCATGGCCGTCTCGAGCCCCTTTCCCGCCAGGTAGTCGAGGCCTGCGAGGACGAGCTCCCTGCCGAGACCGCGGCCCTTGAATTCCGGTGCGACGGCGACGACGTAGATCTCGCCGACGGCCTCACCATCAGCCTCCTGGAGCTTCGTCCAGCAGAACCCGGCCATCTGAGCCTCGACCTCGTGCACGAGAAAGCCCTCCGGGTCGAACCACGGCTGGGACTCCCGCCCGCGTATGGTCTCGATGGTCCACGAGCCCTGCTCCGGATGGGTGCTGAAGGCGGCGTTGTTCACCTTGAGCCAATCCTCCTCGTCCAGCCCGACGCGAAAGGGTCGGGTGGCGATCGAGGGCAGCCGGCCGACAGGCAGCGACCGGCGCATCTGGTACAGGTCGCGGCCGCGCCGCAGCCCGACCGCCTTTGCCACCTCGTCGTCGACATCTCCCGGCTTGGGCACCCAGAGGTGCACGTGACCACCGCCCTGGCGGGCGATCTCGGCGAGCGCCACCTTCACGAGGTCGGCCCTCAGCCCCGGCTCCCTGGTCCTCCAGCCCGGGTGGACGACGTACTCGATGGCCCAGTTGCGATCGGCGCCCCGCGACACCTGGGCGTAGCCGATGATGGGGCGGCGACCTGTCTCGCAGGCGACGAAGCCGGCGAACCCCTCGCGACCCCCCTGGACGAGGTCGAGCCACTTGTGCTCGCCGATTGCACGGTGCCCGTCGGCCGCCGCGGCCGCGTCGAACAGGCGCGAGAGCTCTGCGATGTCGGCCTCGCCCATCCGCCTCTTGACCTCGACGTGGTGCACCGAGCGAGGCTAGCCCTCGCCCGGACTACCGCCGCCTGTAGGCTCGTCTCGATGGCTGGCGAGTCGGCGAAGGCCCGGCGTGAGCGGGCCGCCGAGATCGCGCTAAGGCTGCGAGAGGCCTATCCCGGCACCGCGGCAGAGCTGTGTGCCCTCGTGCACGACGGTCCGTACCAGCTCCTCGTCGCCACGATCCTCTCGGCCCAGTGCACTGACGAACGGGTGAACATGGTGACCCCGGCGCTTTTCCGGCGCTACCCCGATGCGAGGGCCCTCGCCGCCGCGAGGCTCGAGGATGTCGAGGAGCTGATCCGCTCGACGGGCTTCTTCCGGGCGAAGAGCCGGCACCTCTTGGCAATGGCGAGCGCGATCACCGAGCGCTTCGACGGCGAGGTACCGGAGTCGATGGAGGAGCTCGTCGCCCTGCCCGGCGTCGGGCGCAAGACGGCCAACGTGGTCCGCTCGGTCGCTCTCGGGCTGCCGGGGCTGCCGGTCGACACGCACGTCCTGCGCCTCAGCCGTCGTCTCGCTCTCAGCTCGTCGGCTGATCCGGTCAAGGCGGAGGCGGACCTGTGCTCCCTCCTGCCCGAGGCAGAGTGGGGAGCCGTCAGCCTGCGCCTCATCCTTCACGGCAGGAAGGTTTGCGTCGCACGACGTCCGCGCTGTGAAGACTGCGTGCTCGCAAGCGTCTGTCCTTCGGCAGGGATCGGCGAGCTGCGCGCTCGCCGCAGCGCGGGGTGACAGTCTGGCGACAACGCGCTATCGTGAGCTCTGGAACCGGTTCCCGCCACCTGGTTCCAATGAGCGGAGCTCGGGATCCGCCGCCCGACCCGCTCCGCGACGGCGCCCCTAGGGGCGCCGTCGGCGCGACGAACGCGCCGCTGGTGCCAGGCGCGGCCCTCTTGCCTTCACGGCGCGCGCTGGAGCAGCCGCTTCAACCGCCGTTGGGCCCCCTCGAGCGCACGCTCAACGGCAAAGAGCTGGGTGGCGAGGCTCTCGTCGGCGGCATGTTCGGCAGCCTCGCCCATGCCGGCCACGCGACGGGTCAGTGCCTCGAGCGTGGAGGCGATCGAAGAGAGCTCGGCAAGGTCGGACGACATCGCGCCATCTTGACGCCAGAGGCTCGCCGGTCCGGCACAAGGGCGCCGCCTGCAGGTCCGTTACGATGCCGGAGTGCTCCAGTTCCTCGACCTTCGAGGCGTCGCAGCCGACTTGAGCGGCAGATTGCCCCGCCCCGACCTCGGAGCCGACGGTCCAGTAGCCGAGGTGCGGGCGATTGTCGCTGAGGTTCGCAGCCGGGGAGACGAGGCTGTAAGGGAGTACACGCGACGCTTCGACGACGTCGACCTCGGGGAGCTGCGGGTCCCGCCGGACGAGGTGCACGCGGCGTGCCGGCGCGTCGAGCCCGAATTGCTCGCTGCTCTGAGCGCTGCGCGCGAGAGCGTGGAGACCTTCCACCGGCACCGCCCGGCCGCAATGGCGGCCGTGGACCGCAACGGCATCCACATAGAGGCGCTCGAGCTACCCGTTGCCCGTGCAGGGGCGTACGTGCCGGGTGGGCGGGCAAGGTACCCGTCCGGGGTCCTCATGACATGTGTCCCTGCGAAGGTGGCAGGCGTCGGTGCCGTCGCCCTCTGCGTGCCACCTTCGGCCGGTGGCCGGCTCCCCGACGCGGTGCTCGCCGCCGCGTCGCTGGCAGGGGTCGACGAGGTGTACCGGATCGGCGGTCCACAGGCCATAGCGGCGCTTGCCTACGGCACGGCTTCGATCCCGCCGGTCGACGTGATCGTGGGGGCCGGGAGCCGGTGGGTCTCGCTCGCGAAGGAGCAGGTACGGGGTGTCGTCGGTGTCCCGGCGGCCTTTGCCGGGCCGTCTGAGGTCGTGGTGGTCGCAGACGACACCGTGCCGGCGGACTTCGCCGCCATCGACCTCATCGTCCAGGCCGAGCACGGTCCGGATGGACTTGCATGGCTGCTCACCTGGTCCGAGCGCGCCCTCGAGCAGGTCACCGCCGCCGTGAGCAGACTCGTTGCCGAGGCGCCGCGCCGTGCCGAGATCGAGTCGACCCTGAGCGGCGGCGGCTACGGCGTGCTCGTGGACGGCCCCGAACAGGCCCTCGCGGTCTCGAACGAGATCGCCCCCGAGCACCTCGAGCTCTGCTGCGAGAACCCCGAGTCCCTCCTCCCGCTTGTCCGCAATGCCGGAGCTGTCTTCCTCGGACCCCTCAGCCCGGCCTCCTTCGGGGACTACATCGCCGGTCCGTCCCACGTGCTGCCCACGTTCGGCTCAGCACGGTTCGCGAGCGTGCTCGGCGTCGATGACTTCCTACGGAGGGTGCATGTCGTGCGCGCCTCGCAGGAGGCGATCGAGAAGCTGGGACGTCACGTCGAGACGATGGCGACCTCCGAGGGCCTCGCCGCCCACGCCCAGTCGATCTCGCTCCGGAGGCGGACCTGACCGGGCGGGGGCCGCGCCCGCGCGACGAGGTCGTGCTCATGCCCGGTTACCACTCCCCCCAGCTCGACGTCGCCGTCCGCCTGAACACGAACGAGTCGCCCGAGCCTCCCCCACCGGCCTTCTTCGGCGAGCTGGCCGAGGCCGCCGGATCGCTCCAGGCGAATCGCTATCCCGACCGCCAGGCCACCGAGCTGCGCCAGGCGATCTCCGAGCACCACGGCGTGCAGCCGGATCAGGTGTTCTGCGCCAACGGCTCGAACGAGGTGCTGCAGTGCCTCTTCCTCGCGTACGGGGGCCCGGGTCGTGCCGCGCTCGTCTTCGAGCCCACCTATGCCCTGCATTCCCACATCGCGCGACTGACCGGGACGGGCGTCGTGCGCGGTGAGAGGACTGCGGCCTTCGCCGTAGACGGCGACCTCGCGAAGGAGCTCCTGTCCGCGAGCGCCGCGCAGCTCGGTGAGAGAGAGCCGAGCATCACGCTGCTGTGCTCTCCGAACAACCCGACCGGCAACTCCGAGACCCGCTCGACTGTCGAGGACCTCGCCGGGGCAGTACCGGGCCTCCTCGTCGTCGACGAGGCCTACGGCCAGTTCTCCTCCTGGTCGGCGATCGACCTCGTGCGAGGCGGCGACCCGGCTGTGGCCGTCGTCAGGACCTTCTCGAAGACCTGGGCGATGGCCGCTCTCCGTCTCGGCTATCTCGTGACGACGAGCGAGGTCGTAAAGGCCTGTTCAGCCGTGTCGCTGCCCTACCACCTGGACGCTTTCAAGCAGCAAGCAGGGACCCTCGCGCTCCGCCACGAACCAGAGATGAGAGCCCGTGTCGCGAGGCTCGTCGAACAGCGGGGGCGGTTGCTCTCGGCCCTTTTTGACCTTTCCGTCGAGGCCTGGCCGTCGGACGCCAACTTCGTCCTCTTTCGCGTGCCTGGTTGCACGGCAGGCGAGGTATGGCAGCGGCTCGTCGACCAGTCTGTCCTGGTGCGCGATGTCTCGGGCTGGCCGAGACTAGAGGGATGTCTGCGCGTGACGGTCGGCACGGCCGAGGAGAACGGCCGCTTCCTCGAGGCGCTCGGGCGCGTCCTGCGCCCGTAGGCTGGCCGCAGTGCAGGCACTTCCGACCGGGGCCGAGAAGCACGAGTGGGTGCGCGAGATGTTCGACTCGATCGCGCCCCGCTACGACCTCGTCAACAGGATCATGACGTTCGGCCTCGATTCGCGCTGGCGGAGCCGAGCCGTTACGCTCCTTGCTCTCCGCCCGGGCTCGGTGGTCGTCGATCTCGCCTGCGGTACCGCGGACCTTGCCCGCGAGCTCGACGAGCGCTCTTACCGGGCCATCGGTGTCGATTTCTCGCTCAACATGCTGCGCCACGCCGGGCCTGGCACCCCTCCCCTCCTGCTTGCGGACGCCGGCCGCCTGCCCGTCAGGAGCGCGAGCCTCGACGGCGTGGTGAGCGGGTTCGCCTTGCGCAACTTCTCCGACCTGCCGGCGGTGGCCGCCGAGCTGGCAAGGGTGCTACGGCCGGGAGGTCGGCTCTCGCTCCTCGAAGTCTCCAGGCCCCGTGGTGCTCTCCTGCGCATCGGCCACTCGCTCTGGTTCCGCCATGTCGTCCCCAGGATAGGGGCGGTGCTGTCGGACGGCGCCGCCTACCGGTACCTGCCGCAGTCAGTCGCCTACCTCCCATCCCAGGCCGAGATGCGGTCGTTGCTCGAGGAGGCCGGCTTTGCCGAGGTCCGCCAGCACTTCGTGTCCGGCGGTATCGTCCAGATAATCACCGCCACGCACCCTGCATCCGGTGCCGCCCGAGCGAGGAGCCGCCCGACAAGGGCGCTTAGGGCAGCACTCGCTCCATGACCATGCGAGCCGTCGGATACGAGCTCGCCCTTGACGAGCTCCAGCGGCTTCGCGCCCTCGCGTTCCGTGATGGGACGGTCCTCGAGCGCGACGGGCTCGCCGTCTACGCCTTCGATCAGGCGCTCCGCCTTCGCCTCCCGGCCGGCCTAGCTGATACAGGCCGCGTAGGAGCCCTCGAGGCCGTGCTCTCCTCCATCGAGCAAGAGCACCTGTTCTACCCGCCGCTCGCCGTCGGGGCCCTTCCCTTCCGCCCCGACGAGCCTGGCGCCCTCGTCGTGCCGGAGCTGGCCGTCGTTGCGCCGAGTGGTGGGCAGCCGCTCGCGATCGTCACCGGGCAGTCGCCAGCCCGAGACACCCTCGAGCGCCTGCTCGCTCAGTCTTCCAAGGCAGCATGCTCCCCGGCGGCCCCGCCCTCCTCGGGCGCTCGACACGAGGCTGCTCCACCCGACCGCTTCCAGCTGCGTTCCAGACGCTCGCACGCTGACTTCCTCCAGCGGGTGAGCACAGCGATCGACGAGGTGCGCACTGGACGTCTCGACAAGGTCGTGCTCGCCCGGGAGGTGGTTGTCCACGCCAACCGCCAGCTTCGCCAGCACGATCTGCTCGAGCGCCTGCGGGCGCTCCACCCCTCCTGCCAGAGCTTCGCCGTTGAGGGCTTCCTCGGTGCATCCCCGGAGCTCCTCGTCTCGCGGAGGGGCGACATCGTCGCGTCTCATCCCCTCGCGGGAACTGCGCCGCGCTCTGGCGACCCGGAGGCTGACAAGCGTCTCGCGGCCGCGCTCCTCGCGTCCGACAAAGAGCGGGCCGAGCACCGCACAGTCGTCGATGCGATCGCTCACGGCCTGTCGCCGGTCTGCGACTCCCTCGTCGTTCCGAGCGAGCCAAGCATCGTCGAGCTGCGCAATGTCTCGCACCTCGGCACGCGCATCGAGGGGCGCCTCGACACGACGAAGCCAGGCTGTCTCAGCCTGCTTGCCCGCATCCACCCGACGCCCGCCGTCGCCGGCTCCCCGACCGACGTCGCCCTCGAGTACCTGTCAAAGGTGGAAGAGCTCGAGCGGGGCCGGTACGCCGGAGCCGTGGGCTGGGTGAACGCAGCAGGTGACGGCGAGTGGTACCTCGGCATCCGCTCGGCGATCGTCGAAGGCCGGACGGCCCGCCTCTTTGCCGGCGTCGGCATCGTCGCCGACTCGGACCCGGAGACCGAGCTGCGCGAGACTCAGCTGAAGCTGCAAGCAGTGCTCGCGGCCGCCGTCCGTCCGTGAGCTCGCCGGGCGCGCTCACTCGCTCGGCCAGAGCGCTTCTCGAACCGTCCAATCCCTTGGGTGCCCGGCGCGGCCTATCCGCTGGGGCTGGGAGGTCCTCCGAGCGACGCCATCCTCGAGTAACGCCGCACCAGCTGAGCGATCTCTTCCCTCTGCTCGAAGGCCACGAGGTGGCCGTGGCCAGGAATGACCACGAGCTCTGCGCCGGGGATCAGCTCTGCCAGCAGGCGTGCGGCCGGGAGCGGCACGATCCGGTCGGAGCTCCCGTGCACCACCGCAACCGGGACGCGCAACAGCGTCAACCGTCGCTGCAACGACGGCGTCTCGCGCAGGAGCGCCCGCTGCTCGATGATGAAAGACGCCCGCGCCCGGCCCATCAGAGCCTCCCCCCCGGAGCCTCCGACGACGGCGCGAACCGTCGGGATGCGGACAGCCTCACGGGCGAGCCGCCCCGCCCTCCAGCTGTCCGGCAACCTCCTCATGGCTCGAACGGAGCGCCGGATGGTCGCACTCCCGGCGAGGAGGATGCCGTCACCGACCATCGGGACGGCGAGAAGGCGGTCCAGACCGGACAGGGCGGAGGCGACGCCGACCGAGCCGATGAGCACGAGCGAGCCGACCAGCTCCGGCCGGGCGAGCGCCAGCTCGAGCGCGATGCCACCTCCGAGCGAGTGGCCCACCACCGTGACGGGTGGCTCAGCCCCGCAGTGCTCCAGCAGGCGCGCCAAGGACTCGGCGTTGTCGCCGAGCCCGACAGCAGGGCGAGGGTGCGCGCCCCAGCCCGGCCGGTCGGGCGCGATCACACGGTGATCGCTGGACAGGTCCTCGGCCAGATCGAGCCAGTCCGCGCCCGAGCCAGGTTGTCCGTGGACGAAGGCGACAACCGGACCGAGGCCGCGGTCGATCGGGACGATCGGCAGGCTCGCCCGCAGACGGTCAGCCACGTCCCCCGAGCCGCCGCAGAGCCTGGAAGAGGCGACCGGCACCCCACCACGTGACCAGCCCGAGCGCTTCGACGACTGTGTAGGCCGACATCTTGGACGTCCCGAGAGCTCGGTCGACGAAGCGGATCGGCACCTCGGCGATGCGAGCGCCGTGCTGGCGTGATCGGTAGGTCATCTCGATCTGGAACCCGTAGCTGTCGGCTCTCACCGTGTCGAGCTCGATCTGCTGGAGCAGGTTGGCCCTGTACACGCGAAAGCCTGCGGTCGAGTCCCGCACGCCGAGGCCGAGCAGCGCGTCTGCATAGACGTTGCCGCCCTTCGACAGGAGCCTGCGCATGAGGCTCCAATCGGGGATCGAGCCACCTGGCACGTACCTGGAGCCGATGACGAGCTCGTAGCCCTCCTCGACCAGAGCGACGAGACCTACCAGGTCGTCGGGGTCGTGGGAAAGATCCGAGTCCATCTCGACCATTGCATCGAAGCCCGACTCGAGACCCCAGCGGAACCCGGCGCGATAGGCGCTGCCGAGCCCCGCCTTTCCCGGGCGGCGCAGGACATCGATGCCGCCCAGCTGCTCGGCCGCCTTCTCGGCGATCTCTGCGGTCCCATCCGGGCTGTTGTCGTCGACCACGAGGACGCGCGCCCCTGGAAGGGCGCCGCGGACGCGGCTCAGCACGTTCTCGATGTTGGCCGCTTCGTTGTAGGTGGGCAGGACAACCAGGACTCGCACCGAGGCGATGCTACTCAGGCCGCTTGGTCGCCTCGGGGGCGGCAGCGACCGGGACGGCGCCCGTGGTGCTGGGGTCCGGCGTGAGGCCGAGCATCGTCGCGCCCGTCCTGTGCCGCCAGAGGTCACGCGCGACCACCTGGATGGCGCCCGCCGCCGGGACGGCGAGCAGCGCGCCCACGAGCCCACCGAGGATCGAGCCGACCAGGTCGCCGAGGGACGCACCGAGCAGCACGGCGAGCAGGACCCAGAGCGGGTTGAGGCGCACGGTCCTGCTCATGATCACCGGGTTGAGGACGTGGTTCTCGATCTGCTGGTAAACGAGGAAGACCACGAGCGTCACGATGCCTGCCGGCAGCGAGTGGAGCGTCGCGATGATCACTGTCGGCACGCCGGCGAGCAGGCCGCCAATGAGCGGCAGGAAGTCGACGAGCGCCACCCAGATTCCGAGCACGGCTGGGTATGGCACGCCCAGCGCGAACAGGGCAAGCCCGATCGTCACGCCGGCTATCACCGACGTCACGAAGTTGCCGAGCATGTAACCGACGACGGCTCGTCCGACCTCGTCGAGCACGCTCCGCACGCGCGCCGAGCGGGCCGGTTGCATCCACTCGAGCAGGCCGCGCACCATCTGGGGCAGCTCGAGCAGCAAGAAGAACGTCAAGAAGACGATCGTCACGACGGCGACCACGCCGCTTACAACGGACCTCCCCACGGCCAACGCTGGCCTGCCGATCTTGCCCACGATGTCCTGCAAGTTGGCCTGGCGCGACTCGACGAATTTGAGGAGGTGGAACCTGCGGACCAGCTGACCGATCTGACCCTTGCCGTGCTCGGCGTCCCTCACGATCTGCGGCAGCTGCTTGATGAAGTGCGTGGCCGCCGTGACGAGCGGGTGGATGATGACGACGGCCACCGTGACGACTCCGCAGAGTGCAACGAAGAAGACAAGGCTGGCGGCTGCGGCGCGTCTCAGCCCGCGGCGCTCGAAGAAGCCCACGATCGGCCGCAGCAGCGCGGCGAGGAACAGCGACACCACGACGAGCAACAGGACTGCGCGTAGGCGCCACACGATAAGCGCCAGGACGACCGTGAGCAGCACGATGAGGTTCACGATGATGGTCGCCCGGACCACCCGTCGCTCGAACTCCCTTCGGGCGCTCCGCCCCCCGCCGGCGACCAGATCGGGGACACGACCCGCTGACACGGTCTCGGGTTTCGAGACGGACGCCTGCCTCATGTGCCGGTCGCCCACGGCCCACAAGTCAACTCGATGGAACGGGCGTCGGTGCGTGATACCAGGGCGGGCAGGCGAGCCTCTTGGCCGCTGCGAGGCGAGTTGAGGTGCCAGAGCCAGTCTCGCAGCGCTCGCCGTTCGGCTTGCGGGCCGCACTTTTCGCGCCAGGACGACGGCGGGTTCTAGCCCTCAGGAGCAGGGGCTGCCAGCATGGAGCCATGGGCGAGCCGGACGAGTCGCGCAGCGCCGGCACGGCGGGCAACGAGGAGGGCGGCGCCGGCCCGTCCGCGCGGCGGCGCCGGAGTGGACGCCGGGAGCCTCGCCGGAGGTTTCCGAGGTTCCTTCGACGTGGCATCACCCTCCTGCTGCTCGTCTTCGTCGTCATCTACTTCGTCGTCCCGACGTTCGCTTCAGCCCGCGACAAGCTCTATGTGCTGAGCCGCCTCAATCCGTGGCTGCTGCTGCTCGCAATCGGGCTCGAGGTCGTGGCACAGCTCTCCTATGCCGAGCTCACGATGTCGCTGCTGCCAAAGGGCGCGCTGCGACTCTCGAAGGTGTTCCGCATCAACCTCTCGGCGCTCGCCGTCTCCCACGTGCTCCCTGGCGGTACGGCCGGCGGCACGCCCGTCGGGTACCGCCTCATGACGAGCAACGGCGTACCTGGCGCGGATGTGGGCGTCGCGGCGGCCACCCAGGGAATCGGATCGGCGGTCGTGCTGAACGCGCTCTTGTGGATCGCGCTCATCATCTCGATCCCGCTCAAGGGATTCAGCGCGACCTATGTCAGCGTCGCCATCTTTGGCGCGGTGCTCATGGGCCTGTTCGCGACCCTCGTCTTCGGCTTCACCAAGGGCGAGGAGCGGACCAGCAGGATCTTCCGGGGTATCGCCCGCCGCGTCCACTGGGTGACCGAGGATCAGGTCGAGGGCGTGATCCGCCGTATCGGTTCGCGCCTGCGCGCCCTCGGCGACGACCGCCGGCTGCTCTTGATGGCGCTCCTGTGGGCACTTTTGAACTGGTTGCTCGACGCCGCCGCGCTGTGGGCGTGCGTCGCTGCCTTCGGCACTCTCACCAACCCGATCTATCTCGTCGTCGCGTACGGAGTCGGCAACGTGCTGGCCGCCATCCCGATCACGCCAGGTGGCCTCGGCCTCGTAGAGACGTCGGTACCGGCGCTGTTGAAGGTGTTCGGTGTCGCCTACAATCCAGCGCTCTTCGGCGTCCTCGCCTGGCGCCTTGTCAACTTCTGGCTGCCGATCCCGGTCGGTGCCGGGGCATACGTCTCCCTCATAGCCCAGCGCGGCGCGAGCCTGCACGAACGGCTCGGAACCCTCGGAAGCCTCACCGAGCGGCCCCAAGGCGCCCACCGCATCACCACGCCGGAGCTCGCGCTCGAGAGCGACACCCTGGAGCTGAACATTGGCAAGGGGACGCTCGCGCCGTCTCGGGAGGCGCGCCAACGCCAGGCCGGGCTCACCGGGCTCGAGGGGGCCGCACCTGCTGCAAACGATCCGCGCCCGGATACCCCAGGCGGGACGGTTGGCGGAGCCCCAGCGGAGGGCACAGCGCCCGGAGCCTCAGCGCGCGGCGCTCCCCAGGCTCCTCCGCTTCAGCCCGGCTGAGCCGGCAGCTCGCCAGGTGCCGACCGGGCCAGGCGGACCGCAGCGTCCGCCGCCAGCCAGAACATCTCCTCACGCACGTCGTGGGCATGCATCCAGCCTCGGTGGTCCCATTCATCCCCGGCGAGGGTGTCCCCGGCGTAGAGCAGCTGCCCGAGGCGGATGCCGCGGAATCGGGCCACCGCCAGCAGCGCGGCGGCCTCCATCTCGACCACGAGGCAGCCCTCTCTCCGCCGGGCGGCGACCTTCTTCCTCGTCTCCCGATAAAGGCCATCCGTCGTCCAGCTGCGGCCAGTGCTGAAGGGCAGATCACGCTCGCAAAGCAGCGCCTCGAGCTCGGCCACGACTGCGGGCTCGGCCATCACGGTTCGCGCTGGCGCCAGATAGTGGTAAGAGGTCCCCTCGTCACGAAGCGCCTCGGCGACGACGACGACGTGACCGAGCGCCAGGCCGGGCTCGAGGGCGCCGCACCCCCCGACCGCCACGACAGTGGTGGCCCCGTAGTCGATCACCTCCTCGAGAAGGGCGGCCGCGAGCGGCGCACCGAGACCTGGCTGGTAGAAGCCGATCTCGTGCCCGGCGTGCCTCAGTGCCCAGACCGGGTGATGACCGTGCTCGGTGGCGAGCTCGGCGACCTGGCGAGCTTGCCGCTCGGCGGCGAGGCGCGCGACCGCGTCTCCGAAGAAGCAGGCGACGACGACATGAGGCATGTCCACCTGGACGGCGGCCGTCCCGCCGTAATGGGAGGAGGGCTCGATCATCGCCAGCGGATCGGGGTCGAACTCGAGGAGCGGCGCAGGCAGTCTCCTCTCGTGCTCTTTGCTCTCGGTCACCGCTCGCCACCTTGCACCGGCGCAGCCTACGCAGCCGGGCAGCCCTGCACAGGCTGGGGGATTGGGCGCCCGCGCCCGGCCCATGGCGGGACACGCGGTGGAGCTGTGATAACAACAGGCTCCGGTGAAGGACCTCTCCAATAGCGCGCAGTCACCGCGACGCGACGAAGACCGCCCAGGCGGCAGAGGCGTCCCGGACCGCCACCTGCCTCCTGGTCTCACCGCCCAGTTGAGCGGGCCGAGCTACGCCGGCCCGGCGACGTTCGCCCAGTGCCCCCTCCTCAGCGAACCAGAGCAGCTCGATTCCTGGCGCCCCGACGTCGCGATCGTCGGAGCGCCCTGGGACGACTCGACCACCAACCGCCCAGGTGCTCGCTTTGGGCCACGCGCCCTGAGGGCGCTCGCCTACGGTCCCGGCACCTACCACCTCGACCTCGGCGTCGAGATCTTCGATGCGCTCGCGGTGATCGACTACGGCGACGCGCTCTGCCCGCACGGCAGGGTCGAGGCCTCCCACGCCAACATCCGCCAGCGCGTCGGCGAGATCGCCAGCCGAGGCATCATCCCTGTCGTACTGGGCGGCGACCACTCGATCACCTGGCCTGCTGCCACTGCTGTCGCCGAGGCCCGCGGGTGGGGACGGATCGGCGTCGTCCACTTCGATGCCCACGCCGACACAGCCGACTCGATCGAGGGCAACCTCGCCTCGCACGGCACGCCGATGCGCCGGCTCATCGAGTCCGGAGCCGTGCCGGGGAAGAATTTCGTCCAGGTGGGGCTCCGTGGCTACTGGCCGCCGCAGGAGACGTTCGAGTGGATGCGCGACCAGCAGATGCGCTGGCACGCCATGCAGGAGGTGTGGGAGCGCGGGCTGCCCGCAGTCATGGCCGACGCCGTGGCGGAGGCTCTCGAGGAGGCGGACTGCATCTACCTGTCGCTCGACATCGACGTGCTCGACCCGGGCTTCGCCCCCGGAACCGGGACGCCCGAGCCCGGTGGCCTCTCGCCTGCCGACCTTCTCCGAGCCGCCCGCTTGCTCGCGCTCGAGACCCCGCTCGTCGCGATGGACGTCGTCGAGGTCGCCCCCGCCTACGACTGGGCCGAGCTCACGATCAACAACGCTCATCGTGTGGTGCTCGAAGTGCTCGCCGGCATCGCAGTTCGGCGGGGCGCAGCGTCTCGGATCGTGCTACCACAGCGCGCAAGTGACAGGAGCGGTCCTTCTCGTCCTGGCGAATAGGTTGATGGACGGTGCCCGTCGTCACCCAACGCGCGATCAACGTCCCGGATCAAAGCGGGCGGACCGCCCTCGTCACCGGCGCGAACAGCGGGCTCGGCCTCGAGACGGCCGCGGTGCTCGCCGAACGAGGCGCCCACGTCCTGCTCGCCGGCCGCAGTCCCGAGCGTCTGGAGGCCGCCCTGAGCAACGTCCGGGCCCGTGCCCCTCACGTCTTCGTAGGCTCGCTCGTCTTCGACCTGGCATCACTCGTGTCGGTGAGACACGCAGCCGACACCGTGCTCGCTGCCACCGACCGCCTCGACCTGCTGGTGGACAATGCAGGCGTAATGGCCATTCCGCGCTCGGAGACCGAGGACGGCTTCGAGACCCAGTTCGGCACGAACCATCTCGGTCATTTCGCTCTGACCGGGCTCCTACTGCCGGCCCTCCTGCCCACCAAGGGCAGCCGGGTGGTGGTGGTCACCAGCTTCATGCGTCTTTTCGGCCGGATCGACTTCGCCGACCCGCACGGACGTGCCCACTACGGCCGCTGGAAGGCCTACTGCCAGTCCAAACTGGCCAATGTGCTCTTCGCCGAGGAGCTCGAGCGTAGGCTGCGAGCCACCTTCGGCGCCGAGACGGTCGCTGTGCCAGCGCATCCCGGATACGCGGCGACCAACCTGCAGCGAGGCACGTCCCTGCTCCACAACGCGACGCTCGGCGCGGCCAACAGGATCTTCGCCCAGAGCGCCGAGGCAGGCGCTTGGCCGCAGCTGTACGCCGCCACGGCGCCGGCAGTGCGCGGCGGCGAGCTCTACGGCCCGGGTCATCTCGGGGGTCTGCGCGGGCTTCCGAGGAGGAAGTCGCTTGACCCGAGATCCAAGGACCTCGACGCCGCCCGGCGCCTGTGGGAGCTCTCGGTCGAGGAGACGGGCGTGGACTACGCCGTGCTCGCCCGCGGCGGAGCGCCTGGCCCCTAGCCCGGCACCAGCGGGGCATGGACGACGCGGCCACCGCAGGCGCGCTGGTGCTCGTGCTCGTCCTCCTCGCGATCCTCCTTCTCCGCCCTCTGTGCCGAGACCGCTCATTTACCCGGAGCCCACCTTCCGGCCCTGATCGCAACGGGACCCGCGGCCGGCCTCGTGGGGATCGCGTACGGCCGTGCACCGGGCGGGGACGCCCGGGGCACCGAGTGGCCCCGGCAGGGCTAAGAAGGGGTCTATGAACCAGGACGACCCAGTGCCGGAGCCCGAGAACGAGCCGGGGGTTCCTCGTCATCTTCTCACCGGAAGGAAGGCAGATGAGACGCTCAGGCCGGAAGGAGATCCGGCCGATGTGCGCGACCAGCAGCTGGCGCCTCCCGGCAGCGACGAGGAGGAGGCGCTCGACCTGCTGGCCGAGCGGACCGCTCGTTCCAACGACGACAGACCCGCCTGAGACGGCG
The DNA here is from genome assembly GCA_021818615.1 of Actinomycetes bacterium. GTDB lineage: Bacteria > Actinomycetota > Acidimicrobiia > Acidimicrobiales > Bog-793 > JAKATT01. The sequence goes on along the minus strand of JAKATT010000144.1, from coordinate 739 downwards.
CCGCCCGCCGCCCGGTCGCGAGCAGAGCCGGAAGCGGCAACTGCCCGCACAACAGCTCAAGGCAGCCCGGACCCACCTCGTATCGCACGGGCGCACCGAAAGCGCCGGTAGGCACATGACCGGACAACGCCGAGCTCACGACGGGTCCGGGTACGCTCTGGCCGTGTTCTCCCTCTTTCGCGGCGGCGGGCGCTCCAACAAGCTGGTCGCCCTCAGGCTCGCCTTTCTCGCCGTGCTCGCCGTGGCAATCTTCGCCTTTCGAGCGAGCCCACACCTCGCGTCGGCGCGGATCATCCGGACCCTTCTCGTCCTGGCGCTGGTCGGGGGCCTCGCGGCAACGAGGCGGGTCCGCTCGAGAGGTGCCACCAGACCGCGCCCGAACGCCGCGATGACCCCGGCGCATCGCTCGCCGGTCACCGGTACGGAGATAGCTCCGCCGGTCCTCCATGCTGACCCTGGAGCGTCACCGCCCACGGTCTCCCCCTTGCCGACGAACGGCGTGGAACCTGGCGCGCGGCACGAGAGCGAGCCAGAGGGCTCACCGCCGGAGCCGCCGGAGCCCGCTCGGTAGGCGAGCGGCCGGCTGAGCCGCCGGCGGGCACCTGCCCGGTACAGCGTTGCGAGCCGGTGCGTTCTCAGGCGAGCCCGGCGTTTCCTCTCTGCAGCGTCTCGAACTCGTCGTGGCCGGCAGCAGAGACCCACAGCTCGAGGCAGCGGCCGAACATCTCCTCGAAGAGCC
>JAKATT010000139.1 GCA_021818615.1 Actinomycetes bacterium | reverse complement strand
TAGCTCCTCCTCCGACATCACGACCTCCTCGCTCGCTGACGAGGAAGCAGACAACCGGAACGATGTCTTGGCGGAAAATCAGCTCACGAGGCGGAACGATGTGTTGGCGGCTATGCCGGAACGATGTCTTGGCGGCTCTCAGTTATCATGCCCAGCGAGCGCTTGGCAGGGGGGTTCAACTGCGTCTGCCTGCTCGATCGCCGAGTGCCAGGCAGACGACGTGATGGAGGTCGTCGGCGACGACCGGCCCCGGTCGCCCTGCTCCACGTACGCACCGGCCCGCGCGAAAATGAGCTCCGCTGCTGCCGCGCTCGGCGAGACCAGTGATCGACGACCACGGTCACCGAGCGCCTTGGCTTGGTCTCCGAAGAAAAAGTTCTCGGAGACGCTTGACTTCGCGACGGGATGGAGGTAAAAGGTCCATCCTCTTCGGGGCGGGCGCCGTCCGACGGGCTTCAGATCATGCCGCGAAACCCCATGTCGCAGGGTGTCTTGCCGCGCCCTGCCGCCCTTTCGGGCACTGCCGGACAATCACCGCAACTCGTTCCCGCGCGAACGCTTCGAGCTACCGACGAGATGCTTCTCGTGCTGCTCGCCGAGCACGAGGTGCTCACCACGACCCAGCTGGTGCGCCTCCTGGCGCTCCCCGAGCGCACCGTCCAGCACCGCCTCGGGTGCCTATGGCGCCGCGGCCTCGTCAACCGCCTGCGCCCACCGGCCGAGCTCGGCACGAGCCCCTACCACTGCTGGCTGACGGGCTTCGGGGCCGCCGCCGTCGGTGCCCAACACCAGGTGGCCTGGAGCGACGACCCCGCCGGCGTGCGGGCGAAGGCCCTCCTCAGCGAGCTGTGGCTCTTGGTCCGCGACTGGGGCGAGGCCGGCGGGCTGCGCCTTGGGGGCTGGCGGCGGCTTCCCACCGGGCTCGAGTACCGGGACCCGCGTTCCGGTGACGTTCGCTCGTTGCCGGTAGAGGCCGAGGTCACCTTCGCGCCCGCACGCTCGGACGAGACCTTGAGGGCGCTGGTAGTCGCGCCAGCCGAACGCCTACTGCCGGCCCGGCTGGTCGCGCTCGTCGGTCGCTTCGCTGCCTGCCTCGCCTCCCGAGGGCCGGACCCGCATCAACCATCGTTGCTGGTCGTTTGCCGCACGCCCCGGTCGGCCGCGACGGTGCTCGAAGCGGCCCGGGAGCTGACCGACGCACCAGTCGTGCGACATCTCGCCCCGCGCACGATCGAGACAGCACTGGTCCGGGTCGCTGTTGGCATCGCCGAGCCGAGGCCTTCCTTGCTCGCTACCGAGCGGGTCTGGTCCACGCCGGCTGATCGGCGCCCGCGCCGGTTGGCGGACGTCCTGTCACCGAACGTGGAGCACCGCTGATGACGGCGGCGCGAGGAGCTGCACGTCGGGAACGGGCCTCATCAGGCACGAACGTGGACCTTCACCATCCGCAACAGGACGCAGGGCACCTCCCCCATGCGCAAGCATGCTCGCCAGCGAAGCGTCGGCATCCGCAACGGCTCGATGAACCGGGTCGCCGTCATGGGCAAGTGCGTGGCGAGCGCCGGGACGGAGCACCGCAACCCGCTCGTGCGGGAGAGCACGCAGCTCGTTCAGAGGAGCCGAGCCCGTCGGCGCGGACAGTTGACCGCTCACCGCGTTCGCGGTGCGCCGCCCCGCCCGAGCCGCCGCCCGGTTCGCTCCGTCCCTTCGCGCGGGCGCTATTCGCGCTCGCCATCGAGGTGCACACCGAGCGGAGGGGTGCGCTCGGCACCGCGTCCGGCACGCTGGGCGAGACCTTGCGAATGGGCGAACCGGCCGACGTTTCACCGGGCGCATCGGTGGTCGTGTCAGGGGGCGCGTCTCCCGCCACTCCTGATCCGCCCGGGTCTCGGGTCGCGTCCTCGCACCACAGGCGCCGTTCACCCCCGCCAGTGGTCGACCCCGACTCATTGGGTCTTTTGCAGTGAAAGCGCTTCGTTCCCACCGCCGTGGGCGGCCAGGCAAGGTCACCGACCGGCTGGTGATGGACGTGGCCTCGTCGCTCACCGACCGGGACAGGGAGATCCTGCGTCTCCTTCGCTGGCACCGGGTGCTCACGACGAGCCAGCTCCACGCCATGTTCTTCGGCGACCTGAACACCGCCCAGCACCGGATGACACGCCTGTACGAGCTGCGCCTCGTCGAACGCTTCCGACCCCTGCGCAACGGGCGCGACGGCGAGTACCACTACGTGCTCGACCGCCTCGGCGCCTTCGTCGTGGCGGTGATGAGAAACGACGACCCCGACCGGGAGGTGAAGATGCGCTGGCGGACGGACCAGGCGCTCTCGATCGCGACAAGCCAGCGCCTTGCCCACACCGTCGGCGCCAACGACGTCTTCGTGCGCCTCGCAGCCGCAGCGCGGGCGATGCCTGGGGCGAAGCTCGTCACCTGGTGGGGCGAGAGGTACTGCAAGGCGGTCCTCGGCGAGGTGGTCCGCCCCGACGGGCTCGGGCTCTGGCGCGAAGGCGACGCCGAGGTCACCTTCTGCCTCGAGTACGACCGCGGCTCGGAACCCCTCCGGCGCCTGTCGGAGAAGGCTGCCGACTACGCCCGCCTGGAGGTCGCCTGGGGCGTCCCGTTCTGGCTGCTCGTCGTGGTCCCCGGCCCGCGCCGGGAGGCTGGCGCACATGCGGCCCTCGCCGGCGAAGGCCTCGCGGCCGCCACCACTACCCAGGCGCTCGCCCGTGCGCCGGCTGCGGCGATCTGGGCGCCTCTCGGCGCCGACGACACTCGCCTGCGCCTCGCCGAGCTGGCGGGCTGGCCGCGCCCGGCAGCCTCGGCCGCCCGCCTGCGCAGCGCCACCCGTGGGCGATACGGAAGCACCGACGAAGAGGAAGCCGGTTGACGGCGCGCGACTTGCGATCAGCGGCGGATGGAGCCCTCATGGACGGACCGGAGCAAAGGAGCGTGAAGAGGATGCGCTGTGTGATCTACCTGCGGGTCTCGACGAGGGAGCAGGCCGAGAACGGCCTCGGCGAGGAGGGCTTCTCGATCCCGGCCCAGCGCGAGGCTTGCGTCCGCCACATCCGCGACCAGGGCTGGGGCCTCGTCGACGAGTACTCCGACCGGGGCGAGTCGGCGCGATCGGCCGATCGGCCGCAGCTGAAGGCGATGCTCGCCCGCGTCGCCGAGGATGGCGACGTCGACGCTGTCGTCGTTCACAAGGTCGACCGCCTCGCGCGCAACCTCGAGGACCACGTCGCCATCCGAGCGCTGCTGCGGCGCCGAGGAGCCGCGCTCGTGTCGGTGACCGAGAACCTGGAGGAGACCGCCTCGGGGCGGCTCGTCGAGGGCATCCACGCCCTCATGGCCGAGTTCTACTCGGCCAACCTCGCCTCGGAGATCCGAAAGGGCATGAGCCAGAAGGCGAAGATGGGCGGCTGGCCGCACGCCGCCCCGCTCGGCTACCTGAACGTGCGCGAGTGCATCGGCGGGCGACAGGTCGCCCACATCGTCCCGGACCCCGAGCGCGCCCCGCTCATCACCGCCGCCTTCGAGCAGTACGTCACCGGGGAGTGGACCATCGAGCGCCTTGCCGCCGAACTGGCGCACCGCGGGCTGCGCAACCGCGGGAGGCGCGACCGCCCAGTCGGGCCGATCGCCGTCTCGGCGCTGGCGGACATCCTCTCCAACAAGGCCTACGCCGGGATCGTCTGCTGGGACGGGGTCGAGTACCCGGGTCTGCACGAGCCGCTCACCGACACCGCCACGTTCGACCGCGTGCAGGACCTGCTCGTCGCGCGTGCCGCGCGCGGTACACGCGAGCGCCGCCACAACCACTACCTGAAGGGCACGCTCTTCTGCGGCGTGTGCGGCCGTGGCCTCTCGGTGCAGCTCTCGAAGGGCCGGTACGAGTACCTCTACTGCCTCGGCCAGAAGAACAGGAACCCGACTGGCTGCCGAGAGCCCTACGTCGCGGCGGGCGACCTCGAAGCCGAGGTCGAGCAGCTGTACGAGAAGATCCAGCTACCGGAGGTCTTCCTCGCACGTGTCCGGGAGGACCTGGAAGTGGAGATCACCGCCCGCCAGCACCGCAACTCGGCCGAGCGGGAGTTCCTGACGCGCCAGCTCGCCAAGGCCGAGACCGAGCGGCGGAAGCTCCTCGACGCCTACTACGCCGGAGCGATCGACGTCACCGTGCTGAAGGCAGAGCAATCACGAATCGGCACCAACATCCGCGCGGCAGAGGAGCGACTCACCGCGGTCGACGCGCACCTCGCCGAGTGGCAGGAGATCCTGGAGACCGCGGTCCGTTTCGCCAGCAACTGCGCCAAGGCGTACGGGCGGGCGTCAGCCCAGACGCGCCGCCGGTTCAATCAGGCCGTGTTCAAGCGCATCGAAGTGCGCGAGGGCAAGGTCGCCAACTTCACCTGTCACGAGCCGTTTGACGTGCTCTTTGGCGTGCCCGAGTTCGAATACGGGGATCTTGTGGAGGCGAAGGGACTCGAACCCTCGAACCTCTTGACTGCCAGTCAAGCGCTCTACCAACTGAGCTACGCCCCCAGACGGTCCCCTCAAACTACCAGCCCCGAAATGGAGAACGCTCGGGTGGCCGAGCGCCGAGCGCCGAGCGCCGAGCGCCGAGCACCGAGCGCCGAGCGCCGAGCACCGAGCGCCGAGCGCCGAGCGCCGAGCGGCCAGTCTCAGACGACGAGGTTCACGATCTTTGGCGGCTTCGCGATCACCCGCTTCGGCACCCGCCCGCCGAGCGCCGAGCGGACCTTGGCCGACGCTTGAGCCGTGGCCGC
>JAKATT010000194.1:2827-4827 GCA_021818615.1 Actinomycetes bacterium | reverse complement strand
TCGAGGCGTCGCCGCTCCGAGACGTCGTCGATCACCGCCATGACGCCGAGCACCCGGGAGCCGTTGTCGATGCTCTCGGTGCGCACGACGAGCGTGCGGCGGGGCGGGCCGTACAGCTCGAGGGTGCGCTCCTCGGAGGCGCCGATCGGCGTGCTCGCCAGCAGCTCCTCGACGGCTTGGGCGGCGAGGGCGTCGCCGTGGCGCCCGCTCATGAGGGCGATCGCCTTCGAATTCGAGAACGCCGTCTCGCCACGCTCGTCCCGGATCACGACGGCCTGGGGGAGCGTGTCGAGGGCCCGCCGAAGCCTGATCGCCTCCGAGCTGGCGTCGGTGACGGTCTCGGCGGCGAGGTCGGCGGCACGCTCGAGCTCGCCGAGGCTCTCCTCGAGCGAGCGGGAGTCCCGCGTCGGTGGGTCGGCGCCCAGTCGTGAGGCGAGGGCGCCGAGCCGGTGACGCAATGCCCGCTGCCCCCGGCGCGCCCCGAGCCAGCCGGCGAGGAGGATGAGGACGAGCGCCGCGCCACCCGCCCCGGCGGCCTCGGCGATCGTAAGGCGAAGAAGCGAGGCCACTCCAACACTTTGGCAGTCTGCGGTGCCGCGTCCAGCGCTCCTCACTCCTGGATAACATGAAATCGCTTGAAATATCACGACATGCTATCTATCCTTCTCAACTCAGGCGGAGCGATCCGCTCTCTCGGCCGCCGGCACAGCCCGCGGCCCTGCTGGTTCCCGCACGCGCGTGGTGCGCAAAAGGAGGCTGACGATGCCGCGAATCCTCACCGGCTACGCCCTTTCCGGTGTCGTGTCGATGAACCCATCGGCGACGGCTCTGCCGGGGCACAACACGCTCGAGCAGCTCACGAACGGGATCGGATGGTGGGCGCTGCTCGCCGCCCTGCTCGGGCTGGTGATCGGCGCAGCCGCCTGGGCGCTCGGCAGCCACACCAACAACTACCAGTACTCCTCATCGGGGCGCCGGGCGGTCCTCGTCTCGGGCGCCGCCGCCCTCATCATCGGGGCGGCTCCCACCGTCGTGAACTTCCTCTTCGGCGCGGGGCATGGCTTCCACTGAACGAGGGATCGGCGCCGTGACCAGTCCGCAGCTCGCTCTCCTCGGCCTCGGGCATCTGGCCCGGGACATCGTCAACGCCTTCTTCTCGACGCTCGACAGCTGGGTGGTGAACGGCGACCGCCTGTTGCTGCGCGGCCTGTGGAGCGCGCTCGGCGCCACCACGCAGCCGCTCGTGTCCGGCTCGGCGTTCGGGGCGGACTTCAAGGTGATGGCGGGGATCGGAGCGGCGGTCACGCTGCCCCTCCTCGCCGCCGCCGTCATCCAAGCCGTCGCCCAGCAGGACGTGTCGGGGTTGCTTCGCACCGCTCTCGTCCGGCTCCCCTTCGCCGTCGTCTTCACGGCCGTCGTCATCGAGCTCGTGCGGCTCGGCCTCAGCGCGACCGACCAGGCGAGCGCCGCCCTCTTGGCGGCTGACGGCAACCACGCCCACGGGGTCATCGGCGAGCTGGCCGGAGTGTTCTCGAGGACGCCGTCCGGCTTCGTCGAGTTCTTCGTCGCCGTCATCGTGTGCGTCGTGGCCTTCTTCGTCTGGTTCGAGCTCATCGTGCGGGCAGCTGCGGTGTCGGTTGCCGCCTTGTTCCTGCCGCTCGCCCTCGCCGGCCTCGCATGGCCCGCCACCTCCCACTGGGCACGCCGCCTCGGAGAGACCCTGGCCGGGCTGGTGCTCGTCAAGCTCGTCATCGCGGCCGTCCTGGCCCTGGCCGTCGGCGCCCTGAGCAGCCCGCTCACAGGTCTCTCGGGAACGATGGAGGGACTCGCCCTGCTCGGCCTCGCCGGCCTCGCCCCCTTCGCCGTCTTCAGGCTGATCCCCATGATCGAGCAGGGCGCGGTCGCCCACCTCGACGGCCTCGGCCGCCGCGCAGCGCAGGGCTCTGCCCTGCGGGCGGCGGCTGGCGTGCAGAGCCTGCTGCCCCGCAGTGCCGGCGGCT
>JAKATT010000194.1:0-2418 GCA_021818615.1 Actinomycetes bacterium | reverse complement strand
GGAGTGCTCCGTACGCTCGGCGGCGCCGGCGGCCTTATCGCGGCCCTCGCCTGCGTCGCTGCGTCGCTCGCGGTCGCCACCTGGCCGCTGCGGGGCCGCAGCCCCGAGGAGTGGGCGCCGACCGTCGCCCGCTACGCCCTGCGGCAGGCGGCGGAGGGAAATTTCCGCCCTTGGAGCGAGCGGGCAGAGCGCGCTCCCGGCTCGCTCTCCCAGCTCTCGATGTTCCAGCTGCCTGGAGACAGGGCCGTGGGCGTGGTCGCCGACCGGACCGGCGGCACGTGGTCGGCCGTGCTGCGCGTCGCCGGCGACGGCTTTGCTCTCCTGTCGGAGGGCGAGCGGGCCGCCCGGATCGCTGCCTGGTCCGGCGTGCTCGCCGCGCTGGCCGGTGACGGCTCGGCTCCTCACCGGCTGCAGTGGATCGCCCGCTCCTACCCGGCCGTGCTGGACGGACCACCGGCGGAGCGGCCCTTCAGTGAGGGTGGTCTCGCCTCGAGCGCCTACGAGCAGCTGCTCGACGAGGTCTCTCCGGGCCTGTGGTCCCGAGAGGTGCTGGTCGCCGTCTCGGTGAAGACGACGCTGCGCCGCCGGGGCCGGCACGAGGCGGACCCCACAGCGGCCGAGCTCGGCCGTCACCTCGACCGCCTGGGAGAGCGCATGCAGGCGGCAGGGCTCAGTTGCTCGCCTCCTCTCTCGCCCCGCCAGCTTGCCTCCTGCCTCCGGCAATTCTTCGAGCTCGAGGCGACCGACATGCCCGCCATCTGGCCGTGGCCGGTCGGGGTCAGGGAGAGATGGAGCTCGCTCGCCACCGACGGCAGCTGGCACGCGGCCTACTGGGTTGCGGAGTGGCCGAGGGCCGAGGTCGGTACGGACTTCCTCCTGCCGATGCTCGTCGGGAGCGGGCTCCGGCGCAGCATCGCCGTCACGATGGCGCCGCTCGCGCCGCTCTCGGCTGTCCGGCGTGCGGAGCGCGAGCGGACCTCGGGCGCGGCCGATGCCGATCTGCGGCGCCGGCACGGTTTCGCCGTCTCGGCGCGGGCCAGGCGGGAGCAGGAGGCGCGCCTGCAGCGGGAGGACGAGCTGGCCGGCGGCCACGCGGGCTTCCGCTACTCGGGGTACGTCACGGTGACGGAACGGAGCCCGGAGCGGCTCGAGGAAGCCTGCCGGCGTGTCGAGCAGGCAGCAGCCACCGCTCAGCTCGAGCTCCGGCGCCTCTACGGCGCCCAGCAGGACGGCTTTTGCTGCGCGCTCCCGCTCGGTCGTGGCTGCCGGTGAGCCAGCTACGGCTTCCCCCTCACGAGGCGACGACGGCCCAGCTGGGGGCGGCCTACCCGTTCGCCTCGGCCAGGCCGCTCCCCGCCGGGCGCGTCCTGGTGGGCCGGGACCTAACGGGGGGCACGTTCGTCCACGACCCGTTCTCGCTCTACAGGGCCGGCGTGCTGACAAACCCGAACATGACGGTCGTCGGCCAGATCGGCCGCGGGAAGAGCGCCCTTGTGAAGACGTACCTCTTCCGCCATGCCGCCTTCGGTCACCAGGTGGCGGTCCTCGATCCGAAGGGCGAGTACGAGCCGCTCGCCCGGGCGCTCGGCACCGCCCCGATCCGCCTCTCCCCCGACGGCGGCGTGCGGATCAACCCACTCGACGGCCTGTACGCGGAGGAGCAGCCCGCCACGCCGGCTGGCAGGGCACAGGTAGTTGAAGCTCAGGCGGTCCGGACCCGCCAGCGCCGCCTCGTGCTCCTGCGGGCACTGGCCGAGGCGACGATGGGCCGCCGAGTCGGGCCGAGGGAGCAACTGGCGCTCGAGGTCGCGCTCGACACCTCGAGCGAGACGGCCGCTCGCCTGCACGAGCGCGCCCCGACGCTCGCCGGCGTCGTCGCCGCCGTCCTCGACCCGGACGAGATGGCTGCCAAGGCGAGCGGCGTGCCGCGCAGCGAGCTCGATGCGGACGGCCGCGACGTCGGCCTCGAGCTGCGGCGCCTCGTGCGGGGCGACCTGGCCGGGATGTTCGACGGCGCCACCACACCCCGCCTGGCGCCGTCGGGCCCGGACGGCGGGCGACCTCCCCTCGTCGTCGACCTGTCGGCCGTCTACCACTCCGAGGCCCTCGGCGCCCTCATGGTCTCTGCGGCGGCGTGGCTCGAGTCGATGACATCGTCGACGTCGCCGACCCTGCTCGTGGTCGACGAGGCATGGGCGGTGCTGAGCGACGTCGCGGTCGGGCGTTACCTGAGGTCCTCCTGGAAGCTCGCCAGGGCCCGTGGCCTCGCCAACATCGCCGTCTGCCACCGGGTGAGCGACCTCGCGGCGAGCGGTGGCGCCGGCAGCGAGGAGTCCCGCCTCGCCGAGGGGCTCCTCGCCGACTCGGAGACCATCGTCTGCTACGCCCAGCCCCCCTCGGAGGTGCCCGTCCTGGCGG
>JAKATT010000087.1:16059-25345 GCA_021818615.1 Actinomycetes bacterium | reverse complement strand
GTCGGGATTGCCGACAATTTGAGCGACTCGCTCAGCGTGCACCTCTACCAGGAGTCCGAAGGGCTCGAGCCCATGGACGCCATCCGGTCGACGGCATCGAACTTCGTCGTACGAGCTGGAGTGACGGCATCGTTCGTCCTGCTCGTCTTAGTTGTTCCCCAGAGCTTTCTATGGGCAGTCGCTGCCGGCTGGGGGGCGCTCCTTCTCGGCCTCTTGACCCAGGTGCTCGCGCGCGTCCGGAGCAAGTCGACGATCCGTGAGCTCTCCTATCATCTCGGCGTAGCCGCGCTCGTGATCGCCCTCAGCGACATCATCGGCAGGCTGATCGACGGCCACTTCGGCTGACAACCTGCTCCGGCTCAGACGAGCAGCCTCAACCCTTCAAGCTGGCGCCCTCCTCGAGGTCCCGACCCTCTGCCTGCTCGAAGCAGGCGCCCGCCGCGAGCAGTAGCCCTCCGGGGCGCTACAAGGAGCAGCTTCCGGGGGGCGCCGACCGTGCGGTGCCGGTACCCCCCGGAAGCTGCTCTTTGCCGTTTGCTGTGACAGCACAGCGCCAGAGCGGATGTCCAGGGCTGCGTGGGCGCACGCAGCCCTGGCACCAGCGCCGGAGTCGGTCAACCTGTTGTGACCGGGACCGAGACGACCTCGGGCTTCCGCTCGGCATCGAGTGGGACCCTGACCTCGAGCAGGCCGTCCTTGTAGGCGGCCGTCACGCCTTCGGCCCGGGACCCCGCCGGGAGCGCGAACTCCCTCACGAGCTCCCCGTACTTGAACTCGGACCGGTAGCTCTCCTTGTTCTTGCGCTCGGTGCGCTCCGAGCGGTGGACCCGGATGCGCAAGACCTCGTCGGACACCGTGACCTCTACGTCCTTAGCGGGGTCAAGCCCCGGGGCCTCGGCCGTGATCACGAAGTGGTCCTCGTCGCGGAACTCCTCGACGCGCAGCGAGTCAGCGAGGTCGAAGTCGAGATCGAGAAGGCGGCGGAGCCGTTCCGGGCGCCACTCGAGCGGAAAGCGCTCGTGCCGTGTCATCATCGACTACCTCCCTTCGGGTGAGCGGCGGACCCTCCGCCGCACCATCACTGTGCGACAGGCACCCGACTCGGTGAAGGGTCTTTCGGCCCTATGCATCCACCGTTCCCGAACACTCGGCGGGACCGAACCTGTCCTTGGCAGTGCTCGGGCCGAGGCACGACGGCGCCCAGATGCGCTCAGAGCCGATCCGTCTCCGGAAGGTCGCCGGCGTCAGCGTCGCAAGCCGCCGGTCGCGACCCTTCGCGCAGGACTGTGGGGGCTTGCTTTCGGGCTATGAGGGATGCCCCGAGCACAACGGCGACGAACCCGACGATCCTGAGAGCGCCGAAGAGGTTCGCCGGAACTCCCTCGTGGAAGGCCACGAGACCGGCCGCGATTGGAACGGTGTTGTTGAGCAGGCTCGACAACCCGGCGGTCGACAGAGCGCTCCCGCGCTGGAAGGCGAGTTGCAGGCAGACGAAGCCGACCAGGTGACAGGCGAGCAGCACAGGGACAAAACCCAGCCCGGCCGAGGACACGGCGCCCTTGGTAGCGATGTCTCCACCGGCGTACAGGAGCCCGGCGGCGGCGCCGAGGCCCGCACCGCTCGCCAGGTACCTCGACGGGACGGCGGTGGCCATCCCGGCCGCCAGCGCGCAGGCACCGACCCAAAGGGCGATCGGACGCCAGTCGCCCAAAGCAGCACGCGGGGCGCTCGCCCCAAGAGAAGCAGCGACAAGGGCAAGGCCAACGAGGCAGGCTCTGATGCCGACCTTCTCGAGTGGCGACGGGACCACTTTGGCGCGGTACCGGGCCAGCAGGGCGATCAGCCCCACGCCACCGGCCACGACCGCCTGGGAGAGCGACAGCGGCGCGAAGCGCAATGCCAGGATATACAGGCCCCAGCCGACCCAACCGGCCAGCCACCCGACGAACCACTTGAGGTCGGTGAACAGAAGCCTGAGCGACCGGACGGGGTGCCGGAGCCGCAGTGGGGGCATCTCGCTCGCTGCCTCGTGTTGGACGTAGAAGCTGGCGTTGAGGGCAGCGGAAGCCGCCAGGGCGAGCAACAGCCCAGCAGCCAGCCTCATCCCGAGAGCAGCTTCGACTCGTCCGCCGAGGTCGTCCTCGGCGAGGCTATCTCGGGCAAAGCTCCCTCGTCGGCCTCGCCCGCCCCTGTCGCTCCCGCCTGGTGCTCGCTACGCCATGCCCGGCCGCGGGCGAGATCGGCGAAGGGCAGGTAGCCCTCGGCCGCCATGGCGGCGACGAGCACCCGCGGCAGGTCAGAACGTCGCTCGTACACGACGAAGCGCGGCTCGAAGCGCGGCAGAAAGCGCTGGTTGAACCTCATGAGATTGTCGAGCTGCAGCGACAGGCGGCGCTTCGCCCCAAGGAGCGCCTCTCGCTCCAGCCGCTGCAGCGTCCCGAGCTCGACCTCACCGTTCAAAAGTGCGGCGAACGGCGTGAAGTTGAGCGACAGCTGGCCGTATCCCTCCTGCACCGCCCACTCGATCGTACGGACGATGAGCCATGCCGCGAGACCGTTGGGGGTGCCCGCTCGCCGCGGAAGCGATGAGAGGGAAAGTGAGGCGCTGGCCGGACAGAGCACTGCGTGCAGGAAACCGCCGATCCGGCGGTCCCCGTCCCTCCCGATCGCAAAGAGCGCATCGTGGCCCGTAAGGGTGAAGAGATCGTCCATCTCCATGACGAAGCCGGTCCGCCGTGAGCCGTTGAGCCAGGCGCGCTCCACCTCGACGAGCTCCGCTGCCAGCTCGGGGGGCACGTCACCGGCGTAGGCGACCTCGAGCACGTAGCCGGCACGTTCCACGCGGTGCACGCCTTGGCGCACGGTTCGCATCGCCGGTCCTTCGAGCGTGAAGCCGTCGGTCGAGACGATCGCCTCGTCGCCGTGGTAGATGGCTCGCAGGCCGGCGCGGCGGTACATGGCAAGGCAACGCTGCGATGCCCCGAGCACGGCGATCTTCCACCCTCGCTCCCTTGCATGACGGGCGAAGGAGGCGAAGGCCGCCTCCACGACCGCGGGCGGCCCGATCGGATCACCGGACACGAGGGCGACGCCCCGCACAACCCGATAGGCGACCACCGCCTCCTCAAGGGTGGCGCCGTCTCCGCTCGCCGGAGAGGACGCGAAGTACAGGTCCTTGTCGCCACGCAAAGCGAAGGGAGCAAGCGTGTCGGTCCCGCTGCTTCTCACGATGCGCTCCGCCCGGAGGCGCCGCGCGGCGCTGGGGGACAGCCGCTCGCGCCAGGGCGCCAGCCATCCCGCCGCTGCCCAGCCAGCTCCGACGCCGACGATCGACAGCACCGACCAGTAGAACCAGTCTGAGCCATGCCCTACATAGGCGGCCGGGCGGCGCGGCAGACCTATCAGCGCCTGAGCCGCCACCAGGCAGATCCGCCCGAGGCGAGACGGCAGGCCGAGAGCCGTACGATCGATCACGAGAGCTGCGACGGCGTAGACATAGGCTCCCGCGATCACCGTAATGAGGCGAAGGAGCGCCCGGGGCTGGGTACCGGGAGCTCCGCGGGAGGCGAAGTCCCGCCGCCTGGCAATGAGCGCGAGCGCGAGCAGCCCGGTCGCGGTTGCCGCCTCGTACTCGTACCCCTTCAGAACGTGCAGCACGGCTGAGGCGGCGAGCAGCACGACGGCGACGCGCCATGCTCGCCGGCTGCCTCGGGCAAGGCCTCGCGACGTGAGAAGCAGCACGACCCCGATCGGCACGACGAGGGCGTTCTCGAGCGGAGGTGCCGGGGTCGGCGCAAAGCCATCGAGGCCCGCCAGCTGATGGGCGAAGCGCGGCACCACCGCTGAGGCGAGATCCATCACGCCGGCGAGGCCGACGGCCCATCCAAAGAGGATCGCCGGGCGGGACCTCATGGTCCGCTGCTCGGCAAGAATGGCGCCGACTGCGCCGGCAATGAGGGCGTTCAGGTAGACCGGCTGGGCATGCGAGGCGAGGGCGAGGGACTGGCCGTAACCAACCTGGCGCACGATGTAGATGGACAGCGCGTCCAGGAGGAACGTCATGAGGCCCGAGCTGAGAGCCATCGCGCCTGCGGCACTCAGCCGCTCGAGGCCGACACGGCGAGCGAGCTGGCCGACCCCCGCGTAGATCGACGCGACCACGAGCACGTAGACGACAAGAGGCACGCCTCCGTGCCCGGCCAGGACGTCGAGCAGCAGCGCGGCAGCGACCTGCGGACCTGGAAGATGCGCCACTGGCCCGCGCAGCCAGTAGAGGCAGCCGGTGGCCAGTGGCATCGCAAGGAGCAGTGCCAGCGTGAAGGTGATGACACGGGTGGCACGTCTCAGCTGCCGGGCGAGCCTGACGACAAGGCCCGTGCGCCCGCAGCCCCCTTCCGGCTCAGCCATGTCCGGCTCCCCTGGCTGTCGCCTTGGTGGCGGGCCCAAGGTGGCGCGAGGCGATGAGGAGGGACTCCCCGGCCATCGAGCGCCAGACCTTCCAGTCGTGGCCACCGGGGACGATCACGAACCGGTGGGCTATGCGATATCGGGTGAGCTCAGTCGCGAAGTGCTCGTTCTGGACGAGCAAGGGATCCCTGGCTCCCGAGTACAGCCAGACGAACAGGTGGTCCTGGCGCAGCACGGCAGCCCGGCGGCGCAGCTGCACCGCCGGGCTGTCGTAGGCGAGCATCGCAGGGCGCTCGTGGGCACCGAAGACCCCGGGCACGTGATCGGCCCACTCGTAGCCGGACCAGCTCTCCACCACATCGAACTCTCCGGGATGATGAAAGGCCATGTCGAGAGCCCCGTAGCCGCCTTCGGAGAGGCCTGCGATCGCCCGGCCCCGTCCGTTTCGGATCGTCCTGAACCGTCGGTCGACCGCCGTCACGACGCCGCGCACGACATAGGTCTCCCATCCGGTGTCGGACCGCACTCCGTTCACCCACTCGGTGTCGGCAAAGACGCTCGGCGACCCGGTGGGAGCGACGAGTATCATCGGCTCGATCTCGCGCTTCGCGATCATGACGTCCTCGAGCACCCCGATGTCTGCGATCCGGAAGAAGTTGATCGGAGCGCCGGGAGTCCCGTGCAGCAGGTACAGCACCGGGTAACTCTTGTCTGGGTGGCCGAAGTAGCCGGGCGGTAGGTAGACGAGAACCGGTTCGGGTCGGTTGCCGAGCGCAGGGCTGCGCACCTCGAGGGTGACGAGCGTCCCTCGGCGGACCGTGGCGAAGCGGACGCCGTGGGCGCTTCGCACGGCGACGCTGGCAGGCTCGTTCGGCGGGGCGAACCCACGGTACAGCCAGTACGTCCGGGCGTACTGCACGACGCCGGTGACACCGGCGATACCGAGCACGGCGAAGAGCACGGCGACCGCGAGGCGCGTCAAGCTCGAACGCTTCACGAGCCGGCCGACCCCTTGCGCCCGCACTCTCTCCCCCATTCTGTCGCGCTGGTGCCCTCCGAGAACTGCTTCCAGGAGCAGGTGGCCAAGATGTGGCACCTGGTGGTCCCACTCGATCTCCTGCAGACCACAGCATGAAGCGTTCGGGAAGCTCGCTTCGAACGCTAGCCAGCCGTGCTTGCAGAGGGATGGCAGCTCGCCTGGTGCCGAGCCTCTCGAGCGCGTGGCAGAATCCTCCCCGACGAGTCATTGACCAGAGGGGCGACATGGCTAAGGTCCTTGGTACGACGAGCAGGGCGCGACGACCGGAGCGGCGTCGTTGGCTCTTCGGCGGCGCGTTCTGTGCCGGCGCGTTGCTGGCCGCCACGATCGCCGTCGGCAATGCGGCACAGGCGGCTCCGGCGACGAAGGTGCCTTCGACGCTGTGGCCGGGCACGACGCTCCCGAGCCGGGGCTGGTTGAGCTCGCGCAACGGCTACTACCACCTGTACATGCAGCGCGACGGCAACCTCGTCCTCTACCGGCACAACGGCAGCCCTCTCCCGCTATGGCAGAGCGACACGGGTCACCACTGGGGCGCCTCGCTCGTGATGCAGCGTGACGGCAACCTCGTCATCTACTACGACGGCCACCCGCTGTGGAGCTCCGGCACCGACCACAGCGGAGATGCCGGGGCGGCCTTTGTAGTCCAGAACGACGGCAACATGGTGATCTACTCACGGGCACTGAAGGCGATCTGGTCGAGCGACGCCGGCATGTTCCCTCCCCTCCCGGTCCTTTCCTACGGCGCGACAGGTCCGGACGTCGTCAGCCTGCAGCATCAGCTGTCTGCGCTCGGCTACTGGGTCGGGCCGGCCGACGGGACGTTCGGCGATGCCGTCCAGCAGGCACTGTGGGCGCTGCAGAAAGCGGCCGGGCTGCCGCGTACCGGCATCCTCGACTCGGCGACCGACATGGCCCTGCGCAAGGGCGTGAGGCCGACGATCCGGCCGGCGGCGGGCAACCTCGTCGAGGTCAACCTCTCCATCGACCTGCTCCTCATCGTCCGCAACGGCAAGCTCTTCGCCACGCTCAACACCTCGACCGGCGGTGGCTACTGGTACACGAGCCAGGGCGTCAGCTCGCAGGCGATCACGCCCACGGGGGTGTTCTCCACCTTCTACGAGATCGACGGCGTCGACGTGGCCCCCCTCGGCACGCTCTTCCGGCCGAAGTTCTTCAGCGGCGGCGACGCGATCCACGGCGACAGCTACGTGCCGCCCGTCCCGGTCTCCCACGGCTGCGTCCGCGTGAGCGACGAGGCGATCAACTGGATCTGGGCGCTCAACCTCGACCCGCTCGGTGGGAAGGTATGGGTCTACTCCTAGGGCGTAGAGCGTGCCCCGCCGATGCCTGAGCGACGGCCGATGAGCAACAGGTCGCGGACCTCCTTGAACGCCGCCACCGCCTGCTCGAGGTCCCCCCGGGCGTGCGCAGCCGAGATCTGCACGCGGATGCGCGCCGCCCCGCGAGGAACGACCGGGAAGCTGAAGCCGACGACATAGACGCCCCGCTCGAGGAGGGCGTCCGCCATGTTCGTGGCGAGCGCGGCGTCACCGACGATCACGGGCACGATCGGGTGGTCGCCGGGCAGCACCTCGAAGCGTGCCGCGATCATTTCCGAGCGGAAGTACGCCGTGTTCTCCATGAGCCGCTCGCGCAGGTCGTCGCTCGACTCGATGAGGTCCAGGGCGACGAGCGAGGCGGCGGCGATGGACGGTGCCAGCGAGTTGGAGAACAGGTAGGGCCTCGATCGTTGCCGGAGAAGCTCGGCTATCTCGCCCCGTCCGCTCACGTAACCACCGCTTGCACCGCCGAGAGCCTTGCCGAGCGTTCCGGTCACGACGTCGACCCGATCCTCGACACCGTGCAGCGCCGGCGTGCCCCTACCAGCCTCACCGACGACTCCGACAGCATGGGAGTCGTCGACCATCACAAGAGCGTCGTAGCGCTCGGCGAGCTCGCAGATCCTGTCGAGCGGCGCCACGTAGCCGTCCATGGAGAAGACGCCATCGGTGGCAATGAGCCGTCGCCGGGCACCCGAGGCCGCGACGAGCTGTGCCTCGAGGTCTGCCATGTCGCGATTGGCATAGCGCAGCCGCTCAGCGCGGCACAGCCGGATCCCGTCGATGATCGACGCGTGGTTCAGCGCGTCGCTTATGACTGCGTCCTCTTCCCCGAGCAGCGTCTCGAACAAGCCGCCGTTGGCGTCAAAGCACGACGAGTAAAGGACCGTCGCCTCGGTCCGAAGGAACGAGGACAGGCGTTCCTCGAGGCGGGTGTGCACGGTCTCGGTACCGCAGATGAACCGAACGCTCGCCATGCCGTAGCCGTAGCGTTCGAGGCCCTCCTTTGCCGCGGCCACGATCCGCGAGTCATCGGCCAGGCCCAGATAGTTGTTGGCGCAAAAATTCAGGACCTCGTCTCCCGACACGATCACCCGCGCCTGCTGGGGGGACTCGAGCACTCGCTCACGTTTGTACAGGCCCTCGGCAGCGATGGAGTCGATCTCGGCGCGAAGCGAGCTCCTCACGGTTCCGTACACGTCACTTCTCCGCCCACGCGAGGACGACCTTGCCGCACTCAGCCGATCGCACGGCGTCGAAGCCGGCCTGGAACTGCGAAGCCGGGAAACGGTGCGTGATGACTGGCGCGATATCGAGACCGGACTGCACGAGCACGGACATCCAATACCACGTCTCGAACATCTCCCGACCGTAGATGCCGCGCAGCGTCAGCATGTTCGTCACCAGCTGCGACCAGTCGATCCCGAGCTCCCCGGCCGGCAGGCCGAGCAGGGCGATGCGGCCGCCGTGCGACATCGACGAGATCATCTCTCTCAGCGCTGGGGCGGCCCCCGACATCTCGAGACCGACGTCGAAACCCTCCTTCATGCCCAGCTCTCGCATCGCAGCCCCGAGCGCACCGTCGACCGCCTGCACGGCGAGGGTGACACCCATCTTGCGCGCCAGCTCGAGGCGGTAAGGCGAGATGTCGGTGACAACGACGTAGCGAGCCCCGGCATGCCTGCAGACCAGCGCCGCCATGATGCCAATGGGACCGGCGCCGGTGATCAGGACGTCCTCTCCGAGCACAGGGAAGGCGAGCGCGGTGTGCACGGCGTTGCCGAAGGGGTCGAAGATCGCCGCGACGTCGAGATCGATGTCCGGATCGTGCCGCCAGATGTTGCCGGCGGGAAGCGAGATGTACTCGGCGAAGGCCCCGTCGCGGTTCACCCCGACGCTCCTCGTATTGGCACACAGCACCCGCCTTCCGGCCATGCAGTTCCGGCAACGGCCGCAGACAAGGTGACCCTCCCCACTCACGAGGTCACCGGGAGCGAGCTCGCGGACCTCGGGACCCGTCTGGACTATCTCGCCGACGAACTCGTGACCGACGACGAGGGGTACCGAAACGTGTGCCTTCGCCCAGCCGTCCCACGACTCGATGTGCAGGTCGGTGCCGCAGATGCCGGTTCGCAGCACTCGCACGAGCACGTCGTCCGGCCCGACCACCGGTAGCGGTACGTCCTCGAGCACCAAACCTGTGGTCGCCTCGGTCTTGACGAGTGCCTTCATCGAGCCGAGCCTAGGCGGGCGTGGCGCGACCGGGCCGCAGGGCAGCGCGGCCGGGCCGGCCGGGGGCCTATCGTCGAGAGGTGCACCTCGTCTCCGAGCGTGACCTCATCTGCCGGTTCGGTTCACTGCCGCTCGCCGAGCCCCGCGTCGTCGCCGCCGGCAACTTCGCCACTCCCAGGCGACTGCTCGGCCTCTTCGACACAGCCGTCGAGACCTACCGGCTCTTCGTCCTCAACGCTCAACCGCCCTTCCCTGACCGCGAGGG
>JAKATT010000087.1:4813-15287 GCA_021818615.1 Actinomycetes bacterium | reverse complement strand
GACTTCGTAGTCGGCGCGCTCCACTCCAAAGGTGGCCAGGCGATCATCTCGCTCCCCTCCTGGCACGAGAAGTCCGGTTCGTCGACCATAGTGGGGCTGCTCGACGCGCCGGCTACGTCCTTCCAGCACTCGGTCGTGGTCACCGAGCGCGGCTCGGCTCTGATCTTCGGGCGCTCACAGCGGGCGCAGGCTCGCCTGCTCATCGAGGAGACGGCGCATCCCGACGCCCGTCCGGCCCTCTGGGAGCTCGCAGGGCGACGTATCGGGAGCAGGCGTACCTGGAGCAAGTGAGCTTCCGTCCTGGGATGGACGTGCCGAGCTCTGTCGAGCCGGTGCCCGAGCCGGCGGGACGCCCGCTCTCAAGACCTCTCTGCCCGTCGGCACGGTCTACGGTCACTCGAGAGAAGGGGAACGCCGCCCGCGCCCTGACGGCTCGCGGAGAATGGAGGCTGCCATGCGAGTTCTTGTCGTAGGTGCTGGAGGGGTCGGTCGCGCTTTCGCCCGCATCGCGGCACGTCGTGGCTCATTCGAGAAGGTAGTCATCGGCGACTACGACGCCGGGCGGGCGGAGCTGGCGGCTCGCTCGGCGGACAGCCACTTCACCGGCGTCAAGCTCGATGCCTCCGACGAGGACTCGGTGGTCGAGCTGGTGCGGGCAGAGGGGATCGACGCGATGCTGAATGCCGTCGACCCCCGTTTCGTCATGCCGCTGTACCGTGCCGCCCTCGCGGCAGGCATCACCTACGTCGACATGGCGATGTCCCTCTCCCACCCCCACCCGAGCGAGCCCCACCGCCTCACCGGCGTCAAGCTCGGCGACGAGCAATTCGAGCTCGCGGGACGCTTCGAGGAGCGAGGACTTCTGGCGATCGGCGGCATGGGGGTCGAGCCTGGGCTCTCCGACGTCTTCGCCGCCTACGCAGCAAGAAGGCTCTTCTCCTCCGTCGACGACATCGGCGTGCGCGACGGTGCCAACCTCGTCGTCGACGGTTACGCCTTCTGCCCGACCTTCTCCATCTGGACGACCATCGAGGAGTGCCTCAATCCACCTGTAGTCTGGGAGAAAGAGCGAGGCTGGTTCACGACCGAGCCGTTCAGCGAGCCCGAGACCTTCTTCTTCCCGGGAGGGATCGGAGCCATCGAGTGCGTCAACGTCGAGCACGAAGAGGTGCTGCTCATCCCGCGCTGGATCGACTGCCGGCGCGTCACGTTCAAGTACGGGCTCGGCGACGAGTTCATCAACGTGCTCAGGACGATCCATCTGCTCGGGCTCGACTCGACCGAGCCGGTCGCCGTCCCCGGCGGCCGCGTGTCCCCCCGCGACGTGGTTGCTGCACGCCTGCCCGACCCGGCCGAGATCGGTCACCTCATGCACGGGCTCACTTGCGCAGGAACGTGGGCGAAGGGCATAGGAACGAACGGCGAGCCCCGCGAGGTGTACCTGTACCACGTAGCCGACAACGACTGGTGCATGGCGAACTACGACTCCCAGGCCGTCGTATGGCAGACGGCCATCAACCCCGTGCTCGCGCTCGAGCTCGTCGACTCCGGCGTCTGGAGCGGTGCCGGCCTCCTCGGTCCCGAGGCGCTCCCGCCGGAGCCATTCCTGGACCTCCTCGCCCAATGCGGCGCCCCGTGGGGCATGGAGGAACGCACCGTGCGGTGAGAGGACGAGTCCTCGGGCGGCCTCGAGCGTATGCTCGCCCACGGCGTCGCACAGGTGTCGTCACGCGTTGACAGCGTGCCCAACCCATGGAAGTGTGACCGAGAACCGCTCTTCGTGCGAGCGACGAAAGGGGGCGCGCCATGGGCGACGTCGTGAGAGCCGCCCTGGTCCAGGCAAGCTGGGCCGGCGACAAGGACACCATGACCAAGAACGCCGTACGCGCCGTACATCAGGCGTCGGCGGACGGCGCCAAGGTCGTGTGCCTACAGGAGCTCTTCAACGGGCCGTACTTCTGCCAGGTGCAGGAGAAGGAGTGGTACGACTGGGCGGAGCCGGTGCCCGACGGCCCGACCGTCCGCCAGATGATGGACGTGGCACGCGAGACCAACTGCGTGCTCATCGTCCCTCTCTACGAGGTGGAGCAGCCCGGCGTCTTCTACAACACTGCGGCCGTCATCGACGCTGACGGCCGCTTCCTAGGAAAGCACCGGAAGAACCACATCCCGCAGGTACCCGGCTTCTGGGAGAAGTTCTACTTCCGGCCGGGCAACCTCGGTTACCCGGTATTCGACACGGCTGTCGGGCGCATCGGCGTGTACATCTGCTACGAGCGCCACTTCCCCGAAGGCTGGAGGGCGCTTGGTCTAAAGGGTGCGAAGATCGTCTTCAACCCCTCGGCAACGAGCCGCGGGCTGTCTCAGTACCTCTGGAAGCTGGAGCAGCCGGCCGCCGCGGTCGCCAACGAGTACTTCGTCGGCACCATCAACCGCGTCGGGACAGAACCTCTCGGCGACGACGAGTTCTACGGTCAGTCCTACTTCGTGGACCCCCGGGGCCAGATCGTCGGCGACACCGCCTCGGACGCCGAGGAGGAGGTCGTCGTACGGGACCTCGACCTCGGCATGATCGACGAGGTGCGCCGCCTCTGGGCCTTCTACAGGGATCGCCGTCCCGAGACGTACGCGTCGCTCAGCGAGGCCTGAGCATGCGGACTCTCATCCGGGGCGGGCTGCTCGTGTCCGCAGAGGGCGCCTCGCCGACAGACGTCCTCGTCGAGGAGGAACGGGTGGCCGCGCTCGCGGCAAGCGGGTCCCAGCTCGCCGAGTCGTGGGTCGCCGGTTCGGACAGGGTTGTCGACGCCACCGCCATGTACGTGATCCCGGGCGGCATCGACGCACACACCCACATGGACATGCCCTTTGGCGGAACGACGTCGTCGGACACCTTCGAGACGGGCACGCGAGCGGCCGCCTTCGGCGGGACGACGATGATCGTCGACTTCGCCATCCAGAAAAAGGGCGAGTCGCTGCAATCAGGCCTGGACGAGTGGATGGCGAAGGCCGACGGGACCTGTGCCATCGACTACTCCTTCCACGCGATCCTCTCTGACGTCTCCGAGACCGCTCTCAAGGAGATGGACGTGCTCGTGTCGGAGGGCGTCACGAGCTTCAAGCTCTTCATGGCCTATCCAGGAGTCTTCTACTCGACCGACAGGGACATCCTCCAGGCGATGGACAAGGCGAGCGGCAACGGAGCACTCGTCATGATGCACGCCGAGAACGGCATCGCGATCGACGCCATCGTCGCCTCGGCGCTCGCGAGGGGCGAGACAGACCCCGTCTTCCACGGCCGCACCAGGCCGGCAGAGCTCGAGGGCGAGGCGGTTCACCGGGCGATCCGGCTCGCGCAGGTGACTCGAGCACCGGTCTACATCGTTCACCTGTCCTCCACACCCGCGCTCGACGCGGTCGTCGAGGCACGCGACCGGGGCCAGAACGTCTTTGCCGAGACATGCCCCCAGTACCTGTTCCTTTCGGAGGAGGACATGGACCGTCCCGGGTTCGAAGGGGCGAAGTTCGTGTGCACTCCGCCGCTTCGCCCCCGCGAGCACCAGGCGGCCCTGTGGCGCGGGCTGCGGACCGACGACCTCTCCGTCGTCGCGACAGACCACTGTCCGTTCTGTTACAAGGAGCAGAAGGAGCTCGGCATCGGCGACTTCACGAAGATCCCGAACGGGCTACCCGGCGTCGAGACCCGCATGGACCTCATCTACCAGGGAGTCGTCTCTGGCGAGATATCCCTCTCCCGCTGGGTCGAGGTGACGTCCACCAACCCTGCGAAGATGTTCGGCCTCTATCCGAGAAAGGGCGTCGTCACCCCGGGCGCGGATGCCGACATCGTGATCTACGACCCGACGGCGCGCCAGACCATCTCCGCCGCCACCCATCACATGGCTGTTGACTACTCCTGCTACGAGGGCATGGATGTCACCGGGAGGGTGGAGGCGGTCTTCTCGCGCGGCCGCCAGATCGTCGAGAATGGCACCTACACCGGCGAGGCAGGCCATGGCAGTTACGTGCGTCGCGGCCTCAGTCGCCATCTTGCCTGATGGACCTCTCCTGATGGACGTCGGAGTCGTGCTGCAGACCGACCCGCCGGCGAGCGCCGTCGTCGGACGAGCTGCCAAGGCCGAGGATGCGGGCTGCTCTCACGTGTGGACCTTCGACTCCTGCGTGCTGTGGCAGGAGACTTTCGTGATCTACCCAGAGATCCTCCGCTCCACCTCGAAGGTGATCGTCGGACCGATGGTGACGAACCCGGCAAGCAGGGACTGGACGGTGACCGCGTCCATGTTCGCCACGCTGAACACCATGTACGGCAACAGGACGATCTGCGGCATCGGCCGAGGCGACTCGGCACTTCGCGTCATTGGCCGGCAGCCGACATCCATCGAGACCTTCGCCGAGGCCATCACCTGCCTAAAGGAGCTCGCCGAGGGGCGACCAGTGACCCTCAACAACACGAGCGTCCGCCTGGCGTGGGCCGGGGACAGCCGCCTCAGGGTGCTCGGAGCTGCCTACGGCCCGCGCGCCCTCAAGGTGGTCGGCGAGCGAGCCGACGGCTTCATCCTCCAGTGTGCCGATCCCGACGTCGCCCGCTGGACGGTCGGCGCAGTCCGCGAGGCCGCGGTCTCGGCCGGTCGTGACCCCGACGCTCTCATGGTGTGCGTGGCGGCGCCCGCCTATGTCGGCACGGACCTCGAGCATCAGCGCTCACAGCTGCGGTGGTTCGGCGGCATGGTGGGCAACCACGTGGCCGACCTCGTGGCCCGTTACGGGGCGGCCTCCGCGGTGCCCGAAGCGCTCACCGACTACGTGAAGGGTCGGACCGGCTACGACTACAGCCATCACGGAAAGGCGGACAACCCCTCGGTGGACTTCGTGCCCGACGAGATCGTCGACCGCTTCTGCCTGCTCGGGCCACCCGAAGCACACGTCGAGCGGCTCGCCGAGCTCGCCAGCCTCGGTGTCGACCAGTTCGCCATGTACCTCATGCACGACGCCGGGGAGCAGACGCTCGAGGCGTACCGGCGAGAGGTGATCCCGGCGGTAGCGCGCCTGTAGCAGCTGTCGCCGTCCGGCCGCACCTCCTGGCCGGGCTGGTCCGGGGCGACTGCCTGAGCCTGTTGCACGTCTCGCCCCTACGGGCGTGCTGTCGCCGGGCCTCAGCTGTTGCGACCAGCTGCGAGGGCCTTGGCCCGCCGTACGTGTCGCACCTTCGGACAGGCCGCCTTCGGCCGGGCGAGCACCGCGTCGCACTCGGGACAGGAGCTGTGATTCCCGCCAGGCTCCGTCCACAGCATTCCACCGCACTCAGGGCATCTGGGCCTGCCCTGGCTACAGGTCCAACCGGCATAGCGCCGGCTCGCGAGCGGGCAGCCGCGGCCCATGCACACAGCGAGCTCAGGATCCGGCTCGATCACCTCAATCGGACAGAGCCCGATGCACCTGGCGCAATCGTCACAGAGGAGAGGATCGATCAGATAGCTCACCGGAGACCCGTCGCCTTGGTAGATCGCCTCCCTCGGGCACGCGAGCTCACACCCGCCGCAGCCGATGCAGCTCGATCCGATGACGAGAGCCATGCCGCCTTCCTCGAGCTCAGCGGCCAGGTCAGGCGCCGGTCCGACGAGGTGCCGCCACCGGAGCCGCGCCCCCCGTGCCGGAGGCGGCATCGAGGAGCTGCTGGATGGTCTCTGCGAAGCGGAACACCCGATCTCGCCGCAGTGGATCGGCGGCCGTGATCGCCAGCGGAGCGTCGGCGATCGTGAGAGCGTTGAAGGTGTGCGCGCCGTCGGCTCGGCCATGGGCGACGATGTTGTCGAACATCTCCCGCCACGCCGAGAGATCGCCTGTGACGACCGCGTCGGGATCGAATGAGGAGAGCTCGGACAGCTCACCGGCCGAGGAGATGTCGTAGCCTTCGAACACCACGCCGAAGGCGCGGGCGCCGCCGCCCTCGTCTGTCATCTGGAACGCCAACCGCAGCTCGCTGAAGCCGAGCCGCTCCTGCTCGATGCTCTGGCAGGCAGACGCCACGAGAGCGTCGAACCACTCGCCGGAAGGAAAGGGCGCACCCTCAAGCGACATGATCGGCCGCGCCCTGATCGCCGGCTCCCCGGCTGAGATGCGCGACACCTTCGAGCAATGCCTCGGGTAGGCGGATGCGCCCGCGGCGATCGAGTCCGGCATGCTCGCAGCGCTGCAAGTACTCCTCGATCATCCGGACGCGCAAGATGTCGGCGGCACCGAGTGCCAGCTCCTCCGCCTGCTTCACCCCGCCTGCAGCGAGGATCGCGGTCGGCTCGACGACTTCGGGCGTCGTGAAGAGCACTGAGATGAGCTCCTCGCCGCGGTCGAGGTAAGAGTGGAAGTCCTCGGCAAGCGACGGATCACGTTCGAGCCGGTAGCGCAGGTGCATGGTGCCGTAGGCGACATGACGAGCCTCATCTTGGGTACAGAGGCGGAAGATGCGCTTCTCCACCGCCGAGGGGGCCAGGAGCTCTCCTGCGCGGAAGAGCGACAGGACGACGCCCTCGCCGAGAAGGTGCATAAGTGCCGAACCCTCGTCGTAGCTCTCGGCGTCCAAGATGAGCTTCAGGAACTGCTCGACGACCGCCCTAGCGCGGCCGAGCCCGCCGCCGCCGGCGAGCGCCCGCTTGCGAAAGACCTCCGTGTGGCGAGCCTCGTCCATCACCTGGGTGCACAGGAACATCTTCGCTTCGACGAAGTCGTGATTGATCCGCCACAGCCACTTGGCCGGAAAGTCGGCCGCCACCATCTCCACCTCGGAGAGCACCGTCGACAACTGGCACATCGCGTGCTCGATGTCGGCAGGCAGCTCTGGCAGTTCTGTCCATGGGATGTCGCGAGTCGCGCTCCACTGGCGGCTGACGGCCTCCTCGTAAAGCTCCAAGACGTTGTCGGACCAGACTTCCGACTTCTCGTTGATGGTGTAACCCATGTCGGGAACTCCGGCCTCGACGTCAGAGCCTCGTGGGGCCATCGTCCGCAGCGGCGCCCGGTCCGGTACCTCTCCGTACGATCCGATCGAGATGTCGCGCAAGGTCAGTCCCACGCGGCTCGGCTTGGCGCGTACGCCCCACTCGCTGCGCGTCTCGTTCAGCCAGGTGAGATCGAACTCGCCCTTCTTCGCCCGCTCCAGATAGGCAAGGTCCGCGCCCAGCGTCGCCATCCCCTCTCCTTCCCCCTGCTCAGAGCCGACGGGCTGGCCGGTCGGCTCTGAGCCACAGCTCCCCCTGCGAGCGAGTCACCCGATGTCGAGCCCATCACTCCTCGTAGGATACTTCAGCCTTCGTCGCCAGCCACAGCTGTGATCGGGCCGCCGTCAGGGGTCCACGCGACTGAGCGCGCGCCAGGTCCCGACCGCCGGAAGGGGTACCACTGCCCGTCGCGCCCGAGGCGAAGCTGGCGATCGGCAAGTGTCACTCGATTCCGCCGAACCCTCGCACGTTCACCGAGCAGTCCCCGGCTGCTCGTCATCAGGCTGCGTGGCGGGTCCCACTCCTCGAGCAGGACGAAGAGCCCCTCCCGCCCGCCGTCGCGCCATGCGAGCGCCCGCTTCAAGAGATCGCGGGCTGGCACGCCGGAGATCGACGCGAGCTCGAGGAGCTCTCCTTGTGCTCCGGCGGGCCCGAGTGTCGCCGCCGCCCTGCGCGCAAGATCCTCGCCGTCCGAAAGCTCCAGGCCAGCGCTCCGCCCACCGTGGGCGAGCTCCCAGGCCCGTTGCACCGCATCGCTTGCCAGCCGTTGCAGCGAACCCGTCGAGATGCCCGAGCCGGCCGGCGGATCTACCGCCAGCACGGTGGGGCGTGCGGGCTTGGCAGGCGCCATGGGGACAGCCGGAATCGGCGGAGCAGCACCTGCCGGTATCGCCGCCCAGCGAGCCCAGGCCTGGCGCGCATCGAGGCCGCCATCACGCTCGGAGACTCCCGTAAGGCGAGAGTCCGCACCTCTGGCACCTGCCTCGCCGGCCAGCTCCTGCGGGCGGCGCCCACCGTCGCCTGACGCCTTCTCGATGGCGGCTGCCCGCCGGCGGCGCAGGCCGGCGAAGAGGGTCTCACGGTCTCGCCCCCTCATGAGGAACAGCAGGAACGGATCGGCGTCCAAGGTGTCGGCCACCAGGTAGCAGACTGCAGCCGAGTGCTTGCACGGGTCCGCCCAGTCCGGGCAGGAGCAGCGCGGCTGCACCTCTCCAGTTACCGGTAGGAGATCGATCCCCGCGCCTGCGAGGTCGTCGGCCACCGCCGGCGGCATCTCGCCGTCGAGCAGGGCTGCGACATGGCCGACCTGGCTAGCGAGCACCGAGAGGATGTGGGCCCACTCCTTCTCCGAGTAGGTGCGCACCCTGACCGTGACCTTGTACGGCTTTGCCCGCGATCCCTGTACGGCTGCCAGGATCTCGCCGGGGTGCACCTCGAGGTCGCTGACAGCGCCCGTCCGCGCGTACGTCCGACCGCGAGGCAGCCTGTTCGGGTCGAGCCGCGCGCGGTGCTCGATTGCATCCACCCATGCCTTTCCCCACCAGGTGGCGCCGAAGGGCCGCTTGCCGGCTGCACGCCACGGGCCGGAGCCCGGGCGGCGCGGCGCCTTGGGCGGGTACCAGCTCACGAACCGCTTCCCGCCATGCCGAGCCTCACGAGCGCTGCCAGCTCTGAGTCGTCCAAGTCGCCGATCCAGGCCTCTCCCTGACCGACGACGGAGTCGGCCAGCTCGCGCTTTCGCTCGAGAAGCTCCGCGATGCGATCCTCGAGCGTGCCCTCGCACACGAGGCGGTGGATCTGCACCGCACGGCGCTGGCCGATCCTGTGGGCGCGGTCGCTCGCCTGATCCTCGACTGCCGGGTTCCACCAGCGGTCGTAGTGGATCACGTGCGTAGCCTGGGTGAGATTGAGGCCGACGCCGCCTGCCTTCAACGACAGCAGGAAGACCGGCACCACACCGGCCTGGAACTTCGCGACCATCTCCTCGCGCTTTCGGGCGGGCACCCCGCCGTGGAGGAAGAGGGCGGGGATGTGGAGCGAGGCGAGATGGGTTTCGATGAGGGAGCACATGCCTACGAATTGGCTGAACACGAGCACGGAATCGCCAGCTGCCACGATCACGTCGAGGAGCTCCTCGAGCGCCGCCAGCTTCCCCGAGCGTCCCGGCAGGGGCCCGGCCTGGTGGAGGTAGTGCGCCGGGTGGTTGCAGATCTGCTTCAGCACGGTGAGCAGCCGGAGCACGAGTCCCTGGCGCTCGATGCCGGACTTCGTCTCTATCGTGTGCAGTGCCTCGCGCACCTCCGCCTCGTAAAGCGATACCTGCTCGGTCGTGAGCGGCACGGCCACATCGGTGACCGTCCTCTCGGGCAGGTCAGGGGCGATCGAAGGGTCGGTCTTCTTCCGGCGAAGGAGGAAGGGCCGCACCGCGCTTCCAAGACGCTCTGTCGCCTCCTTGTCCCGGTTGCGCTCGACGGCAACGGCGGTGGTACGGCGGAAGGTCTCGAGAGGTCCGAGCAGCCCCGGCGTGGTCCAGTCGAGGATCGACCACAGCTCGGTCAGACGGTTCTCGACCGGAGTTCCGGTGAGGGCGATCCTCGCAGGAGCATGCACCGAGCGCAGGGCCTTGGCCGTCTCCGACAGCGGGTTCTTCACGTGCTGGGCCTCGTCTGCGACCACCATGGCGAAACCCACCTCGCTCAAGGCCGCCCTCTCCCTGCGCAGGAGGCCGTAGGTGGTGAGCACGACCTCGCCGGTGGCGAGATCGTCGAGGTGCCGCTCGCCGCCGTGGAAGCGGCGTACCGGGACAGATGGCGCGAACTTTCTCAGCTCCCGTTCCCAGTTGCCGAGCAGCGAGGTCGGGCAGACGACAAGGGTGGGCGCGGAGGAGCCCGGACGTGGGTCGCCTGCCTTCGAAGCCGAGGCCTGGTCGGCCTCGAGCCGCTGCAGGTGGAGGGCGATGACCTGCACCGTCTTTCCGAGGCCCATGTCGTCGGCGAGGCATCCGCCGAGCCCGAGGTCGGTCATCGCGTCAAGCCACGCCAGCCCTCGCAGCTGGTACGGCCGCAGCTCGGCGGCCAGGCCGCGCGGCGGTGCCAACGCCGGCATTGCGCCAGCAGAGATCGCCCGGAGGCGCTCGGCCGTCTCGGCGATGGCGCCGCCAGCTACGACGTCGACGAGCTCGCCGTCCACCTCGAACTTGCCCCCAAGGACGGCGCCGAGGGCGGCGGCCGTCGTCATCCGTCGCGACCGACGCTCTCGAGCCTTGGCCACGAGCGCGGCGTCGACTGCCACGAAGCGGCCCCGTACGCGCACGAGGCCGCGTTTCGCTTCTGCGAGAAGGTCGATCTCCTCCGGGCTGAGTGCCTCACCGCCCACGGTCAGCTCGTAATGGAAGTCGACGAGCGACCCGAGGTCAAAGCCCCCCTCGGCCACGGCGGCAGGTGCTGGCGTCATCACGACCCGTA
>JAKATT010000087.1:0-4235 GCA_021818615.1 Actinomycetes bacterium | reverse complement strand
TGCCCGAGCGGCGGCATGGCGTTGGCAAGCTCCGCCAGAAGGCCGCGGTCACCCGGCTCGAGCGGGCCGACGCGCCAAGCGTCGAATCCCTCCGGGCTGAGCGCCGGATGCAGGCGACCGCGGGCGACCAGGCCGACGCCTGCGGTCATTACAGCCGCCCAGACCCGTGCCGTGCTCGTGGTGACCCGTGAGTCATCGAGATCGAGCAGGAGCGGCAGGGCAGTCCCGATCGGGACGAGAGCTGCTGGCACTCGCCGGCGCCGGACCGACCTGCCGGCAGGAAGGGCGATCTCGATGGTCACCTGGTCTCCGAGTGCCGCCAGCTCGCCGGAGAGAACCTCGCCATCTTCGCCGCTGCTCGCCCGAAAGGCGGCGAAGCATCCCGCCCGGGGAGGGTCCCCGACTACGAAGGTGAGGTCGAAGCTGGTGAGAGAGCTGGCGGAACAGGCCCGATCCTCGACCTCCGTGCCGTTCGCGAGCTCCACCGGAGGTGACGGTAGCCTGCCTCGCTGCGCCCGAGGGGCCAACTGCGTCGAACAGAGCCCGTCTCGGTCGGTCAGCGGACCGACATGGTGAAGAAGTCGCGCGCCCACCACGGCTCAAAGAACGTGTACGGCCCCTGCACGGTCCCGCTGATCAGGTCGCGCCCGTTGCCCGGCGTTGCGGCAGCCGTCGGCGGCGACGGCGAGTAGGTGACAAAGACCGTCCAGTCCGGGTTCATGTCGAGCGTCATCGCCCGTACGGCACCGGCTCGAACGAGAAGCGCTGCGAGCTGGGTGATCCTGAGAGAGGGGCCCGTCACGTAGACAAGAGCACCGTCCGAGGTGACGCCCACGCCCGAGCGCCAGACGTCGGGGATCCCGCCGAGCGTCGCGCCCCAGGCGGAGGTGTCGTTCGGGTTGAGCCCGCGTACTGCCCGTCCATGGTCGACAAGGAGTGTGAGGTTCTGCCGTACCGCGATCACGTTCCCGGTCATGAAGACGTCGCGCTCCCACTGACCCACAGTCGCTCGACCGTCGCGGTAGATCACGAACGAGGCTCCGCCCCGACGGAGCGGGTGCACCATCCTGCCCTCTGAGTAGTAGCCGCCCCTCGTGTCGGGAAACTTGAAGCCGCCATTGAACGCCGCGACAAGCGCGAGCGCCGCGGCAGGCGAGACCGGGGCCGTGTACTTCCACGGGCCGTAGCCGGGGCTCACGCTGCCCGAGTAGAGCTGGGCACGGAGCAGGTTCGTGTCCATCCAGGCGATCCCTGCCTCGTACGGTGATCCGGGCGGCTGGAGGGTCGTCTCGTAAACGGCCGGGCGGCCAAGAGCCGGCCGGCCGGCCGGGTGCCAGATACCGTCAGGCCTAGGTGCTCCCGGGTGGAACGGACGCAGGCTCCTCGGAGCGGGGAGGGCCTTGGGCGACCTCGTCTCGGCGACGGCAGTCGCGGCTCGGCTCGTCACAGCGGCGCTCAGCGTCCCACCGAAGCCAAGGAGGGCCGACGTGGCGAGAGCGCTGAACGGAACAGCAATCCTGGCGAGCTTGCGACAGGAAGTCATGGGACCTCCCCAGCTTCGAAGCGGCGGCTGGACCGCTCCCGGTACGAGACCTCGGTTGTTTCCCCTTCAGCCTTGCAGGAATCGCGCTTCGGTGCGGAAACGACCGGTGATCTCGAGGTGGCAGGCCGCGCCGGTCGGGGGTACCGCACGCGACGTGCTGTGCACCACGCCCGGACCCCGGTGCCACCGGGGAGAAGAGCAAGAGGCCGGTGGGCGACACAGCACTAGCCGGGACTAGAGTAATTGCAAGCTCACCGACCCGACGAGCAGCGCCCCGGCGGCCCGGCGCGGCGGTCGTGCCGTCGCCAGGGCTGCCGTGCAGCTCGGCTGTCTTGGTCCGAATGTGACTCCGGCCATAGGAGAGGAGAATCATGGCTCTCAAGCAGCGGATCATTCGGTGGTTCGAAGGCGCAGAGGCTCTCGACCGACTCTCCCGGCCACTTGCGAAGGTCGCCGCACGCGCTGGCGGGCCGACTCCTGTCAAGAACTCATTGTCCGGCACCTGGCTCGGTCATCCCCTGCACCCCATGCTGACCGACGTTCCGATAGGAGCGTGGATCGCCGCGGCAGCCTTGGACATC
The DNA here is from genome assembly GCA_021818615.1 of Actinomycetes bacterium. GTDB lineage: Bacteria > Actinomycetota > Acidimicrobiia > Acidimicrobiales > Bog-793 > JAKATT01. The sequence continues at coordinate 2,111 of JAKATT010000087.1, read as the reverse complement.
GCCGGCAGCCCCTCCAGCGACAATGCCGCCAAAGGGCTCGTCGGGCTCGGCGTGCTGGCGGCTGCTCCGACTGCTCTCTCCGGCTGGTCGGACTGGTCTGATACCTATGGGCCCGAACAGCGGGTCGGGGTGGTCCACGCGCTCGGCAACCTTGCCGCGGTCGTCCTGCAGTCCGCGTCCTACCTGCTCCGCCGGCGGGGGCGACATCGCCAAGGCATTCTCCTCAGCATGGCCGGCCTCGGGGCCATGGGCGGAGCGGCCTATCTCGGTGGCCACCTCTCGTTCATCCGCGGCGTGGGCGTGAACCACACAGCCTTCGAGACGATGGTCGAGGACTGGACTGACGTCGCCGCCCTCGCCGATCTGGCATCGGACAAGCCCATGCGGGCCTCCGCCGGCGCCGTGCCGGTCGTGCTGGTCCGTCAGGGCGACGAGGTGCACGCCCTGTCGGCCACCTGCGTCCATGCCGGCGGTCCCCTCGACGAGGGGGAGCTGGTCGACGGCTGCCTTCGCTGCCCCTGGCACGGAAGCATCTTCCGTCTGTCTGACGGGTCCGTCGTGCGCGCTCCGGCGACGACGGCCCAACCCAGCCTGCAGGTCCGCCTCGAGGCCGGGCGGGTGCTGGTCCGTAGGGCAGCCACATGAACGGGTGCGTCCGCTCCTACGTACTGCGTATCTATGTAACACGTAGCAGTCCCTCGAGTCTATGTAACACGTAGCAGTCCCTCGAGGCGACGGCGCTCTTCGGCCGGACCAGACGCGACGGCGTCTCGAAGCTGAACGGCTCCGCCCTCCTCGTCCTCAGCAGCCTCGAGCGGGCCCCAAGCACGGCCATGCCCTCTGAAGGACATCGAATCCTTCACCGGCGAGAGGCTGGGCGCCGGCACGCTCTACGGTGCCATAGGTCGTCTGGAGGAACGCGGGCTGCTCAGCGCGCTCGAGGAGGGCGAGGGGCGTGGTTCGCGATGGGCTGGTGTCGACCTTCTGCACTCGGGTCTCGCCGAGCGAGCCCGTCACCTCGAGCGACCGGTGTGGAGCGAGGTGCGCTACGCGAGCGGGCGCGCTGTCGCCCTCGGGGTCGGGCTCATCGCGGCGACGCTGCCCTCCTCCCTCCTCACGGCGTCCGTGGACGTCGGGAGCGCTCACATCCGAGGCGTCGTCGGCTACCTCCTCGAGACGGTGACGATCCCCGTCGGCGTCACTTCGGTCGCCGGGACGGCCGGCGGGCGCGTGCTCATGCTCACATCCCTGCTCACCTCCGAGCACGGCCTCTCGCGCTACCCGCCCCCGGGCGGACGGCTACGTCTACCTGACGCCCGACCCGGTCTCGCCAATCCAGTTCCGTTCCAAGGTGGTCGGCCCGGTCGAGAAGCTGCCGGACGGGGAGAGCGTCACGATCTGCGGGCTGGGGCCGCGCATGGTGCCCGAGCGGTCGCCGTTCCAGGCGGACTCGCAGTCGCAGCTGAACGACAGCTGCTGCTCGCGCCCGCGCCAGCCGGCGCGGGTAACCGGCACGAGCTGAGTAGAGACGCGACACGAGCCGCCGCGCTCCTCGGCGTCTTACCACCTCCTCTCCAGCACATCCGATCGAACGCACTCCCGGTGGTCGCGTCGCGCCCGGAAACGCTGTTCGACGGGACCGATCAGCACAGGAGCACTGGTCGGCATCGTTGGTCGATGAAGCAGATCGAGCGCGTCGACCGTGGTGTCGAGTTGGTCGCGATCGAAGACCTGGGCCAGCCAGCTGTCGGGGGTCCGCGTTGCTTCTGCGTGAGTGTCATAGTGCACGGGCGCACGGCAAAGCTCACTTGCGTGGAGTCCGATGACAAGATGACCGACGGTTTGCCCAGGGCGATCATGCCAGCGCGTCCAGCGTTCAACTTCTCAATCGGTACCACGCGCGTCGCCATCTTGGACTCGGACTACATTCTCAACCAGGTGGCCCGGTTAGCGCCGATTTCCGCAACAGGGAATTAGCCTCAATATCGTGGCATCCGGCGAGACTGCCGTATCGGCTGGGTTGACCTGCTGATTGCCCATGGCTACTGGGGAAAGCGTTCTTGCGCGTTCCCCGGTGTGCCATTCACCATGTGGTGACGATATCCCGGCTA
>JAKATT010000084.1 GCA_021818615.1 Actinomycetes bacterium | reverse complement strand
TCGACTCGCTCCTCGCCAAGGGAGGACCGGCTTACATCCCGAAGGCGTTCGTCGACGCGCCTACCACGATCGAGGCGGCCACCGGCTCGGGAGCGCTCGCGGTCCTCGCCCACCCGTTCTCGCTCGGTCTCGAGCCGCCCGAGCTGGACCGCACAGTCGGAGAGCTCGCCGCCGCGGGCCTCACCGGTGTCGAATGCTGGTACGGCGGCTACTCCAAGAGCGAGCGCGCCTGGCTCCTCGAGCTGGCGGGCCGGCACGGGCTCGTGGCGACTGGGGGCTCCGACTTCCACGGGACCTTCAAGGCAGACCTCTTCGTCGGGATCGGCCTCGGCGACCTCGAGGTCCCCGACTCGGCTCTTGCAGCGCTTCGCGCACGGCTCGCCTGACGTCAGCACCCGAAGAGCGGTGCCATGGCGACGAGGACGGCGAGGGCTGCGACCGTTGCCGGCAGGCCGACCCTGAGGCCCACTTTGAGGAATTGCGCCGCATGCACCGGTTCCCCGAGGTTGCGCATCGACTCCGCCCACAGGAGGCTGGCAAGCGAGCCGGTCACGAGCAGGCTCGGACCGAGGTTGACGCCGAGGAGGGCCGGCCACAGCCTGCACGAGCCGTGAGCCCCGACGAAGGGCAGCGAGACGAGGAGGGCCGGCAGGTTGTTGACCACGTTCGCCCCCGCAGCCGTGGCTCCGGCAATTCGCAATGTGGCAAGCACGCCGCCGCCGTGGAAGAGCGAGGCAAGTGGGAGACCCTGCACAGCCGCGCCGGCGAGCACGCCGAGGCCGGCTGCGACGAGGGCGGTCCCCCATGGGATCCGGTCGAGGGGGGCGGACCGGACGAGTGCCACGAGGACGGCGTCGGCCCCGAGGGCCACCATCCACTCCCTGATGCCGAACGACGGTCCCAGGACGAAACCCACCAGTACCATCGCGACCACCGCCGAGCCGACCAGGATCGCCCTGCTGTCCCTTGGCACCTCTGGCTGTGCCCCCTGCGGGCGGAGCGCTCCGACGGGACCGGCGACGTCGTCGCCGCCGACCGCCTTGGCGGATGCCCGGTAGCACCAGTACCCGACGATGCAGGCGACGGCGCCCGGCAAGCCGAGGTGCTCGACAAAGGCGACAGGGCCGACGCCGGTACGCGCCACCGCGATCAGGTTCGTGAGGTTCGAGACGGGAAGGAACGAGGAGGCAAGGAGCGCCAGGATGACGGGCTGGAAGCCGAGGTATCTCGCAGGCACGTGAACCTTGCGCGCCACACGGACGTAAAGCGGCGTGAGCAGCACGACGGCAGCGTCGAGGTTGAGCACCGCCACGGTGGCGGCCGCGAGCGTCCACAGGCCGGCGACAAGGCCGCGGCGCTGCTCGGCGAGCTCGGCGAGCTGCTCGAAGTAGCCGAGGCGGTCGAGCAGCACCGCGAGCGGGATGGCAGCGAGAAGGAAGGCCAACGGGTCGACGAGGGGGCGCAGGTCGTGTCCGGCCCGCTGCCACGACGTCGCACCTGTCGCAAGCGCGAGCACGCTGAGGAGCACCGGCGCGGCGAACGCCGGGAGCCGGTACGGGCGCAGCACCGCCCCGAGGACGGCGAGCGCCAGCAGCACGAGACGCAGTGCGGTCACGGCTGGCGGGGATAGAGCCGGCTCAGGGGGCGAGAGCTCCCGGGAGCCACCGGTACGTCGTCCAGCCACGCACCGGCCGGGCTCCGAGCGACTCGTAAAAGGCGACGGCTGCCTCGTTCCAGTCGAGCACGTTCCACTCGACGCGGCCGTCGGTGAGCCCTCGCAGCGTGAAGAGGAGCTCCTTGCCGAGCCCGCGGCCGCGGAAGCGTTCCCTCACGAAGAGATCCTCGAGCCAGATCCCGCTGCGGCCGAGGAACGTCGAGTAAGTGGGGAAGTACAAAGCGAACCCGGCGATCTCCCCGTCCACCTCCGCCAGCAGCACGCGGGCAGGTGAGCCGTCGCCGAAGATCGACTCCCTCAGGCGGTCGGGAGCCCAGTCGACCTCGTGGCCGAGCTGCTCGTAAGCGGCGAGCTCACAGATGAGCGAGCCGATCTCATCGGTGTCCTCGGCGACGGCAGTGCGAACCGGCATGGCGTGGACCGTACCGCCGAACGCCCGCGGCGGGCTCGTTCGGCAGGTGCTCAGTACCAGCCGTAGGCGCTCTCGTGCTGCCAGGCGGCAGCAGGGTTGCCGTAGCGGCGCAAGATGTAGCGCTCGCCCGCGGTCGCCTCGTACCATCCGGGGCGTTCGGCCCTCGTCCCGCCCCAGTACTGGGAGAACGTCACACCCTCGCTCTCGATGAGCGGCTTGTTCATCTGGAACCAGCCGTACTGCCCGGCGTTCTGGGCGTGGTACTCGAAGGAGCTCTCGTAGCAGACTATGCGGGCGATGTCGTCTCGGTAGGTCCGGTTCGTCCAGAAGGACATCGGGATGTCGTGGTGGGTGTCGGTGGCGCCCTTGACCCGCGACCAGAACAGCGCAGGCGCTTGACTGATGGCGCTGTCCTGGCAGGACGTCCAGCGGAGGCTCGCCCTGAGCACGCCGGCCGCGGCGCTCGCCGGCGCCGCCTGGGCACCAAGGCTCGCGACCGACAAGAGGAGGGCTCCTACTGCGGTTCCTGCGGCGAGAAGCGGCACGCTGCACCGGACACGGCTCTTCATCGAGTTCTGACCTCCGGCGACTGCCCCACGGGAGCGCCGGCTCACGGCCCGGCCTCAAAGGGCTCGTCACGGTCGGGGCGAGCTGCCAGCTCGCTCACGTGCATGACTGCGGTGGCCTCTCTCAGCCACGTGTTCCCGTCGATGATGGACGCTCGTGCCGCCGAGCGTCAACCGAAAGGGCTCCTTGTCATGACATTGGAGGAGGTGTCATGTGAACGACCTGCTTGTCACGGCTCCGTCATCTTCCCCGAGCTGCGTCTCCCCGAGAACTGCCCTCTCCTGGCGAGGGCGGACGTGCTCTCGCCCGCTCGTCCCGCCGCCGGCGGGCAGCCCCTGGCAGCCCCTGGCAGTCGCTGGCGCCTTGGCGTCTAGGTACCGGGCAGTCAGATGGAGAAGTCATGCCCCGGCCAGACGCCCGACTCCGACGGGCGGACGTCGTGGACGCTCACGTGCCCCGTCACCTCCCGTTCGAGCTCGTCCACCCGGCGCTGGAGCATGTTGAGGCTCGCGCCGACGAGGTCGGGCAGCAGTGTCTCGTCGAGGTCGGGTGGCGAACCGGGAGGGCGGGGGCGGCTCCGGGCGATCACCTGGCCGGGCACGCCGACGACGACCGAGTTGGGCGGGACGTCGTGCACCACGACCGCATTGGCCCCGATCCGGCTGTCGTGGCCGATCGTGATCGCACCGAGCAGCTTCGCGCCCGCACCGATCGTCACGCAGTCACCGACGGTCGGGTGCCGCTTCACCCGCTCGAGGCTCGTCCCGCCGAGCGTGACGCCTTGGTAGATGGTGACGTTCGCGCCGACCTCGGCTGTCTCGCCGATCACGACGCCGGTCGCATGGTCGATGAAGAGCCCAGGGCCGAGGCGGGCGGCAGGATGGATGTCGACACCCGTCATGACACGGGCTGCAGCCGACACCGCTCTGGCGAGGAACCTCAGGTCCCTCTTCCACAACCAGTGGGCGATGCGATGGCTCCAGACGGCGTGCAGCCCCGGGTAGCTCACGAGCACCTCGAGGCTCGAGCGGGCCGCCGGGTCGCGCTCGCGCACGGCGGCGACGTCCTGGATGATGGTGCGGAGCACGGTCAATCGCCGAGACCCTCGAACAGCGGTGTGCTCAGGTAGCGCTCGCCGAACGACGGGATCACCACCACTACGAGCTTGCCGGCGTTCTCCGGCCTCCGGGCGATCTCGAGGGCAGCCCACGTCGCCGCTCCGGAGGAGATGCCGACGAGCAGGCCCTCCTCCCGGGCGAGCCTGCGCGCCATGCCGAAGGCGTCCTCGCTCGCGACGGCAACGATCTCGTCGACCACAGAAAGGTCGAGGGTTGCCGGCACGAAACCCGCCCCGATCCCCTGGATCGGGTGCGGGCCCTTCGCACCGCCCGACAGGACCGGCGAGGCGGCCGGCTCGACGGCGACCATCCGCACCGAGGCCTTGCGCTCCTTCAGCACGCCGCCGACCCCGGTCACGGTGCCGCCCGTTCCGACCCCGGCGACTACGACGTCGACCAGGCCGTCGGTGTCCGCCCAGATCTCCTCGGCAGTCGTGAGGCGGTGGATCTCGGGGTTTGCAGGGTTCTCGAACTGCTGCGGGAGAAAGAAGCGGCCGTCGCCCTTCGCCAGCTCCTCGGCTTTGGCGATCGCGCCCGCCATGCCCTCGGCGCCCGGCGTCAGCACGAGCTCGGCGCCAAAGCCGCGAAGCAGCATGCGGCGCTCCCTGCTCATCGTCTCGGGCATCGTGAAGATGCAGCGGTAGCCGCGGGCGGCGCACACCATCGCCAGCGCGATCCCCGTGTTCCCGCTGGTCGGCTCGACCACGACGGTCTCCGGCGTCACGAGGCCCGCCCGCTCGCCGGCGTCGATCATGGCGACGGCGATCCGATCCTTGACGCTCCCGCCCGGGTTGAAGAACTCGAGCTTGGCGACGACCTCGCCGGCTGCTCCCTCGGTCACACGGTTGAGCCGGACGAGGGGCGTGCGCCCGATGAGCTGAGTGACGTCGTCGGCGATCTTCATGGGAGCCTCTTTCTCGGCCGGGCGGTGGGGCAGCAAAGCGATCCGAGCCTACCGACGAGGTATCGTCCGGGACGGCCATGTGGATCTCGCCGGGGTTGCGGGCGCACGAGGAGGAGTTTCGTCAGGCGTGGGTCGCCCGCGTGCCGGGCCGGCCGGAGGACGGCCGGACATCG
>JAKATT010000022.1 GCA_021818615.1 Actinomycetes bacterium | reverse complement strand
ACCGACGTCAGGACGCGTCTCGGCCAGTCGGGCAACCGCCTCGATCAACACGTCCATACCCTTTCGTGGCACCAGGCGGCTCACGCTCGCGATGATGCGAGCATCCTCCGGCAGGCCGAGGTGACGGCGAGCCGCCCGGCGAGCCTCGTCGGTGAGCGGCTGGAAGCGCCGCGTGTCGACGCCAGGAGGAACGAGCACCGTCGGCGGGAAGCCACCGGTGCCAAGTGCGCGCCGTCCCTCGGCGGCCGGGTACCTGCCGGCCGCCACCACGAGGCTGGCGTTGGCGAGCACGCCTTGGAGCACCTGGCGACTCCCGGGAAGCCGACCGGGAACGGTGACCTCGGCACCGTGCAGGACCACCGCGTAAGGCCGGTTGAGCTGGCGCCCGATGATGCCGAGCGGCAGAGCCGGATCGAGCACGACGAGCCCTGCACCCGTCTCGTCCGCAAGGCGCCTCACCTCGCTGACAACGTCAGGCATCGGAAGCATGACGGGCCAGCGGGAGCGCACGACGCGAAACAGCTGGCTCCGGTCGAAGTTCGCTGAGCCGGCGTAGGCCGTCGTGTAAACAGTCACCTGGTCAGGCGGCAAACGGCGCCACAGCTCGTAGAGATAGCTCTGGATGCCCCCGATCTTCGGCGGGAAGTCGTTCGTGACGAGCAGGTGGCTCAAGGCTGCCGGCTGCTCCCGCGCTCGCAAGCTCGCAGCCGGCTCAGCCCACCCACCGTTCGAAACGCAGCTTCGGCACAAGGCCGGCGCCTTGCAGCATCCGCACGGCCCTCGCCTCTTCGGCATCGATGATGATCGCCGAGCGTGCCGAGTCCTCGCCGGCTGGGACGGACGACACCGGCGCCAGGCGTTCCGGCTCGTCCTCGGCCGCGCACAGGAACGACACGACGCAGTCGTCGCAGGCAGCCGTGTCGTGCAGGCGGCACTCGTCGCAACTGATGGAAACCGTCTCGGGCAAGAGCGTTCCTCCTCCTCGCTCCGATCGGCCCGTCGCCGGGACGATCGATCACCGGAACATCATGTCGAAAGGCTGTAACACTCGCCGGGCGCTGCCTGTAACACTCACCGGGCTCAACCATACGGCGGGCGCTGGGCTGCCCCGAAGACGGCGACCATGGCCCAGCGGGTAGCTTTGCCCCTCGGTGGCGAACGAGCGGGTCCGCGCGGTTTGGGACATGACCGTTCCCGAGACGCGCGAGTTCGCCGGGGTCCATGCCTACGACGGCCTGCTCATGGACATGTCGCCCGAGGGCGTCAGCGCAGGCCTCGCCCGGCTCCGTAACGGGCCGGCTGAGCACAACGCGCACGACGAGGCGCACCTGGCGGCGACCGAAGACGGCCTGGACGCGACCTACGGCATCGCCGAGATGCACCGCTGGAACCCGATCGTGCACCTCGAGAACCTCGACCTTGCCTGCTACGACCGCAGCTATGCACCCCCCGAGGCGCGCTCGGCCGCCAAGGCGGAGCACATCGCCAAGTGGCCCGAAGCGATCGACGCCTCGCTTCGGTCGCTTGACCGCATCCCTGCGCCCGTTGCCGCCGCGCTCATCGGCGCAGCCGGCGGGCTCGTGACGGGCATCGCCGACGAGCGGGCCCTCGAGTCCCACGGACGCTTCTGCGAACGGCTCCAGCATGCCGCCGACCACGGACCGCCCGAGGCCGGGCTCGGCTCCGGCGTGCTCGCCCGTCTCCTCGGCGACGGCCAGGCCATGCCTGTCGACCTGGGCCGTCTCGAGGAGCGAGCCGACCTGGAGCGCGACCGGCTGCGCGAACGCCTGGCGGAGGACTGCGAGCGCTACCGCGCCGGGACTGGTGCCGATCCCGCCGCGCTCGTGCACGAGCTGTTGAAAGACCATCCTGACGACGACGGCATCTACGACGCGGCCCGGCAGCTGATCGATGAGCTCAACTACTTCACCACCAGGCACGATCTCCTGCCCGAGCTCGGCGGATCCTGTACGGTCGGGCCGGCACCGGAGTCGCGCCGTTTCGCGATGGCGATGATGTCCTGGAACGGCGCCTACGAGCTCGACGCTCCTGCCCACTACTACGTCAATCTGCCTGACGCGGCCTGGGGTGAGGACGCCAAGGAGGAGTGGCGGGCAGTCTTCAGCACGACGACACTCCCGGCCATCACAGCTCACGAGGTGACGCCCGGTCACTTCGCGCACGGCCGCATGATCCTGCGAACGCCGGCAAGCGACGTACGCAGGAGCCTGTGCTCCTCGGCCTTCGTCGAGGGGTGGGCTCACTATGCCGAGGAGCTGCTCGTTGAAGTCGGCTTTCGTGCGGACGACCCGAGGTTCGCGATCGGCGTGTGGATCGAGGCGCTAGTTCGGGTGACGCGCCTCGCCGCGGCGCTCGGCGTGCACCGCGGGACGATGACCGTGGACGAGGCAACCGAGCGCTTCGAGCAGGACGCCTTCTTGAAGGGGCCTGCTGCCCGAAGCGAGGCGATCAGGGCGACATTCGACCCGACCTACGGGCGTTACACCTGGGGCAAGCTCGAGATCATGGCGCTGAGGGACGAAGCTATCGCGAGGTGGGGCTCCCGTTTCAGCCTGCGGCGGTTCCACGAAGCACTGCTCGCTCTCGGGGCTCCACCGCTTGGCACCATGGGCGACGCCCTCGGAGTCTGATCATCCGCTCACCTCTTCGGGATCGTCTCGCGCCAGCCCGACCAGCTGCTCGAAGTCGGCATAGCGCCTGGCAGCGTGCGGCTGCCAGAGCGGATCGGGCTCCACTCGCCGCCCGACGGTGGCCCACGCAACCGATGCGCCGAAGTCTGTCTCGAGCCCGGCCGCGACACGGGCTACGAAGGCCGCTCCAAGGGCACCGCACTCTGGCACGCCGGCCACGTCGACCGGCAGGCCCGTGCAGTCGGCAAGCGCCTGCACCCACTCGGGCCGCCCCGTGCCGCCACCGGTCACAACGACCCGACGCGCCGCCACCCCGGAGAGGTCGATGTGCTGGCGCACGACAAAACCGGCCGCTTCGAACGCAGCCCGTCTCACCGCTGAGCGGTCGTGGTCGAGCCCGAGACCGATCAGCGTCGCCCGGCGGGAGTAGTCGTGCAGCGGGGTGCGCTCCCCTCTCGGATAAGGGGCCCAGACCGGGATGCTCGAGGGATCACTGGTGTGCCGGGCCGTCCCGGTGAGGCGCGTCGCCCAGTCGATGAAGAGCCCCCCCGCGTTGCTGGCTCCCCCTATGAGCGTGCGGCCCGGCACGGTGTGAGGGACCGTCCACAGCCCCGGTACCTCCTTCCACTCGCCTGTGACGCTCCAGATGACAAGCGTCGTCCCGCAGATCACGAGGACGTCGCCGATCTCGGTCGCTCCCGCCACGAGCTGCTCGGAAAGTGTGTCGACGATCCCGGAGGCGACGACCGCGCCGTCGAGAGCTCCGATCGGCTCGCCCAGGCCGGCGACCTGTGGGAGCTGCTCGGTGCTTGCCCCGGCTGCCTCGCAGGCTCCAGTGTCCCAGCTGCTGCCGTCGAAGAGCGGCATCATGGCAATAGCCGTCGTGACATCGATCGCCCCGCATGCTCCGAGGGCTCGGTTGGCGACGGCCTGCACGGGCCAGTAGGCGGCAGCATCAGGGGAGGCGGATACCGCCTGACGGAGAAGCTCAGGCGCCCTGCCTACCGGCAGCGTCGTCAGCTCCGGCGGGAGCGCACCGCGCGTGTCGCCGTAGAGCAGTCCCGGCGCGAGCGGCACGCCCTTACGATCGACTGGCGCGATCGATGGGACGAGCCCGGCCACGCAGATACCTTTCGGAGAGCCGGCGACCCCTGCGGCGAGCTGGGCGAGGGCCCGCTGGGGGGCGAGGCGCCATGCCCTTCGAGCGTCATGTTCCATCCGCTCTGAGGACGGCAAGCCCAGCCGGTTCGCCAGCCTGACCCTGGCGAGCACCTTGCCGTCGGGTGACGCCGCGACGGCTTTGAGGGCACTCGAACCTATGTCGATGCCAACGGTGTACTCGCCGGCGGCCGACCCTTTCACGTGAACGCAGCGGCTCTCGACGCCTCGAGCTGCACAGCTCTCCTTCCTGACGGTTGTCGCGGCACGCTAACTCCTCGGCGCCGGCAACGCCGCGCAGCGCCGCGCAGCGCCGCGCAGCGCCGCGCAGCGCCTGGCGGAGCACCCTCGACCTGAGCGGTCGCTCAAGGGTCTCGGGGGGACTCGCCCGCTGGCTCGGTGGCGAGCTTGGTGGCGAGCTCGGTGGCGAGCTTGCCCGCGAGCCCCCGCAAGGCCCTGCCGCGATGGGAGACGGCGTGCTTCTCAGCCTGGGTCATCTCGGCGAAGGTCCGCCCGTCGCCGTCGTCGGGCACGAACACCGAGTCGTAACCGAAACCGCCCGCTCCCCTCGCGCTGGGCGCTATCTCGCCGTCGGCCCGCCCCTCGGCCACGATCTCCCTCCCGTCTGGGAAACGGCAGAGCGCCACAGTTCTGAACGACGCTCGCCGGCCGGGCGACCCCTTCTCGACCCTTGCGAGCTCGGCCAGGAGCTTCCTGACGTTGTCGGCGTAGCTCGCTGTCTCGCCGGCGTAGCGGGCAGAGAGGACGCCGGGAGCGCCGCCGAGACCGGCCACCTCGAGGCCGGTGTCGTCGGCGACCGCCGCTTCGCCGGTGACCCGCGCCAGTGCGGCAGCCTTCAGGCGGGCATTCTCCTCGAGGGTCGTCCCGGTCTCCTCCACCTCGGGGACATGGCTCGGCCGGGCGGCAAGCTCGAGAGTGTCGCCGAGCGTCTCGGACAGGATGGTCCTAACCTCGGCCGCCTTGTCGGGGTTGCCCGTCGCGAGGACGAGGCGGAAGCGCGGGTGACCGCTCACAGAGCCCGGGGCGCCGGGGCGCTCTGGAGCGTCACCGCCTGCAGG
>JAKATT010000026.1 GCA_021818615.1 Actinomycetes bacterium | reverse complement strand
CGGCTCACGCCGGACGGGGAGCGGGTGTACGAGCATGCGGCAGCCGTCCTCGGGGCGCTCAGGGACCTCGACGACACCACGCAGCAGATCGCGCTCGGCCGCGCCGGGCGCATCGAGCTGGGAGCGACCCTGACCGCTGCCGAATGGCTCGTTCCTCGCCTCGTTGCTGCCTTCCGCGCGCAGGCGCCTGACATCGACGTCTCCGTGACGGTGCACAACCAGCGCCAGCTCCTCGCCGCCTTCGCCGACCACACGATCCAGCTCGGGGTGCTCGAGCTCGTCCCCCCCGAGTTCCTGGCCGTCCCCCTCCGGCGCCACACCCTCATCGCCGTCGTGGCCCCCGATCAGGTCACCAGCCGCAGACCCACGACGCTGTTGCTGCGAGAACGTGGCTCGGAGGTGCGCGAGACCGTCGACGAATGGCTCGCGGCGAGCGGCCTCACGTTCGAGTCGACCATGGAGCTCGCCTCCAACGCTGTTGCTGCGAGAACGTGGCTCGGAGGTGCGCGAGACCGTCGACGAATGGCTCGCGGCGAGCGGCCTCACGTTCGAGTCGACCATGGAGCTCGCCTCCAACGCCGCCCTGCGCGAGAGCGCAGCGGCAGGACTGGGTTGTGCGATCCTCTCGACAGACGCAGTCGGCTTCGAGCTGGCGGCAGGTCGGGTGCAGCTGATCGACCTCCCAGGCTTGCCGATACACAGGATGTGGTATCTCGTCTACCAGGAACGACGGCGCCTTTCGCCCGCCGGCGCGTCGTTTGTGAGATTCGTCAGCTCCCCTGCCGGCCATGTAGCCGTCAACTCCTAGATCAATCAACCGATCATGCAACTAGTTGACGGCTGTGCCGGGACCCTACAGAATCTCGGGCGTGACGCTCTACACGAACGTCGTCGCCGAGAAGGTCGCTGCGTGGTTCCGTGTCCTTGGCGACCCCACTCGCCTTCGGCTGATCCAGAGCCTCGCTGACGGCGAGGAACGCACCGTCGGCGACCTGGCCAGAGCAGTGCAGACCACGGTCCCCAACGCATCGAAGCACCTCCTTTTATTGGCCCAGGCCGGCCTCCTCCGGCGGGCGAGGTCGGGGAGCAGCGTGTGGTACTCGCTCGGCAACCCGGCGACTCTCGAGCTGATGGACGAGGCGCGCGCTGCCCTGGGGCAGGCTGCGGAGGCAGCGCGGCGCGAGCTCGACCAGCAGCCGGTCCGGGGGGCGCTGTGAGCGCCGTCTCCCCGAGCGCTGCCCCGGGCCGCTGCCATTTCGAGCTTTGCCCGCCCCGCAACTTCCTGTACCCGGGGATCCTGCTGCTGCTGGTCGACGAACCGCGCCATGGGTACAGCATGGTGAGCCTGCTCGGCCGGCTCGGCTTCGGCGAGGTGGACGCCCCGTCGGTCTACCGGTCCCTGGGCATGCTCGAAGGTGACGGGCTCATCGAGTCCTTCGAGGCAGCCTCGACCGCCGGGCCGTCCCGGCGGGTGTACATCTTGACAGCCGAGGGCGAGACGGCGCTCCGCCGGTGGATCACCGTCATAGCCGATGAGCGCGAGCAGCTCGGGCGCATGCTCAGGCGCTACACGGTCGCCCGCGGCTTCACCGGCTGAGCCAGCCACCACGCGCCGGGCACCACCCCTTTGCGCCAGAGCCCGGCGACGTCCGGTGGCGACAGCCGGCGGCACGGGGCACCCGGCTAGCTGGCCTGCCTCCCGGCGCCCTCCCGACCGTCGTGACCCTGGGCATCGTGATGCCGGCGCCGGAGGTCTTCGCAGATGGCGGCGATCACCTTGTCGGCGCCGGCGCTCGTTGCCTTGGAAAGCCCGATGCCGACGTCCGTGGACGACACCTCGACCAGATAGGCCTCGATGGTCTTGGGGAGCCGATCCTTCAGCAGCACCCGGCCGAGGGCGATCGCATGGTCCCAACGAAACGAGTGCAGGTCGGCGGCCGGTGCAGGAAGCTCGGCCAGCTCCTCCGCCGGCACTCGGAAGACGGTGCCCGGCGGCGCCCCGGAGCGGACCGCGTCGACGATGATCGCCCGCGACATCCCGGCCAACAGAAAAAACACGTCCATCCCGCCGGTGCCCGCATCCACGAGCTGGACGTTCTCCGGCAGTTCCACACGTCGGAGCCGTTCGATGACATGGACGCCCACGCCGTCGTCACCCCGCAGACGGTTCCCGCAGCCGACGACGACGCAGGCATCCACAGGTCTGAGGCCTCAGAGAAGCTCGAAGCGGGAGAGCTCCTGTTGCGTCTTGCCGTCGTGCACGTGCACGGTGCAAACGAGGCAGGAGTCGAAGGAGCGGCAGATCTGGCCGACCTCGATCGGATCGGTCGCGTCTTCTATCGGAGCCCCCTCGAGGGCGGCCTCGATCGCTCCGGGCTTGCCCTCGGCATCCCGTGGGCTCACGTTCCACGTGGTCGGCGAGACGATCTGGTAGTTCTCGATCTTTCCGTCCTTCACCTTGATCCAGTGGGCGAGGGCACCGCGGGAGGCCTCGGTCGCCCCCCAGCCCTCGCCGTCGATCTCCTTCGGCTTGATGTAGAACGGCTCGTTCAGGTCGACCGCGTCGAGAAGCTGGACGATCTTGTTGTAGTACTTCGCCCCCTCGTGGAAACGAGTCCAAGAGCGCCACATCGCGCTCGGCCCGAACCGCTGGAAGACGTCGAACATGAACGGATCGAAGTCCTGGTGGGCGAGCGCCCCGGGCCGAGCCGCTATGACGGCGCGCGCCGCGGTCCCCACCTCGTAGTTGCCGCCGTCGTATCGGGGCGCCTTCGCGAAGGAGTACTTGCCCTCCACGTCTATGTGCTCGATACCAGCGCCCGCGGGTGCGACAGGCTTGGTCTCCCCCGACCAGGGATGCAGGGCAGCCGAGCCCTCGTACCAGGAGCGGGCTACGTGCTCGGCAACGCTCGCCTGGTCGAAATCCCTCCAGTCGCTCCCGTCGTAGATGCCGCTGCGGAAGTGAACGGCGGCGGCGCGCTTCTCGACGGTGGGACGGCCGTACAGCTCGGCGTCGGGAATGTAGCCATAGGTGAGGAAACGACCGAGCCCCGCACCGAAGTGCGCAGGCGCACCCTCCTCCATGGACATGCGATAGAACAGTCCCAGGTCGGAGTTGTAGTGGCTCTCCTTCTCGTCCATCCACGTCTCGAAGTCGGCCAACGACTTGATCTCGAGATAGCGACCGATCTCGCAACCGAGCCACGACGCCTCCAGCCAGTCGTGCAGCCACACGTCGATAGCGGCCCGGGCCCGTGTGAGGTCGGACAGGGTGGGAGCGCACATGACGCCGCCGGGCACCATGTAGCTCGAGTGCGGCCACTGCCCGCCGAAGATCGCGTAAGCCTCGACCGGCTTGCCCGACAAGGTCACGCCGAGCTCGTAGGAGGACCCCACAAAGGGTGCCCACCGTCGCACCGCCTCCGCGTACAGCGGGCTGCGGGAGTACTTCTTGTTGGTCATGTGCAGCAGGTAGATCCCGTATCCCCACCGGGGGATCGACTGGATGGTCTCGCACAGCTGGCCAACGTTGCGCAGGAGCGTCGCGTTGGGCGGAACCTCCGTCTTCCATGCGACGTCGAGGGCGTAGGCGGCGCAAGTCAGGTGTGAAGCGCCGCAGATCCCGCAGGCGCGTGGTGTCACCACCAGGCCGGCCTGAGGATCTTTTCCGCGGAGGATGATCTCGAAGCCGCGAAACATGGCGCCGGACGCCCACGCCCGCGTGACGGTCCCGTCGGTCACCTCCACGCGGATGTCGAGATCGCCTTCGACCTGCCCCACCGGCGCGATGTTGAGAGTTTGAGTGGTCACTGTTCGTTTCCCTCCTCGAGTCCCTCAGACGAGGAACATGTCCCTTTCGATCCATTCGGGCGCGGCGGCCTTGCCGGCTGCGGAGAACGCGACGTAGCGCTTCTTGTCGGTGCCCGGCGGCAGGTCTTTGGGAATACCCATCACCGTCTGGGTCTTGAACAGCGTGCCAGGCGCGAGGTCATAGAAGGGGAACTCAGGCTCGGTGCAACCGAGGCAGGGCATACCCGCACGGGTCTTCGACGACTGACGGTTCCAAAGGACGCGGTTGCACGGGGAGTGGGTCATCGGCCCACGGCAACCGAGGTCGTAGAAGAGGCAGCCCTTGCGCTGGCCGAACTCGGTTGATGACACCTTGTACGCGAAGTGCATGTTGCGGGTGCAGCCCGTCTGTGTGAACGTCGAGAAGAAGGTCTGAGGGCGGTGGAGCTCGTCGAGGGCGATGTCGCCTGCCCGGCCCGTGCCAACCGCCACGAGGATCTGGCTCACCCAGTCGGGATGAGCAGGACAGCCCGGGATGTTGATGACCGGCAGGCCGCTCTTCGAGACGAAGTCGGCACCGAGGAAGCCGCCCTTGTCGCGCTTCAGGAACTGCAGGCCGACCGAGTCGGACGGGTTCGGAGCCATGGCGGGGATCCCCCCGTAGGTCGCGCAGTCTCCGATGGCGACAACGAAGGTGGCTCTCGCCGCCAGGTCGCTGACCCAGTCCTTCATCGGGCGATCGGCGAAGCTGTTGTACAGGCCCGTGCCCCCCGGGCCGAGGATGACGCTCCCCTCGAAGACGAAGATGTCGAGGGGGATCTCGCCTGACACGCAGCTGCGAAGGATCTTCTGGCAGTTCTCCCCCATCTCCATCGCAAGGGATGGATGCCACAGGATGTTGATGCCGAAGTCGGTCACCAAGTCGCACGCCGTCGGCTCCTCGGCGTCGAGAAGCGACATCGTGTTGCCCGAACAGGCACCTCCCTGCAACCAAAGCAGGTTGGCCATACGGCCCCCTTTCAGTCGAACGGCGCTCTGCGTCATTGATACGGGTAGCGAAAAGTTGCCGCAATAGAGGAAAAACCCAACTATCGACCGCAGGACCCCTTGCC
>JAKATT010000039.1:2218-4915 GCA_021818615.1 Actinomycetes bacterium | reverse complement strand
CGGCGGAGCGGGCGGCGAGATCGGAGCCGCTGGTGCCTGCTGGGGTGGTACCGCTGCGGCCTGTGACCCGTTCTGCTGCTCGGCGTCGCCCTCGGCGAGGCCCTTCTTGAACTCGTGAGAGGCGCTGCCGAGCCCACGGGCGAGCCTCGGCAGCTTGCTGCCGCCGAAGAGCAGGACGATCACCGCAACGACGATGATGATGATGAGATCTGGTCCGATGATGTCAGCCGGAAACACCTGGCCCCCTTTCTGAGGACACCCACAAGGTTAGGCGGTTTCCGAGGCGCCACGGGCAGCGGCGCCAGGGCGAAGCACCAGCAGGTTATGCGCCCTCCCACCTTGGTGGCCGCTTCTCGGCAAATGCGGTCGCCCCTTCGATGGCATCCTTGCTCGTGAAGACCGGCACGATCTTCTCGTCGTTCATCTTCCACGCCTCGTGCTCGGGCAGATCGAGCGAGCGCATCATGATCTCCTTCGAGACCCTGACGGCGAGCGGCGCGTTGGCGCAGATCTTCTCGGCCAGCTCGAGAGCGCTTTCCACCACCTGGTCAGCTGCCACAACCCTGTTCACAAGGCCCAGGACCTGAGCACGCCGGGCGTCGATCGGCTCCCCCGTGAGCGCCAGCTCGAGCGCGATCGAGAGCGGGATGCGCCTGTGGAGGCGGATGAGGCCACCGGCGGCAGCAGCGAGTCCCCGCTTCACCTCAGGGATGCCGAAGGTGGCGTGCTCTGCAGCCACCACGAGATCGCAGGAAAGCACCAGCTCGCAGCCACCCGCGAGAGCAGCCCCGTTCACCGCCGCGATGAGCGGCTTCGGGAAGTGGCGCCGGGTGAGGCCGGCGAATCCGTTCTCCGAGGACCTGATACCGGCATCTCCGGACACGAACGCCTTCAGGTCCATCCCCGCAGAGAACGCTCGCTCGCCCGTGCCGGTGAGGACGACCGCCCAGACATCCTGATCCTCGGTGAGCTCGTCGAAGGTGCTGTCGAGCGCTCTCGTCGTCGGCCCGTCGATGGCGTTGCGAGCTGCCTCGCGGTTGATCCTCACGAGCTCGACTCGGCCATGTCGCTCCCGGACGACGGGTTCGGGGGGCGTCGTTTCCGCTGCCTGGTCGGACATGGCGTCGTTCACTCCTTCGTCTCGATGTGGTATGTAGGTGCGCTCGCCGGGCCTGCGCCAGGCTCGAGCCGGACGCGGGCGCCATTGAGGAAGCTTCCTGCCACGGCGGAAGCTTCGCCGTCCGCCGCGGCGGCGGCAACCCGGCGGCCGTCGCCGAGAGTGGCGATGACGGGCGCGGCGGTGGGCACACCCTCCCTGTCGTAGAGAACCGTCGAAGCGTCGACCGTGGCGGTGGCTCGATCGAGCAGCGGGAACGCGGTCGAGACACGAGAAAGCGCCGTCTCGAGCAGCGCCTCTTGGCGTGTCTGCAGCCTGGCCGCTGCCCTTGCCGCCCGAGCTGTGCGAAAGGGGCCCGAGCGGGGCGGCTCGGTTGCATAGATGCCCACGGTGTGTTTCGTCAGGTACCAGCTCACCGCTGTGACGAGCCCGATGCTCGGCTCGGACGCCTCACGCATGGCCACGAGCATCGAGGCGATCGCGTGGGTCGAGTAATTGTTGCCCGGGCCGCCGAAGTACGGGAGGCCGCCGGTCACCGTGAGCGGGCGGGCGTCGGACGCTTCGAGCCCGATCGCAGCCGCTGCGATCTGCACGGCGCTCGGAAAGCACGAGTACAGGTCGAAGAAAGAGACCTCGTCCGTGCTCGTTCCGGCCGCCCCGAGGGCCGCCTCGAGCGCCAGCTCGAGACCCGCAGCCCGGCCGAGGTCGGGGCGCTCGACCGGGTACCAGACGTCCTCGGCGCTTGCCGCAGCCCAGACGAACATCGCGCCCCCTTCGAGCCCGAGGCGGCGGGCGACGGCGAGGGAGGTGACGACGAGCGCGGCAGCCTGGGCGCCGCCCAGGAAGGCGACCATGCGCTTGGTGTACGGCTCGGCCACGAGGCGGTTGTCCGCCGAGGGGGTCGCGATCTGCTCGGCGCTCAACCGCTCCCGAAACCACGCGTGAGGGTTGCCGGCAGCCACTTCGCTGAACAGGGCAAGCAGCCTCCCGATCTCACCTCGCTGCTCCGCCGGCGTCCGCCCGGAGCGCTTCGCCAGCACGCTCTCGAAGAGCGGGTAGACGCAAAGCGGGGTGAGGAGGCCCGCCGCTCGCTCGCCGTCCGACAGGTCCTGGCGATAGGTGCCGTAAACCTCGTCAGGTGGGCCGGCCTCTCCCGCAGATCCGCCGGTACCCGCGTCGACTGCTCTGCCGGCGACCCTCAGCCGGCCTGAGCGCACGCTGTCGGCGCCGACCACGAGCGTCGCTGACAGCTCGCCTGCGGCGATCTGGCCTGCCGCGCGCTCGACGAGCAGCTGCGGCGTGCTCCCGCCTATGGTGGTGGTCTCGGTGGCCGCCCCGCCGAGGCCGAGGCGGGCAGCCGCGTCGGCGGCGGGACGGTCGCCGCCGCGCCGGGCGAGCACGTTGACCATGGTGACCCGCTCAATCGCCCGACGAAGCCCCGGCGCGGAATCGAGAGCCTCGGAGGCGGCAAGCACGGCCAGCTCGAGGGGCTCGAGCGAGTGGTCCCTGCTCTCGCACTGGCCTGCCGCCACGACGACTGGGACCCGTTCAGGGTCGAGGGCGCCGCTCATCTCGTGGTG
>JAKATT010000039.1:0-1886 GCA_021818615.1 Actinomycetes bacterium | reverse complement strand
CCGCTGGAGCGTCCGAGCTGCACGGGGAACGGCTGCAGCTCGTCGGGGTGCTGTTCGAAGTAGGCGGTGTACTCGTTCCGAACGACTCGCATCGTCTTGCCGGAGTACGCCCGGCTGACGACCGTCCCGTCCTCTCCCGTCGCGAGCAGGGCCTCCTTGTACCCGCGGACTGCTCGGGCCTCGGGCGTGGCGATAAACCGAGTGCCGACCCAAACGCCGTCGGCACCGAGGGCGAGGGCAGCCGCAAGCCCCCTGCCATCGAAGATGCCACCCGCCGCTACTACCGGGACCTTGTCCCCGACCGCGTCGACGACCTGGGGGACGAGCGGCATCGTGGCCACCTGCCCGGTGTGGCCGCCTGCCTCGGTCCCCTGCGCCACGACGAGGTCGCAGCCGGCAGCGACCGCCTTGCGGGCGTGGTCGACCTTGCCGCACATGCTCACCACCAAGACGCCGGCATCATGGCATAGCTCGACGACTGCAGCCGGCACCCCGAGGCCGGCGACGAACACCTTGGCCCCCTCGTCGATCAGCAACTTGACCTGGTCCTCGAGACCTCCGGGCATGGCGGTGAGCAGGTCAACACCAAAGGGCCTGTCCGTCACCGCCTTCACCTGGCGAATCTCGTCCACCATCCGGTCCGGGCTCATCGTGGAGGCGCCGAGGCAGCCGAACCCGCCGGCTTGGGACACGGCGGCGACGAGAGGGGCGTAAGAGACCCCACCCATGCCTGCAAGCATCACGGGGTGCTCGATCCCGAGGAGGTGGGTCAGTCGGGTCTGCATGGGAGGCGCTCCTTGGTCGGGCGGCGCGCCCAGTGTACGAAGTGGCCGTGCCGCCTGCCCTGCCCGGAGGCCCTTGCCGCCTGCCCTGCCCGGAGGCCCTTGCCGCCTGTCCTGCCCGGAGGCCCTTGCCGCCTGTCCTGCCCGGAGACCCTTGCCTCCGCTCGTCCCCCACACCGTTCCTAGACGCCGCGCCCGTCGTCCAGCCATTCCGGCGCGACACCTACCGGCGTTCGGTGGCCGACCGGGGGAGCCCGCCTACGACCCTGCGGTCGACCACGCCCGGCCTAGACGCCGCGCCCGTCGTCGCCGAGGCACAGGGGCCCTCGTGGCCGTGCGACACCCTCGTGGCCGTGCGACACCCTCGTGGCCGTGCGACACCCTCGTGGCACTCTGGAGCCGTGTCCGAAGAACCGAGCACACTGTCGGGAGCCGGGAGGCGCACAGCGCGCACATCTCGAGAGCTGATGGCTGCGATCGATCGCAGGGCTCGTACCCAGCACGGCCTCGTCACGCACACCGACCTCAAGGTGCTCGGCGTGTCGAAGTCGCGGCTGCGCTGCCTCGTGGCGCACGGTCAGCTCATCCGACAGACCCGGGGTCTCTACCGCCTACCAGGTGCTCCACGCAGCTGGTTGCAAGCGGCGATGGCGGCGACGCTCACAGGGTCGGGCGCAGTGCTCAGTCATCAGGCCGCCGCCAGGCTCCTCAGAGGTGAGGTCCAGTCGAAGGGGGGCACCATAGAGGTGTCCGTGCGACGCGGCGGGAGGAGGGCGCGGCGGGACGGCGTACTGGCACACTCGTGCCGCTCGCTCCCAGACGAAGAACTGACTACCCGCTTCGGCGTCCCTTGCACCGGTCCATTGAGAACGCTCGTCGACCTCGCAGCTATACAGGGTGACGAAGAGGTCGAGGAGCTTGTCAGCGACTTTCTCACCCGCAGGCTCGTCACCGCTCCGTCTTTGTGCGACTACCTATCGCGAGGCGGTCGCGGCGCCACGCGACCTGGTGGTGCGCCGCTCCGTCGCTGCCTCGACACGATCCTCGGCTCGAAAGCCGAGAGCGTGGCCGAGCAGCGGCTGCACTGGCTCTGGCGCCACAGCC
>JAKATT010000103.1 GCA_021818615.1 Actinomycetes bacterium | reverse complement strand
CGTATCGACAAGGATCGCCGCACGCACGACCTCGTCCGCCAGCTCATCGCGCTCGGCCACGAAGTAACGCTGCGCCCCGCAGCCTGAGCGTCACGATGTGAGACCTCGGGCCGCCGGCCCGAACGGGGCTCCGCCCCGCACCCCAGAAGCGCGCGCCCGAGTCACTGCACGACTCACGCAAGTATTTTCGGTTCAGGTGGTGGATCTCACGCGCGCGCTACCAGGGACTTCGCAGATCGGTCGGGGGTTCGTGCAACAGGCTCAAAGGATGGACAAATCTGGGCCGAGAAGCAGTGCCGAGCTGAGCACCAATGATCTGAACTGGACTTTCGTGGCAGTCCCAGGGTTACCGTGTTCGAACCGGGACGTGGTGATCGAAGGGCCGTGGATCCAGCTCAGCCGACGCGGCGGCAAGTAGACGGTTCACCGCTACGGCTTCTAGTTTCGGCATGTGAACACCCATCCCGTACCCCGTTTCCTGTCGCTGGTGCCGTAGCGTTCCCCGCCCCTCTTCGGCTGACCTGCTATCTCGTTGACAGTATAACCTGCTCGCGGTATACTCCGCTGGTGTCGTGGGAGGTACTCGTCACCGAGGCGTTCGAACAGTGGTGGAACGGCCTCGCCGCGGACCATCAGGACGCGTTGACGGCGCGCATCGCCATGCTCCGAGACCACGGACCGGTTCTTGGGCGCCCGACTGTCGACACCATCCAGGGAAGCAGGCTGGCCAACTTGAAGGAGCTGCGCGCCTCGGTAGGCCGGGCGCACCTGCGGGTGCTGTTCGTGTTCGACCCCGACCGCCGGGCGGTACTGCTGACCGGCGGCAACAAGGCCGGCCAGTGGCAGTCGTGGTACCGCCAGGCCATCCCCGAAGCAGAGCGGCTCTACGCCGAGCACATCGAGAAGACGAGGAGGAACGAGCAATGAAGCGCTTCGAGGAGCTCGAGGCAGAAGTGATGGTCGACCCGGCTCGCCGGGAGCGGGTGGAGCGCGAACGGGCCAAGGTCGTCGCAGAGCAAGTCCGCGACGCCCTGGGTGAGCTGCGCCGGGTGCGCCAGCTCACCCAGGTGGAGCTGTCCCGCACGATGCAGCGACCCCAGTCGACGATCTCTCGGATCGAGCGCGAGGGCGACATGCTGCTCTCGACGTTGGCCGCGTACGTCGAAGCCCTCGGGGGGCACCTCGAGATCAACGCCGTCGTCGATGGCCGGCGCATCGCCCTCACCGCCACCGACACGCCGACCACCAGGCGCACCGCCTGAGACTCTTCGGTGCTCCGTCCACCTCGCCGGGCGGTCGCACGTTCTGCACCACGTCCGCGCCGGCCGGGCGACGCCCATCACGCCTGACCTCGCCCGGGATGGCGGCGGGAGCGTCCGTGGGTGCTACGACGATCTGGACCGGATCGTCCGCTGAGTTCGAGCGATGGCCTTCTTCCGCCCAGGGTCCTTCGGATCGGCCAGGTCGGCCACCACCGCCGTGACAGGTATCCGGTTGCCTCTGATGCCCAGGATATCGGCGGCAAGCTCTTTGTCCTTGCGCAGCCGGACCACGTCGGCGACGAGAGCTTCGGCAGCCTGGCGGTTGGCACCGTGGCGGAAGTTGACGACCACGAGCCCGGCGTGCTCGATGCCGGCGTAGGCGTCGGCGACGCTCCAGTGCTCCTCGGAGCCCTGTGGGAAGACGCTTGCCGGCTCGGTACTGACTTCACGAAGGATGGCGCGCATCTTCTCGACCAGCGCGGGGTTGTTGCGAGCAAGCTCGGCCAGCGGCTCGCTGCCTACCCGGGCGAAGATCTCTGCGAGGCCGCCCGGATCGGAGAAAAGGCGGTGGAGAGCAGCGCCGCCCGCAGCCTCGCCAGGGGATCGTCGGCGCCGGACGAAGAGGTGCTCGGTGCGGGCTGGGGCGGGCGCAACGAAGACGCGGAGGTCCACATAGTCGAGAGGGCTGTCCCCCTCGACGACAACGGCCTGGGAGTAGTTCATCATCAGGTTCGTCATGAAGAAGTCGTCGGTGCCGCTCTGCTGGCCCGGGAAGGTGTACGCCGCGACACCCGCCGCACCCGCCTGGCGGTAGCGGCGAAGCTCGGGATGGGCCCGGGGCGTGCTCTCCCGGGCCTGAGCGAGCGTGTCGTCCCGCAGGCAGCGTGCCACCAGGGCCAAGGCGTCGGCTCCAGCGAGCATCGCCTCGATGAACGTCGTCTTCCCCGAACCGGGCGGCCCTCCGACATGGACGAACGCCCGCTCGATCATGGGCCACCCTCATGCCGGAAGCGCAGGACGATCCTGGTGTCCAGGGGGCTCGCACCGTCGGTCTCGACCGCCTCGAGCAGGCACGGTCCGAGCTTTTGGCCGCCGATCTGCACCGTCACGGCAGGGCCGCCGATCGGCACCAGAACGCCCTCGGCGAAGAGCTGGACCACCGTCGCCGCCTGCGTCGACACGATGAGGTGGTCCGCCTCGACCGAAGCCCGGTGACGATGGGCCGGGAAGGAGAGAGTGGACAACGTGCCGGCCATGTCCGTCCGGGT
This sequence comes from Actinomycetes bacterium, assembly GCA_021818615.1. Taxonomy (GTDB): domain Bacteria; phylum Actinomycetota; class Acidimicrobiia; order Acidimicrobiales; family Bog-793; genus JAKATT01. Next base: position 2,403 of record JAKATT010000103.1, on the reverse strand, counting down.
CTGGCGCATGCGGACCTCATCGAGGCAGCTTCCGGCGATCGCGATCTGGATGTCGCCTCCCTTGCGAGCTGTCACGACCGGAGCCTACGTGGGCCAAAGCTGGAGAGAGGTGGGGTGGCCGGTCATGGGAGGCCCCGATCAAGCGGAGGTCTGCCCGGCACGGTCGAGGATCTGCCTGACGCGGCTCCGAGAGATGCCGAAGTGTCGAGCGATCGCGGTGAGTCCCGCGCCCGACGCCCGCATGTGCACCATCGCCTCGTCCCTATCGGAGAGCGGTCGAGGGAGCGCCAGGCACGAGAGCGGATCCTCGGGCTCGAGGCTCCATTCCGCCAGTGCCCGATGCAGGTCAGGCACGCTCTTTGGGCGGCCTCATCCACGAATACCGGATGGTCGCCTGATTCCCTATGGACGACGCGCTGTCAAGCGGTCCTCTTGACGGGAGTCGGGTGAACGGCTGGAGTGGACGTCGGGGAAGGTCGCCTCGTCCTGTCCGCGCCTTCGGGCCTGTGACCTTGTGCCTCGAGCACGTGCGCCACGAGCGCTTTGTGAGGGGCCTTCCCCACCTTCGCGCTGCGGCGGCGGGCGCGGATCTCTGGCGAGACGGTGAAGTGTTCGGCGATGAGCGCCTTCGCCTCCTCGGAGGTCACCGGGCGGCCGTCGACGTCGCGGACGACGTAGGGGGTGCCCCGGCGCATGACGACGAACGCCCGCTCCGCGAGCTCCGCGGCGACGACGCAGATCGCGCCGAGGTGCGACTTGCCGCGGGTCACCATCTGGTCGAAGTAGAGCTTCGCGAGCTGCGGATCCTGCCTGCGCGCGGTGTCCGCGGCCCGCACGAGCGTCGTGCGCAGCAACGAGGAACCGGCCTTCGAGATCGGCTGGCCCTTGCGGTCGGTGTTGCCGGTCTCGGACGCCTTTGGCGCGAGGCCGGTGAAGGAGCGGAATGCGGCCGCGTTGCGGAAGCGAGCCGGCCTGCCCATTGCGGCGACGAGAGCGGGACCGCCGACGGTCTTCAGGCCTGGCAGACTGCGGGCGAGCGCGCTCGGGTCGACCATGGTGTAGGCCTGTTCGCGGGCCGCCGCATGGAGAGCGAGCTCAGCGTCGATGGCACGAAGAGGCGGACTTCAGTTGCCACCTCCGCGGCGAGCTCGGCAAAAGCGACGGCTTCGTGGTCGCCGTAGAGCTCGAGCGCTGCCTTTGCTGCGGCGATCCACTCCTCGGCGCGCGCCGCGCCGAGTTGGTTGTTCGAGGCTCGGGTGATCACGCGTGCAAGGCGCGTTCGGCCGGCTCGAAGCAGTGCGTGAGGGTCTGCGAACCCCTCGAGCAGGGCGAGGTCGGCCTTGGTGAGGTCGCCATGCAGCGGGCTCACCGGCAGGAGCTGGCGGACGAGGTCTTTGATCCGCACCTTGTGGAGCGCGGCCTCGCGCGTGAGGCGGTCGGTGGCCCGGACACGACGGTCGAGGGCCGCCCGGGCGCCCCCGGGCAGCTCGAGCGGGCGCAGGCTGTCTTGGGCAACGAGGGCGAGGCGGGCGAGCGCATCCGCGTCGATGCCGTCGGACTTTGCGTGCCGGGAGAAGAACCGCCGCAAGTCGGCGGCCTTCTGCGACGAGACCCGGAAGACCTTGTGGCCGCGCGAGGAGAAGAACACCGCGATCGGCAGCCACGCCGGTCCGGTCGGCTCCATCACCACCTCGAGCTGGGTCCCCGCCGGCGCGCCGCGCAGTGCCACCTCCTCGAGTGCGGCGAGGCTCTCGGCGGTTGGCACCGCCTTGCACTTCGCGATCACGTTCCCGTCGCCCGCGAGCACCCGGCAGGTGTGCTCCGACGCGATGCCCAAGTCGATGCCGCAGATCCGTCGCTCCATCTGTTCCTCCTGCTCGTCTCCCTTTACAACCGGCAGGATCACTTCGGCCACGGTCCCACGGGCGCCTGGCTCGGCTCCCACTCATGTGCTGCAAACGGCCCGGAGCTCGCTGGCTCCAGCCACTTCCCTCATCCGGGTCATCCGTGGCCAGGTCGAGGTGGCGATCAGGCGAACGAGGCCTGGCGCGCGCACCACCCTCAGAGCTCTTCTCTACACCACCCCCGAACCAGCCGGGATGTCCATGCAACCCTGGGACCACTGCCGAGTGGTGGATCCACCGGTCAGCTGTCCCTTACATGAGCTGGGCGGACGGGGTTCTCGGCACCCACAAGTGCCCGAGACGATTCGGGGAACGGTGGTCACCCAGCGCCGCCGGTGCGGCAAGGCGAACTGCCGGTGCACGAGCGAAGGAGCGCTGCACGAATCGGTGGTGCTCAGCTACTCCGAGCACAGCCGGACCCATGTCGTGATGCTTCCCCTCGACGAGGTGGAGGCGGTGAGAGCGGCGACCGAGCGCTACCGCACAGCGAGAAGGCGCC
>JAKATT010000037.1 GCA_021818615.1 Actinomycetes bacterium | reverse complement strand
CTCCCGCTCGAGCGCCGCGCCCGAGTTCATCTTGTAGGCGACCCGGAAGTGGGCGACGTGCGCGTGGCCGGGGTGTGATGCCCGGGCGAACCTCAACAGGGCGTCGTCGAGCCCGAGGGCCATCGTCGACTTGGCGGCCAGGCCGAAGTAGTGCCACAGGTTCGGTGTGACGAGGATGAGCGAGCCGCCGGGCCGAAGGCACGCCCGCACCGATCCGAGAAAGGCTGCCGGGTGCGAGACGTGCTCGGCGACGTAGACGGCGACGGCGAGCTCGAAGGGCTCCTCGAGCCTGTCGGCTGCGAAACGCTCGACGGGCATCTCGTAACGGCGGTCGAGCAGCACGTTGCGCCGGATCCCGGGATCCGGGTCGACGCCGACCACCTCGGCGACGAGCGGCCTGAGGAGGGCCGCGTACCCGTCGTCGCCGTCACCTGCCCCGACGTCGAGCAGGCGGCAGCCTGGACTGGCCAGCTCGGCCACCCAGTCGCGCAGCACCGCATACTGGTCCTCGGTCGCCCCGAGCCCCCTCCGGTGGAGCTGAAGTCGCGGCGGCCGGTCGGGCATCGGCACATGACGTCGGGGCAGGCCCCGGAGCCGAGGACGCACTCAGGGTGTGAAAGTGATCGATCCGGGGCTGTTGGCGATCGTGTCGAGCACGATCTCCACCCAGGTACGCCCGGGGGCGAGCAGGACAGCGTGACCTGCGGCGTCCGTGAAGGTGGTCGCGTCAGCGGCTGCCGGGCGGTGCCAGGTCACCGGGATCTCGACGCCGTTGCGGAGCACCCAGCCGCGGCCGCTGCCGGTCACCTGCGACTCGACGTCGCCCGTGCTGCCAGGGCTCTCGGGGTAGGGCCCGTAGCGGTAGTGCACGACCTGGACGACGATGTTCGTCGTGCTCACCTGCTTGCCGGTCAGCGCATCGATGTCGGGGACGCCCGAGTAGCTGTGGAGGAACTGCCCGGCCGCCGCGTCCCAGGTCCACTCGGCGTCCGTGCCGGCGGAGAAGTCGATGGCCAGCTTGCTGACCGGCGTCGCTCCGCTGGGCTTGGCGCTCGAGTACTGGAAGACGGGCCGTGGGGGGGCGCCGCCCTTGAAGAGCCCCCACAGGGTGGACGTGCTCGTGTAGAGGTTGTCCGGTGGCACCCTGTTGGTCGTCCGGTAGCCCGCCCCGTACTGTGCGCCGAGGAGGTCGGCCGTCCGCAGCCACGGGAGCGCACTCACCACGCTCACGTCTGGATTGATGCCGCCGGCGAAGGCGAGGATCGGTCGTCCGGTGAAGTTCGCGAGGATGTGCCAGTCGACCCATCTGACCGAGCGGGTGGGCCCGACCGCCGAGGCAGCGGTGCACTGGTAGACGGCTATGTAGCGCATGATGAACCCCTCCGCCGGCGTGTCGTAGACGATGTCCGCCTCGTTCAGCCCGCTCTGAGGACGGGCGCCGACGGGTTCGTTGCCGATCTTTACGGCGAGGGCCGGGCGGTCGGGCACCTTGCCTGTGGGCGGTCGCAGATCGGTGAGCGGGCAGCGGTCGGGTGCCGCCGAGTGGCTGCGGTGGTGGTGGTCGCGCTGGCTGCCTCCGCTGGCTGTCTTATGTCCCCCGGCGCGGGTGACGAGGAGCGCGACGGCCACGGCGACGACGATGAGCAGCGCGCTGGCGGTGAGGACGGCACCGGTGTGGCGTCGCCGGACGACATGGGCACGGTGTTGGGGTCGTGTCGGCACGCGCCAACCGTAGTGAGGCCCGGAGCCGGGTTTGCGGCAGGGGTTCGACTGACTCGCTCTAGCCCTCGCTCATCCCGCCTTACGTAGCACGAGCAGCGATCGCCCGGGCACGACGACGAGGCCAGCCGGATCGCCGGCGCCGGTCTCGTCCTCGGGTGGCGCCGTCCTGCAGACCTCCTCCCAGGTCGCCGCGAGGCCGGGGGGCAGCTGCCAGTCGATCCTGTCTTCGCCGGCATTGAAGAGGAGGGCGAAGGAGTCGTCTGTGATCTGGTGACCCCTGGCGTCGCGCTCCGCCATCGCCTGACCGTTCACGAAGGTGCCGATCGCCCTTGCGAAGGGGGTCTCCCAGTCCTCGTCGTTCATCTCCCCGCCATCCGGCCGGAACCATCTGAGGTCGAGCGAGCCGCGGATCGGCCGCCCGAGGAACCATCTCCGCCTGCGGAAGGCCGGGTGCTCCCGCCGTAGCCGGATCAGCATGCGGGTGAAGGCGAGGAGGTCGTCGTCGACGTTCGCCCAGTTGAACCACGAGACCGCGTTGTCCTGGCAGTAGGCGTTGTTGTTCCCCTGCTGCGTGCGACCGAGCTCGTCGCCGCCGAGCAGCATCGGGATGCCCTGGGAGAGCAACAAGGTGGCGAGGAAGTTTCGCTGCTGGCGGCGGCGGCGGGCGTTCACCTGGGCGTCGGCGGTCGGCCCCTCGGCCCCGCAGTTCCACGAGCGGTTGTGGCTCTCGCCGTCGGCGTTGCCCTCCCCGTTTGCCTCGTTGTGCTTCTCGTTGTAGCTGACGAGGTCGGCGAGCGTGAAGCCGTCATGGGCTGTCACGAAGTTGATGCTCGCCGACGGGCTCCTCGTGTCTGCCCTGTAGAGGTCCGAGCTACCCGTGAGCCGCGAGGCGAATTCCCCCACCGTCGCCGGCTCGCCCCGCCAGAAGTCGCGCACGGTGTCGCGGTACCGGCCGTTCCACTCCGACCAGAGCGGTGGAAAGTTGCCGACCTGGTACCCGCCCTCCCCGACATCCCACGGCTCGGCGATGAGCTTCACCCGGCTCACGACGGGGTCCTGTTGGATGAGCTCGAAGAAGGCTGCCAACCGGTCCACCTCGTGGAACTGGCGGGCGAGCGTCGCCGCGAGGTCGAAGCGGAACCCGTCGACGTGCATCTCGGTCACCCAGTAGCGGAGGGAGTCCATGATGAGCTGCAGCGTGTGCGGGTGGCGCACGTTCAGCGAGTTCCCGGTGCCCGTTGTGTCGAAGTAGAACTTCGGCTCCTCCGGGACGAGGCGGTAGTAGGCGGCGTTGTCGATGCCCTTGAACGACAACGTCGGTCCGAGGTGGTCGCCTTCGGCGGTGTGGTTGTAGACGACGTCGAGGATGACCTCGATGTCCACCTCGTGCAGGCTCTTCACCATCTGCTTGAACTCTTGTACCTGCTGGCCGAGCTGGCCGGAGCTCGAGTAGCCGTTGTGCGGGGCAAAGAAGCCGATCGAGTTGTACCCCCAGTAGTTGCGAGAGCCGCGCTCGACGAGGTGTGCGTCGTGCACGAACTGGTGGACCGGCAGCAGCTCGACGGCGGTGACGCCGAGCGAGGAGAGGTATTCCGTCGCGACCGGATGGGCGAGGGCCGCGTAGGTGCCCCGGAGCGTCTCGGGGAGCTCGGGGTGGAGCTTCGTGAACCCCTTGACGTGCGTCTCGTAGATGATCGACTCGTGGCGGGGGACCTCCGGCGGCCTGTCGTTGCCCCAGTCGAAGTACGGGTTGTGCACGACCGACTTCGGTATGTGCGCGGCAGAGTCTTCGTCGTTGCGGGCGTTCTCGTCCTCGAAGCGGTACGAGAAGCACGCTTGTGCCCAGTCGACGTCGCCTTCGATCGCCGTCGCGTACGGATCGAGGAGGAGCTTGGCGGGGTTGCAGCGGAGCCCCCTTTCCGGTGCCCATTCGCCGTGCACTCGGTAGCCGTAGCGCTGGCCCGGCGAGACGGTCGGCAGGTAGACGTGCCAGCAGAACGCGTCGACCTCTTCGAGGGCGACACGGCGCGTCTCGGGGCCGTCTTCGTCGAACAGGCAGAGCTCGACGCCCTCGGCGACTTCGGAGAAGAGCGAGAAGTTGGTCCCGGCTCCGTCGTAGCGGGCGCCGAGGGGGGCAGGCCGTCCCGGCCAGGCTTCGATCTCGGTCATTCGCCCGCCGGCTCGTCTCGTGTGAGGACGGCGAGCGCGACTGCCTGCTCGCGCTTGCTGCCAGCAGGAGCTTCACGCGCCTCGAACTGCTCCACCTGCGCCGCCTCGGACCTGCGGCTGAGCAGACCGGCAGCACTCAGGGTTGCGAGGACCCCGGCCACGGCACCCGCGAGGTACGCGTCGTGGAACGAGCCGACGACTGCCGCAAGACGATCTCCGGTTCTCGCTGCCATGTAGCCGGCAAGGGGCACCACGATGGCGAAGACAAGTGGCCTCGCGACGATCGTGAGCCCGGCAGCCGACGCGCTGTCGTGGGACACCCGTTCGAGGAGCAGCGGCGTCAGGATGGAGCCTCCCATTTAGGCGAAGTTGGCGAAGAGCTGGTTCGAGATGGCGAGCGAGAAGTTGCGGCGTCCCAGGAGCTCGAGCGGGAGGAGCACCTTGGCGGCCCGCCGCTCTAGCTTCACGAAGGCCCAGAGGCCAAAGGGTATGGCGCCAAAGGAGGCGAGGTCGAGATGACGACTGGCCCTGCCTGCAGCCAGAAGAGCGAACGCCACCCGAAGCTGTCGATGAGCGCATCGTCGAAGATCAGTGCCATGGAGGCCGTCCCTGCCGCTCGGCCGCGCCGCGCCGGCCGATCGCCCCATGAGACCGGCAGCCTAGTGAGCAGGGGGCCTGCGCCGGCTCTGCAGAAAGGGCTCAGCTGCTCCTCGCCGAACGGCGGCCGCCTTCCTCCATGCAGGTCTGCTGGGAGGCGGTGGTGCTCGCTCAGCTCCTGGCTTGCAATCCGGCCGCGTGACTTGTTCTCAGCCGGGTCCCGCACGACATGGGCGTCGACGGCTAGCGGGTCCCGGTGAGCGTCGCCAGCGCCTCGTTGAGCTGAAGGACGTCGATGTAGGGAGCACCGAGGAAGCCCCAATAGGCATCGGTGACGTGCGACTTGATGAGAGCATCCACCTGCCCGACGGAGAGGTGGTTCGCCCTCGCCACAGCCCGAGCCTGTGCATAGGCGTCCGCCGGTGCGATGTCCGGGTCGATGCCCGAGCCGGACCCGGTTACGAGGTCGTTCGTCGGAGTGATGCCCTCCTTCTCCAGGGCTACGACCCTGGTGTGGGAGAAGTCGAGGAGCAGCTTCGACTTCGGCCCGTAGTTCTGGGCTCCG
>JAKATT010000224.1 GCA_021818615.1 Actinomycetes bacterium | reverse complement strand
CGCGAGCAGGCCCCCGCTCGCCGTCCTGCAGGCGGGCGCGCTCGCCGCCTACGTCGAGCACGGCTTCCGGGACCTCGAGAACGGCGAGGTCGAGCTGAAGTGCCTGCCAGCATACGAGGCGGCGACCTTCGATGCTCCCGGCAAGCCCACGTTCTCCATGCTCGAGAAGGTGACGACGCCGACAGTTGTGGCGATCGGCACGGCGGAGAAAGGCTGGACGCCGGCGCTGCTCGGCGTGCAGCTCGCCGAGGTGCTGCCGAACGCCCGCCTCGAGCGCCATCCCCACATTGGCCACTTCGGACCGCTCGAGGCGCCGCTCACGATAGCTGCCAGCATCCTCGCCTCTGTCGGCTGACGGTCGGCCGCGATGCGCGGCGTCAGGTGCGTCGTGGTGGGCGTAGTGTTCGCGACATGACCCTCGAGGTTCCGCTCGCGCAACTGCACGCCGAGCTCGAGCGCCGGGGCAACTCCGGCTACCTGCTCACCGTCGGAGCAGGTGGCAGGCCCCATTGCGTGGCCGTTGAGCTGGCTTGGGAGGGCGATCATCTCACCATGGGAGCGGGCATGACATCGGTGCGCAATGCCGCCGTCCGTAGCGAGGTCGCCATCTTGTCACCTCCGGCGCCCTCCGACTCCGGCGGCTACAGCCTCATCGTCGATGCGGCGGTGTCCCGAACGGTGGATGCCGGCGAGGGACGTAGCTCGGTCACGCTCCGGCCGACCCATGCCGTGCTGCACCGTCCGGCCGTGGCGCCGGACGGCACGCCGGCGCACGACTGTGTGCACCTCTACGACACGGAGCAGACCGTCGCCACCTGACGACACCGACGCTCATCCAACCGGAGAGCTCGTGGTGACCTACCGCACGCTCGCGTGCACAATTCATTGCTCATGAGCGATCAACCGTCACGTCCCGTGCCGATGCCACCCGAGGCTGTCGAGGCCGAAACGGCCCGCTTGGACGGTTGGCGAGCCGAAGAAGGCGGCCGGGCGCTCTTGAAGACGTTCCACTTCGCCGACTTCGCGCGGGCCTTCGGCTTCATGGCCGCCGTCGCCGTGCACGCCGAGCGCCGCAACCACCACCCCGAATGGTCGAACGTCTACAGCACCGTCGAGGTGCGGCTCTCCTCACACGATGCCGGAGGCGTTACCGAGCGCGATCTCGAGCTGGCTCGCTTCATGGACGAGGCCGCCGGCTGACAGCCGGCGCGCCAGGCCGGCGCCGTGACGCGCTGACAGCCGGGTGCGCGAAGCGAGGGAGAGCACACGTGAGCTCATCAGCCACGGTCCGCCCGTGGGCCGCGCGCCTCTGCTCGTAGCCCTGCGAGCCTCGCCAGCGCCTCCTCGATCACTTCGGCCCGCTTGCAGAAGGCGAAGCGCACAAGGTGTCGCCCGGCCTCCTTGTCGTCGTAGAAGACCTCGGTCGGGATGGCCGCCACCTTTGCGTCGGTAGCGAGATGCCGGCAGAATGACCATCCGTCGCGGTAGCCGAAGGCACTCACGTCGGCTGTGGCGAAGTAGGTCGCCTGCGGTCGCAGGACCCGCCAGCCGAGGCGCTCGAGGCCGTCGCAGAAGAGGTCCCGCCCGGCCTGGTGGCCGGAGCGGATCGCCTCGAAGGCGTCGTCGGGGAGCCTCAACCCCGTGGCGACGGCGAGCTGGAACGGCGTCCCGCTCGCGAACGTGAGGAACTGCTTCACCGCGCGCACCCGCTCGAGCAGCGCCGCCGGTCCGGTCGCCCAGCCGATCTTCCAGCCCGTCGTCGAGAATGTCTTGCCGGCGCTCGAGATCGTCACGGTGCGCTCGCTCATCTCCGGGAAGCCGGCGAGGGGGAGGTGCCGGCCGTCGAAGACGAGGTGCTCGTAGACCTCGTCTGTCACGGCCACGACGTCGCGCTCGCGGCACACCTCGGAGATGAGCGCCAGCTCCTCGGCCGTGAACACCTTGCCGGTCGGGTTGTGGGGCGAGTTGAGCAGCAGCAGGGATGTTCGTGCCGTGACGGCTCGCCGCAGCTCGTCGGGGTCGAAGTTCCACGCCGGTGGCCGGAGCGCAACCACCTTTCGAGTGGCGCCGGCGAGCTCGATGGTGGCGGCGTAGGAGTCGTAGTACGGCTCGAACGTGACGACCTCGTCGCCGGGCGCGCTCAGCCCGAGCACCGAGGCGGCGATCGCCTCGGTGGCGCCAGCGGTGACGAGCACCTCCGAGCCGGCATCGAGGCGCAGCCCGTAGAAGCGCTCCTGGTGTGCCGCCACGGCCTCGAGGAGCTCGGGGACGCCGCGCCCCGGCGGGTACTGGTTGTGGCCGTCCCTGATGGCGCGGACGGCTGCTTCGAGGACCTCGGGTGGGCCGTCCTCGTCCGGGAAGCCCTGGCCGAGGTTGACCGCACCGGTCGTTGCCGCCAGCGCCGACATCTCGGCGAACACCGTGGTGCCGAAGCTGTCGAGGCGGCCGCTCCGCCGAAGCGCCGATGGGGTCGTCACAAAGGGCACGATAGGGCACGTGCATGACTGGACTGAAAAGACCGAGGATCTTGCCCGCGCAGTCGTCGGCTACGCCGAGCAGCGCCTGCGCCTTCGCCCGGTGCCGCTCGACGCCCCGCTGGCAGAAGAGGAGCTGAGCGAGCGGGCTGGGAGGACGATCACGCCCGAGGGGATCGGCGGCCGGGCCGCCCTCGAGGTCTTCGCCGAGGTGCTGGCGCCCGCCTGCATCTCGATCGACCACCCGCGGCACTTCTCGTTCATCCCTTGCGCCCCGACGCCGGCCGCAATGCTGTTCGACCTCGTAGTGGGCGCGTCCTCGATCTATGGCGGCAGCTGGCTCGAAGGCGCCGGCGCGGTGCACGCAGAGAACGAGGCGCTCGAATGGCTGGCCGGGCTCGCCGGGTTGCCGGCCACCTCCGGCGGCGTCTTCGTGCAGGGGGGCACGATCGCCAACGTCTCGGCCCTCGTCGCCGCCCGCCACGCCGCCCGCCACGCCGCCCGCCACGCCGCCCGCCACGCCGCCCGCGCCGCCGGAGGTGGCGAGCCGACGCGCTGGGTCGTCGCCACGAGCGCCGAGGCGCACTCCTCGGTGTCGAGCGCGGCCGGGGCGATGGACGTCGACATCCTGGGCGTGCCGATGGACGCGGCCGGCCGCCTGGCCGGCGATGCCCTCGAGGCCTCGCTCGAGGCCGAGGCTCGCTCGGGAAGCGGCCGGCGGGTCTTCGCAGTGGTGGCGACAGCCGGCACGACGAATCTTGGGATCGTGGACGACCTCGAGAGCGTCGCTCGCGTCGCGAAGCGCGCCGGGCTCTGGTTCCACGTCGACGGTGCATACGGCGCGGCGGCACTGGCGGCGCCGAGCGCCCGCCACCTCTTCGCCGGTATCGAGCACGCTGACTCGCTCGTCGTCGACCCGCACAAGTGGCTCTTCGCCCCGTTCGACTGCGCGGCGCTCATCTATCGTCGCCCCGAGCTCGCCAGAGCCGCTCACGCCCAGCATGCCGGGTACCTGGAGCCGCTCAGGACCGGTGACGACTGGAACCCGTCGGACTTCGCCCTGCAGCTCACGCGTCGGGCGCGCGGCCTGCCCTTCTGGTTCTCACTCGCTTGTCACGGGACCGATGCGTACTCGGCGGCGATCGAGCGCACCTTGGAGGTTGCCCGCCACGCGGCCGCAGCCGTCAGGCGCAAGAGCTACCTCGATCTCGTCTTCGAGCCGATGCTGAGCGTGGTCGCCTTCGAGCGGCGGGGCTGGGGAGCCGAGCAGTACCACGCATGGTCAAAAGAGCTGCTGGAGTCGGGTACGGCCTTCGTCGTGCCGACCACGCACAACGGCAAGGTGGTGATCCGTCTCGCCATCGTGAACCCCCGCAGCACCGAGGAGGACGTCGACGCCGTGCTGACGAGCCTCGGCTGATCGGCCACGACGGCCGAGAGCTGCCGGCTCGCGAAGCGGCCAGGAGAACTCCTCCGGAGCAAGGCCGTCCATCCCCTCCGATCGCCGCCATTCGTCGTAGTGCTCGGCCCACTGCCTGTGCCAGCTCGCCTGCAGCTTTGTCAGCTCTTCGGGAGAGGTCCTTGCGCAGCTCGGGAAGGCGCGGGCGATCTGGCGGGTGAGCTCGACGGCGGCGGAAGCGTCGCTGGCGGCGTCGTGCGCTTGTGCCAGGACGATGCGGTAGTGGGCGCAGAGGGCGTCGAGCCGGCGCTTTCCCTTGCGGTAGCGGTCGAGGTGGCGGTCGAGCACGAGGGGGTCGATGACCGCCCGCCACTCGAGCGGCCGCAGCCCGAAGGAGGCGAAGAGCGTCTCGGCGATCGTGAGGTCGAAACTGGCGTTCATGGCCACCACCGGGACCGGCTCGGTCACAGCCTGCACCATGGCGGCATGCACACGCCGGGCGGAGTCCTCGAGGCTGCGGCCCTCTCGGCGTGCCCGCTCGGTCGTGATGCCGTGGATCGCCACCGCAGCCTCTGGGATCTCACAGCCGGGATCGACGAGGAAGACCTCGGTGCTCGTCGGGCCGCTCGGAGTCGAGGTGACGATCGCCACCTGCACCGGCCGGTCGAGGAGCGGGTCGACCCCGGTCGTCTCGAAGTCGAGCCCGATGAGCGGACCTTCCTCCCATCCCATGCCTGAAGGCTATGAAAGGGTTGTTTCACTCTGGTGGATCCCGCCTGAGCAGGGCCCCGCCAACCACCCGAGCCGCCGGGCGGCTCAGGTGGGCCGTATCGTTGAAGGAGCGGATCACCCAGTCCGCAGGCGTGACGACGATCGTCGAGATGCCTGCATTGTCAGCTGCGATGAAGGCAAAGGGGCGCGACCCGCTGGCGAGCGACAGCGCCATGGCGATGGTGCCGCCGTGCGAGACGACGACGACCCGCTCGCCGACGTGCGCCCGGGCGATGTTCGACAGGCCGCGGCGGACACGCTCGGCGAAGGCTTCGTTCGACTCCGCCCCGGGGATGACGTCCCAGCGCTCTTGCTCGAGGACCTGCAGGGCGAGGGGGTCGCCGTCGATGACCTTCTTGCGGTAGATGCCCCCCTCCCACTCCCCGAGGTGCACCTCGCGCAGGTCTCGTTCCACCTTCGGCTCGAGCCCGACCCCCCGGGCGAGCGGAGCCGCTGTCTGGGCGGTGCGGCGCAGCGTCGTGACGTAGATGGC
>JAKATT010000181.1:2150-5150 GCA_021818615.1 Actinomycetes bacterium | reverse complement strand
GGCGTCGCTCACGACCCCGGCGGCTACGGGGGGACAGCACACGGCGCCGGCAAGCTCGATCAGAGGAAGCGACTTCGGCACGAGCTGCAGTATGCCATGACCCTTGACGTATGTCGAGGTATCGGCTGTCCTCGCCGAAGCCGCCCGCGTGCTCCGGGTCGGGGACGCCTCGCCATCTCCGACGTGATCGCCGACGCGGACATGGACGACGAGAGGCGAGCCGACGAGAGGCGAGCCGACGAGAGGCGAGCCGACGTGGCGCAGTGGACAGGCTGCATCGCCGGCGCGCTCAGCGAGAGCGACTACCGGGCTGCTTTGAACGGGGCTCCCAACTGCTCGCCGGAATGACCGCATCTGTCCCAGTGGACCCCCGCTGTCCGCGCTCACCGACTACTCCTACCGGCTCTCCCACGATCACCAGCGGGCGTTCCTCGCTGCCCTGGACACCACGATGATCTCCGCCGGGTTGGCCAGCCGCGACCAGGCCGTCTTCGACCTGGACTTCCACGCGGTGATGCACTGGGGCCACGACCCGGTGCCGGAGAAGCGCTACGTGCCGAAACGCTCCCAGCGGGCCCGCTCGGTGCTCGCCTTCTTCGCCCAGGACTCCGGCACGCACAACCTGGTCTACGCCAACGCGGACCTCGCCAAGGCCACCGAGGCCCGCGAGGTGGTCGCCTTCTGCGACCACTGGAAGGACGTCTCCAGGCACGACCCACACCTGCTCGTCATGGACCAGAAGGTCACCACCCACCCCGTCTTGGGCGAGCTCGGCGCCGGCGGAGCGCGCTTCCTCACCCTGCGGATGCGCTCGCCCAGTCTCGTCGCCTACATCGACCGGCTCACCCCGGCCGAGCTCACCGCGGTCACCTTGGACCTACCCGGCCCCTACCGCCGGCCGCAGGTCCACGAAGACCCCGCCGTCGAACTGACCGGCTACCCGGGCACAGTCCGCCAACTGATCGTCACCGGGCTCGGCCGGCCCGCGCCCAGCGTCGTCGTCACCAACGAGCGCGAACTGTCCCTCAAAGCGCTGATCGTGCACTATGCCCGGCGGATGACCATCGAACAACGCCTCGCCGAGATCGTCCGCGCCTTCTGCGCCGACGCGCTGTCGAGCACCGTCAACTTGAACGTCGAGCTCGACGTCGTCCTCGCCGTGCTCGCCCAGGCGCTGCTGGCCGCGCTCCGCGCCCGTCTCCCCGGCTACGCCCAGGCGACCCCCGACACCGTCCAGCGCCGCTTCCTGGAGACCCCTCAACGTTGCGGTGAATGCCCTGTGTGGAAACGGCGCTAATAGGTGAACAGCGAACCTGGCGAGCGCACGCTCGTGCCGCCGGCGGTCGTGACCCTCACGACCACTCGGCCGGAGCCGGGAGGAGACGTGACCAGGAGCTCAGTCGGCGAGACCAGCTTCAGGTGACCGGCGAGCCGTGGTCCGAAGTGGACCGACGTCGCTCCGGCCAGGTTGTGACCGACGATCTCGACCCGGGTTCCACCGGTGCGAGCTCCTCTCGACGGCTTGAGGCCCGTAATGCTCGGCGGCGCTGCGAACCTGAAGCGGTCGCCGCTCACGACAGGGCTGACAGCGAGGTCCTCGACGAGCATGCGGAGGTTGACGGTGCCGGGTCTGCCAGCCGGCAGCACAGCCCTGCACAAAGAGGTCGTGGGGCACGATGCGACCACCGTCTCCCGGCCCGCCGCCAGCTCGTCGGCGCCGGCGACAGGGAGGAACCCCGACCCGGTGATCACGACTGCGACCGCCCGGCCGGCGGGCCCGGCCGCCGGCGACACCTTGGTGATGCGGGTGGTTCTGAGCCTGGTGGAGTACTGGTAGCACATCAGCGCCGCCAGTCCCGGGTAGAAGTTGCTCGCGTGGCCGGACGCGCTGAGGCCGCCCAAGAGCGGGGTCCCGAGCCCGCTCGCCATGTCGTAGCCCGGCGCCGCAGGGAAGAGCCCGCCCAGATAGCCCGACGGCGCGTAGTCGTTGTTGCCCGACTGCACGTCGTAGAGCGCCTCCAACGAGCCGCCTGGCTCCTCGTAGATGTAGGCACGGTCGTTGCTTGCCACCTGGTAGAGCCCTGCGGGCAGCACACCGGCGCCGCCGGAGCCGTAGTAGGTGCAAAAGGGCGAAGAGTCGATCAAAGCGGCGGCGGCGGCCCAGAGCGGTGCGGCGGCGCTCGTACCCCCGAGGGGTATCCAGCCAGGAGACCCCGAGCCGGTGAAATAGACCGTGTAACCCGTGTACGGGTCGGCGTCGGCGCTGACGTCTGGAACCTGGCGCACCAGGGCATCGCGGCTCACCGAGGCGCAACCGGAGGGGTCGGCCACCGAGTAGGGGCCCATCAGGTCTGGGATAGCCGGCCTGTCCTGGTACGCCGGCATGCACCAGAACGCCGAGACGCCGCCGCCTCCGGCTCCACTGCCCTTGGCAGATTCGTTCCATACGCTCTCCGAGCTCGCCCCGATCGAGGTGCCGCCGACCGAGACGACGTAGGGCTGGCTGGCCGGATTGTCGACCGAGAGCGACGACTGGTTGGGCGAGCCCGAGTCTCTCAGGCAGTCGGTAGAGCCCGTGTCCCCGGCGGCCGCGAAGACCGTCTGGCCCTGCGCGTCAGCCTGGGAGAAAAGGCTCTGCTCCGAGTTGAGAAGCGACGGGTCGGAGTCGAGCTCACATGCCCCCCACGAGGTCGACACGACGGCGTCGGAGTCGGCGTTCACGATCGCCGAGTACTCGTCGTAGACGTTCTGCTCGCTTCCGTTCGCCGCTTGGTAGACGTCGATCGTCGCGCCGGGGGCGAGCCCGATGACGTCCTCGATGTCGAGGGTGGCCTCGCCGCTGCCGGCGCCGAGGCCGGGCCCCCCGTCCACCTCGTAGTAGTTCACCGCGGCGTTCGTCCCGTAGCACTCCTGGTAAGCCGTGATGTCGGAAGCCAGGTTGGGCTCGAACTCCGCCAACGCGACGCGGACTCCCTGCCCGAAGTCGCCAAGGTCGTAGAG
>JAKATT010000181.1:0-1849 GCA_021818615.1 Actinomycetes bacterium | reverse complement strand
TCGATCCTCGTCTGGAAGGCGCTCTCGACTTCACGGGCAGAGCCGTGCACGCTGATCGACAGGCGATCCCGGCTCACGCGCCCGACGCTCAGGCCCTCCCGCTCCAGCACGGACCGCACCTCTGCCAGCGCCGCGAGCGACGGCCCGAAGCGCGGCCCGAAGCGCCCGGGACGCAGGAAGTGGTGGAAGAGCGGCGACGACCTGTCAGAGACGGCGGCGAGGAAGGCCTGCAGGGCGCGGGGCTTCGGAAGCTGCAGCGTGACGACGAGGTGGAGCTGCCGACCTGGAGCGATCGGCCCGAGCGCGAGAGCGGTCTTCGGAACGACAGGAGCCTGTGACCCGCGAAGGGTGGCCGTCGGGAAGAGCGACAGCACCCTTGGCGCCCGGAGCGGCCCACCTGCGGCAAAGCCGACCCCAGCGCTGCTGACGAGCATGCCGGCCACAAGAGCCGGCAGCGCGAGCAGTGAACCGACCGACTTCCGCATCATGGCCAGCCTCCCCGTACGAGCGCTTCTCGATAATAGGCTCGGCAAGGCGACATGCTCCAGGTGGGCGTGCCGACCGGCACGCCCGCACCTCGTCACCCACCTCGGGCCTGCGGCGCTCTGACCGCCGATCGTCGTCCTGTACTGTGGCGATCAAATGGGCGAGAAGGTGCGCCACGATCGCCGTACGGTCGTAGCAGCCGTCGCGGGCGCCGGATGCATCTCCTCGTCGGCGATCCTCGTGCAGCTGGCCGGGCAGGGAGCGGTCACTACCGCCTTGTTCCGCTGCCTGCTCGCGCTCCCGGTCCTCGGCGTGCTCGCCGTCGTCGAGGCTCGCCGGCATGGACCGAGATCGCTGAGGGCGCGCTCCGGTGCCGTGCTGGCAGGCGCCTTCCTGGCAATCGACCTCGTGCTGTGGAATCACTCCATCGCAGATGTCGGTGCAGGAGCTGCCACGGTGCTCGGCAACTTGCAGGTGGTCTTCGTCGTCGTCATCGCCTGGGCGGTGCTGAAGGAGCGGCCGGGCACAAGAGTCCTCGCCGCCCTGCCGGTCCTCGGCATCGGTGTCGTGCTCGTCGCCGGCCTGCTCGGCCGAAGCAGCTTCGGCCCGCACCCCCTCGCCGGTCTCGCCTACGGCATCGGCACCTCGCTCGCCTACGCCGTGTTCCTGCTCGTGCTGCGAAACGCCTCGAGCGGCGCCCGGCATGTCGCAGGACCTGTCGCCGAAGTGACCGCCGGCGCCACCGTCACCTCGCTCGTCATCGGCTCCGCCGTGGGCACGATGAGCCTTTCTCCACCTTGGCCGGCGATCGGGTGGCTCCTCGCGCTCGCCATGGTCTCTCAGGTGGCGGGCTGGCTCCTCATCACCTCGTCGCTTCCCCGCCTGCCGGCGGCGGTGTCGTCGCTCCTCCTCCTCTTGCAGCCGGCCGCGGCAATGGTGCTCGCTGCGGTGGTGCTCTCCGAACGGCCGACACCCTGGCAGATTGCCGGAGCGGTCCTCGTCTGCCTCGGGCTCCTGCTCGCCGTCGGGCCGTCTCCCGGTGCTGCGGGCGGCAACGCCGCCGGACCGGTGGCCGCCGGACCGGTCGCCGCCGCAACCGAGAAGAGCGCGCAGCGCTACGAGCGCGCCACCGCCGTGGATCTGGCCCTCGACGACCTGGGCCGCAACGCGGCGGGAAAGACCATCAGGCGGGAGATGCGACAGAACCGCTGACGGTGTCGCCCGGGCCCCGGCCGCCGGCGGCACAAGTGGCACGGCGGATGTAGGTTGACCACAACGGGTCGAGGCCGCCCGGGGGAGCCGAGGTGTGAGATGAGATCAAGGCGCGTAATTGCCGGCATGGTCATGACCGTGTCGCTCCTCG
>JAKATT010000028.1:15633-26840 GCA_021818615.1 Actinomycetes bacterium | reverse complement strand
CCGCCATGATCCTCGCTTCAGCCATCGGCAACATCATCAACCCGTTTGCCCAGCTGTTCGGCTGGGTGCTCGCGGGGTATTTCTCCTTCACGCACAATTACGGGCTCGCGATCATCCTCCTCACGTTGACGGTGATGGTCGTCGTCTTCCCGCTCACGCGACGCGGCACCCGCTCGAT
This sequence comes from Actinomycetes bacterium, assembly GCA_021818615.1. Classification (GTDB taxonomy): domain Bacteria; phylum Actinomycetota; class Acidimicrobiia; order Acidimicrobiales; family Bog-793; genus JAKATT01. Next base: position 26,662 of record JAKATT010000028.1, on the reverse strand, counting down.
GATGCGCATGCAGCTCCTCCAGCCCGAGCTCTTGAAGATCCGCAACCGCTACAAGGCGAGCCCCGGACAGTCGGCCGAGGACAAGCAGGCGAACCGCACCAAGCTCAACGAAGAGATGATGGCGCTGTACCGGGAGAACAACGTCAGCCCGACAGGCGGTTGCCTTCCTATGTTCCTGCAGTTCCCAATCTTCATCATCCTCTATGACGTCATCAGGGGGATGACGAAGACGGCGACGGTCGGGACGGGCAAAGCCGCCCACGTCGTGGCAACTCCGCAGTACATAGCAAAGAAGACTGCTCTCTACCACAGCCTCGTGCAGGCTCACGGGGTCCTGAACGCCTTCGGTCTCAACCTGGCCGACTCGGTGCGCTCCCACCAGTCGTCCTGGGTCCACGTCGTGCCCTACGTGATCGTGATCCTCATCGCCGTCGCCCTGCAGTACGTGTCGATCTGGCAGATCACCAACCGCAACCCGGCGGCCTCGCAGGCCAATGCCCAGATGCAGGCAGCTCAGAAGTTCATGCCGCTCATCTTCGTTTTCTTCTACATCGTTCTTCCCGCCGGTGTAGGCGTGTACTTCATCGTCTCGAGCGCCTTCCGGATCGGCCAGCAGGAGTGGATGTACAAGCGTGACCCGATGATCACCGAGACGCTCGAGAAGCTGAAGCACCAACGCGTCATCGCGACGACCGCAAAGGCGGCTACGCCGGCGCCGAAGGGGTTGCGTGCCAAGTTGAGGGCGGCTGCCGAAGGCATGGGGGCTGGGACCACACCCGCGCTCGAGGCAGGAGCACAGCCTCGGAGCGGGGGCAAGAGCGGTGCCGCACAGACAACGGGCAAGCCGGTATCGGGCAAACCGGCTGCCTCCTCGGGCCGGGCGCCGGGCGCCCGGGCAGGCAGCGCCCGGGCAGGCAGCGCCCGGCGATCTCCGGCCAAGGCAACTGGCTCTGGAGGCGGCGCACGGCCGGCCTCCCAGCGGCGTCCTGGCTCACCTGCGACAGGCAGTAACGGTTCTGCGGCAGCCGGGGTAACCGGCGCCGGCGGGGCAGCCGGGGTAACCGGCGCCGGCGGGCCGGGCGCTGGCCGCCCGACCACGGACCGGTCGGTTGGAGACGGCAAATCGGAAACCGGTCGCCCAGGGGGCAACCGTTCACAGGCCAAGCGGCCGCGCAGGCCTCGCTGACCGTGGAGTGGGTGGAGACCACCGGCAAGACGATCGCGGAGGCGCTCGAACGGGCGCTCGAACGTCTCGGTGTAGCCGTGAAAGACGCCGAGGTAGTCGTCCTCGAGGAGCCTCGTAGCTCGATGTTCGGACTGAAGAAGACCGAGGCACGCCTCCGTGTGCGGGTGCGGCCGGTGCAGGCGAGGCCCAAGCGGCCCTCACGCCGCCAGGGGGGCGGTGGCGGTGGCGGCGACGGCGGGCATACGCGGCGCCCCTCAGTGCGCCGGCGCCCCTCAACACGCCCCGATGGGGCCCCCTCGGCGGCACCGTCTCGGAACGGCGCCACTCCCGAGGGTGCGTCTCGCTCCAGACGGCCGAAGAGCTCCGGGAACGCCGCCGGCAGCTCCGTCTTGGCTGGCTCGACCGAGCGTCCTCGTCCGCCCGGCTCGTCTGATGACGTGTCCGGCGGTTCACCTGGAGCTTCCAGGCCGCGCTCGGGCTCGCGTTCGCGCTCTCGGCGCCGGGGACGTGGCGGCGACAACAGCACGACTGACGACACCGGTGAGAACCTGAGCTCCGCAGGAGCAGCTTCTCGACATGGTCCCGACGCGGGCCGTCCCAAGGAGGAAGAGATGAGCATCGAGACGCAGGCCGCTTTGGCCGAGGAGTTCGTGCGTGGCGTGGTCGAGCGGTTCGGGCTCGAGGCGACGGTGTCCAGCACGATCGACGACGAGCACATCCGCGTGTCGGTAGTCGGCGGGAATGTCGGTCTCCTCATCGGACCACGCGGGTCAACCATCGACGCGCTCCAGGAGCTGGCACGCACGGTGGTACAGCGGCGGAGCGAGGACAGCGGCGGTCGGATCAACGTCGACGTCGGCGGATACAGAGCGCGCCGGGCGCTGGCGCTGGCGCAGTTCGCCCGGAAGGTCGCTCGCGAGGTGTTGGAGTCCGGCGTAGCCCAGGCCCTCGAACCGATGAACGCCGCCGATCGCAAGGTCGTCCACGATGCGGTCAACGAGCTGGAAGGCGTCGCCACCAGCTCGGAAGGAGACGACCCGGGTCGCTACGTCGTAATTCGACTGGCCGCCGGCAGGGCGAGCGAGGCTGACGCCTCCTCCTCTGGTCGCACGGTCACTGAGATCGACGCCAGCGATGAGGACGATGACGCCAGCGACGGGACGGCGGAGGCCTGACCGCTCCAGCTGGAGGAGCGTGGAGGCATGGTCTCGTGGCGCCTCACTCATTAGCTGAGAGCTCCTCTGGCTCCCGCCGCCGAGCACGTTGCCGGTGGGAGGACACTGAGGCACTGCCCGAGCTGCCCGAGCTGCCCGAGCTGCGCGAGGTCCTGTCGGAGGCCCAGCGGCTGGGCTACATGGGACCCGGCGACATCGAGGCGCACATCGGGCACTCCGGCGCATTTGCCTGCGTCGTCACGTCGCTGCTCGACGGGGCGCCGTCGGCTGTGCTCAGCCGGCTGGCTGATCTCGGTTCGGGTAGCGGCCTGCCCGCCTTGCTCATTGCCCTTTGCCTGAAGGCTTGTGCTCGGTGCGTGTTGATCGAGGGTTCCGCTCGCCGCGCTGCCTTCTTGGACGGCGCGCTCAGACGCCTTGGCCTCACGGGCTCCGCCGGCGTGATTGCCGCCCGGGCAGAGGAAGTGGGGCAAAGGCCCGAGCTTCGAGGAACCTTCGACATCGTGACCGCCCGGGCATTCGGCCGGCCGGCAGTGGCTGTCGAGTGCGCAGCCCCCCTCTTACGGGTTGGCGGCCACCTGGTCGTGTCGGAGCCGCCCAGCCGCCGAGTCTCTGTCGACCCCGCAGGCCCCTCCGGACCCCCCGGATCCGGCGCGCCCGTGCCCGTCGGGCCCTCCGAGCTCGCGACGACCCCTGCCGCGCCGGTCGAGTTGCCTCTCCCGCCAGCCATCAGGTGGCGTCCCGAGGCTCTTCTCCGGGTCGGCCTCGAGCTGGTGGGTCCTCGCAGAGAGGCTGGCCTGACGTTCATGGTGCTGCGTCAGATCGAGCTCTGCCCGACGAGGTTCCCGCGCCGTGCGGGGATCCCGGAGAAGCGGCCGCTGTTCTGATCGGGCAGGTGCTCCCCGCCTCGTTCATTCGATCACAGGTGGTCAGCGCAAGGCCGAGCGGTCGCTGCCGCCGCCGGCGGGGGTCAACGCCGTCACTTGGCACGGCTTCAACCCGCTCTCGCTCCGGGCGGTCAACTATGCTCCGAAACGACCCTCCGAGCCTCTGTGCCGGGATCCGCCGAGATGTTTCCCGTGAAACATCCAAAGGAGGCGAATGTCTGATCTGACAGAGCATGTCGACGCGCCGGGTGGGGTGGGAGCACCGATTGCCGGCCAGAGCGCTCGGCCTGCGTCTCGGTCCGGCCGTGTTCGCGCCGCTCCCCGAGATGGCTCGGCGGCTAGTGCTGGGACATCTACCACGCTGGACGATCCCGCGAGCGCCGCGTTGCCGGACGGAAGAACTGCGCCGAACGCTCTCGCCGCCCACACGAACGACCAGCCTGAGGTCACCTCAGCACCAGCCGCACATGGAGAGGTGACAGGCCGCTCACGTGTCTTTGCAGTGGCGAACCAAAAAGGTGGAGTGGGAAAGACGACCACGGCGGTCAATCTGGGGGCCGCCCTGGCCGACCTCGGTCACCGGGTGCTCATAGTCGACCTCGACCCGCAGGGCAATGCCAGCACCGGCCTCGGGATCGATCCCCGGAACTTCGACTACTCGATGTACGACGTGCTGCTGCACGACGTGCCGATCGATGACTGCATCGAGCCGACCAACATCAAGAACCTCTTCCTGGCCCCTTCGACTCTCGATCTCGCTGGAGCAGAGATCGAGCTCGTGCCGGCCCTGAGCCGGGAGCACAGGCTGCGAAGAGCCCTCGAGCCTGTCCGGAACGACTTCCGCTATATCTTCATCGACTGCCCGCCCTCGCTCGGTTTGATCACGTTGAATGCCCTGACAGCAGCATCCGAAGTGCTCGTTCCCATCCAATGCGAGTTCTACGCGCTCGAGGGCGTGTCTCAGCTCACGCGGAATGTCGAGCTAGTCCGTTCGAATCTCAACCCGACGTTGGCGGTGACGACGATCGTCCTCACCATGTACGACGCTCGGACGAAGCTCTCAGACTCTGTCGTCCAAGAAGTCCGCCTGCACTTCGGCGACATGGTCTGCCAAAACGTCATCCCTCGTACCGTGCGGATCTCCGAGGCGCCATCGTTCGGCGAGCCGATCACGGTGCACGACCCGACCTCTCGCGGCGCCATCGCCTACCGGGAGTTGGCAAAGGAGGTCAGCGGTGTCTCGTCGTAGCGGGCTTGGTCGGGGCCTGAACTCGCTTATCCCACAGGGTGTCTCCTCAGGCTCGGGCTCGAAGCTGAGAGAGCTTGCTCTCAACCAGATCAGGCCAAACCGGTTCCAGCCGCGCAAGCACTTCGACGAGGAGGCCCTCGCCACGCTCGTCGACTCGATCAAGGCGGTGGGGATCCTGCAGCCGGTCCTCGTCCGCCAGGCGAGCGAGACCGAGTATGAGCTCATTGCCGGCGAACGGCGCCTGCGGGCTGCCCGCCGTGCCGGCTTGGCGACCATCCCGGCGCTCGTGCACACGGCCGACGACGCCCTGAGCCTCGAGCAGGCACTGGTGGAGAACCTGCATCGTGAGGACCTGAACCCCCTCGACGAGGCAGGTGCCTACCAGCAGCTGATCGAGGACTTCGAGCTCACCCATGAGGACGTAGCTCGCCGCGTTGGCAAGAGCAGGGCTGCCATCACCAACTCGCTCCGGCTGTTCCAACTGCCGCCAACTGTCCAGCGTTACGTCCGAGACGGCCGGCTGAGCGCCGGGCATGCCCGCGCGCTGCTCGGCACGCCGGATCGGGCTCTTCAGGAGGAGCTGGCACAGGAGACCATCGCTGCCGGGCTGTCCGTGCGTGCCGTCGAGGAGCGGATCCGCCGGCTGATGGCGCAGCTCGCGACGCTGGACCAGCCTCTGCCCGGAGGTCTCGGCCCGGCGTCCGACGCGCTGCCACCCGGAGCAACCGACGAGGATATTTCCCCCGCAGGAGTGTCCCTCGAGGCGGTGCACGAAGCGCCGATCACGCCGGTGACCCGGTTGCGGCCGCCTGGGGTGCTTGATCTCGAGGAGCTGCTCGGCGACCATCTCAACACACGGGTCACGGTGGACATGGGTGGAAAGCGCGGCAAGGTGATCATCGAATTCGCCACGCTCGACGATCTCGAACGGATCTATCGGCTGATCACCGGTCAGCAGGAGAGTGCCTTCTGAAGCAAGCTGGCCGTTGGGAAGCTTGTTGGACCCCTCGTGAAGCCGTCGCAGTGCCGTTGCGCCCGGCGTCCTGCCGGTACTCGCAGGTGCGACGGGCTTGCAGCGGCGCCGAGTGAACGTGCGCTCGACGGTCAGGTTGGCTGGCAAGACCTGCACCTCGACTGGCGCTGAACCGTAATCCACAACCTGTGCATGAGGTTGTGGAGAATTGGCTCACTCCCAATCGAGGGTCATCCAAAGCTCGAGAGAGCCCACGATGGCACCGGCGAGATCGACAGTCCTCATGGCGACCCTGTTGGGTGCCCCAAGGTCGATCAGAACCGCTGGCATCTGCGTCTCGCGCAGGATCGGCAGCGCCATGCCGTCGCTCCCGCCGTCACGCAGGCCGAGCGCAGGCACGAGCGCCGACTGGAGCAGCTCGGCCAGCTTGCGGCTCGCCGGCGACTCGTAGCGATAGCCTCGGTAGTAGAAGGTCCTGACCGACGAGTGCTCCGGATCGAGCCGCAGCCCGATGTAGCAGTCGACCTGGGCAGTGTTGGCCGCCGCAGCCTGCTCCGACGGGTCCGGATGGTGCAGTTCGATGGGCAGGGCTCCGGCGACGGACAGGGCGCGGCAAGTCGCCCGGACGCCGACGGCGAAGCCGCCCTCCTCTCCGACGGCGATGTGCCGTCCCTTCAGCGTCGCCGGCCGGGAGGAGAAGCGGAGCCGTTCGCGGATGCTCGTCACGAGGTCCCAGCCGCTCGGCTGGAACACGAGCCGGTTGAGCTCGATCAACGTACGCGGCCCGCAGATGCCGTCGTCGGCTGCACCGACGTTGCGTTGGAAGTCGGCGAGGGCCCGTGCGGTGCGGTCGCCGAAGATCCCATCCACCCGGCCCGGGTCGAAGCCGAGGGCGCTGAGCCTGCGTTGGAGGTCGGCGACGTCGTCCCCGTGCAGCATGGGGGCGCGCAGGTAGAGCAACCGATCGCCGAGCGCGAAGCCAGCCTCGACGATGCACGACCAGGTCTGCGGCCCGCATACACCGTCGAGGCGGATGCCACGCTGCTCCTGGAAGAGCTTCACGGCCTGCTCTGTCCCCTGGCCATAAGAGCCGGCATGGTCGTCGCCGACGGAGAAGCCGAGCCGTACGAGACGGAGCTGGAGATCTGTGACTGCGTCGCCGACCGCACCGCGCCTCAGAGGCAGGACGTCGGCAGCCCCGGTAGCCAACGGGTCCTCCTCGAGCACCGTGTGGGAAGCCGCCCGTTCCCCGGGGGCCGTGAACATCAATGCCATGCTAGGGCGTCCGCCGCGAGGAGATGCGGGAAAGATCCTGTTGTGAAAGGACTTTTCGGGGCATCGTCGAGCGAGCGCCCCGTGCGAGACTGCCTACCTGGCGCTGAGGTGAGGCTCGACCTCGGCGAGGATCTGGCCCTTCGGCCGGGCGCCGACGATGCGGCTCTGGGCCTTGCCCCCCTTGAAGAGGAGCAGCGTCGGGATGCTCATCACCTGGAAGCGCTGTGCAGTGCGCGGGTTCTCGTCCACGTTCAGCTTGACGACTTTGAGCTTGCCGGCCTTGTCCCCGGCGATCTCTTCGAGCACAGGTGCGATCACCTTGCAGGGGCCGCACCATTCGGCCCAGAAGTCGACGAGCACGGGAAGCTCGGAGAGCGCGACCTGTTCGTCGAAGGTCTCGTCGCTCACATGGGTGATGTTGTCTGCCATGGTTGCCTTTCTCTCTCGTTTGGGCGCGGGCCGACGCAAGAACGGTCCACCCCGCTGCTTCTCTCAGACGGCGGTCTCGGCTGCCAGTGCCTCGTGACTTTCGAGGTCCGCGAGGTACCGCTCTGCGTCGATGGCAGCCATGCATCCTGAGCCGGCAGCTGTGATCGCCTGACGATAGGTGTGGTCCTGCACGTCGCCACAGGCGAAGACCCCCGGCACGGCCGTCTTCGTGCCGTCGCGGGTGACGAGGTAGCCAGCCGGGTCGAGCTCGAGCTGGCCCACGAACAGGTCGGTGTTGGGCACGTGGCCGATCGCGACGAAGAGGCCCTCCACGGCGAGGGTGGTCGTCTCGCCTGTGTTCACCTCTTCGAGGACGATGCCTTCGAGGCGGTCGCCGCCGAGCACGTCGGTCACGACCGAGTCCCAGCGGAAGTCGATCTTCTCGTTGCGGAATGCCCTGTCCTGCATGATCTTCGAGGCGCGCAGCTCCTTACGCCTGTGGATGACGGTGACGGAACGACCGAACTTGGTGAGGAAGAGCGCTTCCTCGAGCGCCGAGTCGCCGCCGCCGACGACGGCGATCGGCCTGTCACGGAAGAAGAAGCCGTCGCAGGTGGCGCAGGTCGACACCCCGTAGCCGAGCAGCCTTGCCTCGTTCGGCAGGCCGAGCATGAGCGATCGGGCGCCGGTCGCGATGATGAGCGAACGGGTCCGCACCGACGGCCCGCTTGCCTCCTCGCCCGCGAACCAGATGCCGATCGGTGTGCTCGAGAGGTCGACGCTCACGGCTTTGGCAGTGCGCATGTCGGCTCCGAAGCGCTCCGCCTGCGCGCGCATGTCCGTCATGAGCTGCGGGCCGAGGACGCCCTCGGGGAAGCCCGGGAAGTTCTCCACGTCCGTCGTGAGCATGAGCTGACCGCCGGGCTGATCGCTCGTCGAGGACGGCTCGCCCTCGACGACGAGAGGGCGGAGGTCCGCCCGGGCGGTGTAGATGGCAGCCGTCAGCCCGGCCGGACCCGACCCGAGGATCACGACATTGCGAACGTCTTCGCCCACGATCGGCTCCCGTTTCTCGCAAAAGGCCGGCTTAGCGCCGGCGTTGGCGCTTCGAGGAGAGCAACAGCCCGAGACCGGAGAAGATTCCACCGACGATGAGGTAGCTGGCCCACACCCGCCGGTGGAAGATCTCGGTGTCGAGGACCCTGATGACCCCGATGGAGAACAGGATGCCGAGCAGGGTGCCGACAGCGCCAGCGAGCAGGCCGAAAATGAGGAACTTGACCACCCTCGACACCGGCCGGACGGTCTTGTCCCGGACGATCGAGACGACCTGGTCGACCTTGGCGGTGGCCTGCGCGGCCCAGTCGTTACCGGAGTCGCTCGATCCGCTCAGAGCGCTGCCACCCTCGTCTGAAGTCACGTGCGCAGGATAATGGCGACCCTGGCGCCGGCGCTCATTCTGTCAGGGCTGTCTCGAAGCACACCCCGACGGTGCCGAGTCCCGTATGGGTGCCAATGACGGGCCCGATGAAGGTGACGAGGATCTTGTCGCGCTCGAAGTCAGGCGCGACGAGGTCGATCAAGGCACCGACATCGCCGGCCGCGGCGTGGGCGATGGCGAGGCTCTCGAGCGGTCCCGCATCGTGCACCTTCTTCGCCAGGTACTCGAAGGAGCGCTGGCGGGTGCGCTGGCGCGACTCGGCTTCGACGACGCCGCCACGCACTTCGACGACCGGCTTGATGGAGAGAAGGGACCCGAGGAATGCCTGGGCGCTGCCAATGCGGCCGCCCTTGCGGAGGTTGTCGAGCGTGTCGAGCGTCCCGAGCACGTGGGTTCGGGACGCCGCGGAGGCCGCCTTCGCGTAGACGCCGTCGAGGTCGTCCCCCCGCCCGGCCGCGGCGACCGCGGCGAGGACTACGAGCCCCTCGCCCATCGTGGCCGTGAGCGAGTCGAGCACCTTCACAGGGATCTGCTCGGCGACGGCCTCGGCGCCAGCTCGGGCGGCCTGGTAGGTGGCCGACAGCTTCGAGGAGATCGTCACGCAGACGACGCCCGCTGCCCCCTCGCGCCCGGCCGCCTCGAAGGCTTCCGCGAAGGCGCCCGGCGCCGGAGCCGATGTCTCTGGCAGCACCGACGTCTTGGCACACTGGCGCCAGAACTCTTCTGGCGACCACTGCCGCGTCACGTCCGGTCCGATGTCGCCGAGGCGGACGTCGAGATCGACGATCCTCACCCCGTGGCCGGCCGCGAGGTCGCGGTCGAGGTCTGCGGCGCTGTCAGTGACCACTCGGATGCCGCCCATCGGTCCCCCTTCTCGCCGCCTTGCGCGGCGTCCGTGCAGTCTGCCAGCCCCGCCTCTCGCGAGCGAGCGACCGCCCGGCGAGAGCCGCCCCGGTTCCGTAGACGCCGACGCCGACAACGAGACCTGCGAGGACCCGTACGAGGAGGCCGAGGCCCGAGCTCGAGCCGAGGGCGGCCGTCACGGCCGCGACGGCAAGGGCCATCAGGACCGACAGCGAGGCCGATCTGAGGACATAACGGCCGACGACCCTCCGCCCGCCGAGGCCACCCATCTTGTGGCGCAGGACCACGAGAGCCAGCAGTGCTGCCACCGAGTAGGCGAGCGAGAGCGAAAGTGACAGTCCTTCTGTATGTATCGCGGGCGTGAGGGCAAAGGCGAGGGCGATGTTCAGCCCGTTCTCGACGAGGTAGAGGAAGAAGGCCGTACGGGTGTCCCGCATGGCCTGCAAGGTCCGGATGCACAGCAGGTAGGTGCAGTAGCCGGGGAGGCCGACGGCAAGGAGGGCGAGCAGCCGACCGGTGAGGCGGGCGTCGGGAGTGGTGAAGGCACCGTGACGAAGGAGCAGCGCGATGAGAGGCCCGGCGAGGATGAGGTAGCCGGCCGTTGCAGGCAGGATGCCCGAGAGCATCCTGCGCAGCCCGATGCCGAACTGCCGGGCGAGCCCGGGTGCATCTCCGAGCGAGAAGCGCTGCGCCAGTTCGGGAGTGAAGGCGCTCATGACCGAGACGGCGATCATCCCGTAGGGCAGCTGGAAGAACTGGAAGGCGTAGGTGTAGTCCGTGACGCTGGCGTGGCCCAAGTGGACAGCAAGGGCGAGGACCACGAAGAGCGCCAGCTGGTTCGCCACGACGAAGCCGAAGGTCCAGCTCGAAAGCGAGAGGAGCTCGCGCACCGCCGGGTCAAAGGGACGCCATGTGGGCCGTAGCCTGAGCCCGCTTCGCAGCGTCGCCGGGACGAGGGCGAGCGCCTGGAGGACGACGCCGGCGGTCGTCCCGATGCCGAGCAGCAAGAGGAGGTGGCGGTCGTGCTGCACCGCCGCGATCGACGGGCGGTGCGAGACGGCCGACGCGAACTCGAGCAGCACGACGATCGCGACGAGGTTGTTCAGCACGGGGACGTAGGCGGCGAGCACGAAGCGCCGCACCGTGTTCAACAGCGCCGTCATGAGGCTGATTGCCCCGTAGGCGAGCAGCTGGAAGGCGAAGAGCCTCAGCAGGTCCGTCGCGACCGACTTCTCCCCGGCGAGTCCCGGGCCGCTCGAGCCGGTGGCGTAGAGGTCGATGACGAACGGGGCGGCCAGCACGAACAGCGCCGTCGCCGTAAGAAGGACGGCAGCCGAGAGCGTCACGACCGCCGAGATCGACTCGAGCGCCTCGGCCTCGCGGCGCCGGGCGAGGCGGTCGACGAACTGCGGCACGAACGTCGCCGCCAGCACGCCTCCGAGCACGAGGTCGTGAACGATGTTCGGCGTGTTGTTCGCCAGGTTGAAAGCATCCGACAGCCGGTTGCCGCCGAGGGCGTACGCCGCCACGAGGAGGCGCGCCAGCCCGGTCAC
>JAKATT010000028.1:0-15231 GCA_021818615.1 Actinomycetes bacterium | reverse complement strand
GCACCCCGGCGCCGGTGCACCTTGCGCCGTCGCTGGACGATCGAGCGCGTCCACCACAGCACGAGGAAGACGAGCGCCCCGATGGAGATGCCGACGGCGACTCCCGAGATCGCCGTCGAGCGGATCGTCAGCTGGCCGGCAAGCAGCACCGCGGCCCCCCCAGGAGAGAGGACCTCGAGATCGAGCGGGAAGTCGCCCGAGGTGCGCGCCGTCAGCTCGATCATCACGATGTTGGTGCGCGGCAGCAAGCGGACGGTCCAAGTGTGGTGCGCGCCGAAACCGAGGTCGGGGCTGGAAGCCGACAGCTCGACGGTGAGCGGCACAGCGGCATGCGAGACGATCGAGATCGGCACCTTGGCCTCGAGCGACGTCACTGTGATCGTGTGGCCGAAGGGAAGCGAGATGAGACGGGCGATCCGACCGAGCGCCCCCGAGATCGATTGCAGATAGGCGCGGCGCATCCCGGGCGACATGCCTGAGGTCTCGGCCATGTAAAGCGAGTCGGTGAGGCGCCGGATGGTGGCGGTCGCGCTCGGCATGGAAGCCGAGACAGCGTGGAGCTGGACTCGGGCTGCGTCGATCTCGCGGGCCGGAAGGAGGCGGGAGCTGGCGATCGTGCCCGAGGCGATCGGACGCGTGCGCAGCACCCCCGGGTTGGGGCTCGCTGCCCCGGGCGGCACGCTCGAGAGTAGGGAGGAGAGCGTGGACGCCTTGACGAGGGCGTTGGAGGCGAGGCCGCTCGCCATCGTGTCGAGGAAGGCCGGCGTGGGTGCCCAACCGGCAGGGCAGAGCAGGGCGGCCCCCTTGCGGGCCGTGGGGACCTGGAAGTAGAGCTCGGCCAGGTTGGCGAGGAGCTGGTTGGCTCTCAGCACGGAGTTGCCGGACCCTGAGAGATGCGACTCGAGGCCGGCGTCCGACGCGACCGCCTCGACGCCGGAGTGGGCAACCAAGAACGGGGAAAGGGCGGCGTAGACCTGCTCCGCCGGCGCCACGAGCGGGACGCCGTTCGACGGGACGACGAGGGCGTTGACCCCGTTGTCGGCGAGGAGCGACAGCGTCCGCGGACCGATCGCCGTCGTTGCGGCGAACTCGTTCGCCCGCCCGGTCGTTCCCAGGTCGTCTTGCAGCACCCGGCGGCCCTCGAGCAACTGGGCCGCCGTGTCGGAGCCGAGCCCGCTGTTGCCGAGAGCGGGCAGGTCCACCGAGGCGAACGTGTCGGGGATGATCTCGGTCGTCGGCGAGGTGGCGAAGCCGCGAAGTATGCCGAGAGCGGTGGCACTCGCCTTCGAGCGCTTCGACAGGGTCAGGCCTTCCACGAACTGAGGCACGAGGTTGAAGGTGGCCGGGATGCCGGTGCTCGACCCGATCACACCGGCGAGTGTCTGCAGCTCGCTCAGGTCCGTCGCCGCCGGCCGGCCCGCACCCTGCGGAGTGATGGCAGGGTTGGCGCCGAGGGTCATCACCCATGCGAAGCGAAGAGGCGTCGTCTGCGCCGTCTCGCTCGGCGGTGCCAGCACGAGATAGGTCGTGAAGGTGTCGAGCGTGATCCCCTCGTTGAGGTTGGTGAGCGAGACCTGCAGCGGGTAGACGCCCGCGCAGCTGCCCGGCGCGCACATCACCTGGAGATCGGCGCCGTTCTTCGGTGCGGGTCCGGTCTTGCCCGGGAGGTCGGGCGCCGAGACTGGGAGGCGGATCTGAAAGATGCCGCCGGCGGCGGACTTCTCGAAGGTCGTGAGAGGCAGCGAGCCGCCCGTGCCGCTCATGACGCTGAGGCCCGCCGTATTGCCGGTGAGCGTCTGGCGGAACGTGTCGAGGAACTGCGCCTTCGAGAACAGCGTCACGGCGATGCCGAGCTGCGGGGCAGCGAGTGTCGAGCGGACCGCCACCTCGAGGCTGAGGCCCGTCGCGTTCGTGACGACGGCCGGGCTCTGGCTGTCGAGGGCGAGCGTGCTCGCCAAGGCGCTCGCGGCACCGGCAGAAGGGGCACCGAGCCCGCCGAGGCCGGCAAAGGCCAGTATCGAGGTGAGGACCGTGCTCGCTGCCAGGGCGGCGGCCGACACGGCTCCGGCGCGCCGCGACCGGCGCGTAAGGGGCGCCCGCACGCCGCGGGAGCCTAGTTGTGCAGGTGGCAGTGGAGCCGCCGCAGTACCGTCGCGTCCCATGGCCCTGCTCCTCGGCCGCCACGACGACTTCGCCCTGCACGACACGGGGCTGAGCCACCCAGAGCGCCCGGCCCGGCTCGAAGCCGTCCTGAAGGGCGTGCAGGAGTCGGGCGTCGCCGAAGACATCATCTCTTTCGCACCGCGGGAGGCGACGGGCGCAGAGCTGTCACGTGTGCACGACGCCGCCTACGTCGAGAGGCTCGAGAGACTCTGCGGCGGCGGCGGCGGCTTCCTCGACGCCGACACCCTGGCCTCTCCCGCCTCCTACAGGGTGGCGCTCAGAGCGGCCGGCGCCGGGATCGACGCCGCGGAGCGCCTCGCCGTCGGCGAGGGTGATGCCGCCTTCCTCGCGTTGCGGCCGCCTGGGCACCACGCGCAGCGCGGACGAGCGATGGGGTTTTGCCTCTTCAACAACGTGGCGGTCACGGCGGCTGCGCTCGCCGCCTCCGGCGAGCGGGTGGCGATCGTCGACTGGGACGCTCATCACGGCAACGGTACCCAGGAGATCTTCTACGAGCGCTCCGACGTGCTCTACGTCTCGTTCCACCAGTACCCCTTCTACCCAGGGACCGGGTCCTTCCGCGAGACGGGCGCGGGCGAAGGCGCCGGGACGACCGTCAACATCCCGCTGCCGGAGGCGACGACTGGGGACACCTACCGGGCGGCCTTCGATCTCGTGGTGGCGCCGGTGGTCGAGCGGTTCGCGCCGAGCTGGGTGTTGATCTCGGCGGGTTTCGACGGGCACCGGGCCGATCCGCTCACCGATCTCGGGCTGTCGGCCGGCGACTTCGCCGATCTCACCCGCCTCTCGATGGAGCTGGCGCCGAAGGGGCGTCGCATCGCCGTGCTCGAGGGAGGATACGACCTCGCCGCCCTCGAGACGTCCGTCGCGGGCAGCGTGGCGGCTCTTGCGGGCGAGTCGCGCCATTTCGAGCCTGCCAGCTCGAGCGGACCGGCCTCGGACGCCGGAGCGGCAGTGCTCGAGGTGCTGCGCCGGCTTCATGTCACGGGCTGAGGTGCCGCCAGGCTCGCCGGGCGTGGTCCCCGAGCGCCTTCGCCCGGTCCTCGACGTCACAGCCCCGATCGCGGAGCGCTTCGTCGCTGCCGGCCATCGCATCTACCTCGTCGGAGGGACCGTCCGCGACGCCATCGCCGGGCGCCCGGGCGGTCTCGAGCCCGACGAGAGCGTCGACATCGACCTCACGACGACTGCCCGGCCCGACGAGATCGAGCGCCTCCTGCGGCCCGCTGCCGAGGCGGTGTGGACCCAGGGAAAGCGCTTTGGGACGATCGGGGCGCTTGTGAACGGGCGGCGTTTCGAGATCACGACCCACCGGGCCGAGGCCTACGACCCCGAGTCCCGCAGGCCCGAGGTCGTCTTCGGCGACGACGTGGTCGACGACCTCTCGCGCCGGGACTTCACGGTCAACTCGATGGCGCTGTCGCTGCCCGACCTCCAGATGATCGACCCCTTCGGCGGACTCTCCGACCTGGCTGCCCGGCTGTTGCGCACCCCCCTCGACCCGGCCGTCTCCTTCTCGGACGATCCCTTGCGCATGCTGCGGGCCGCCCGGTTCATCGCCGGCTACGGCCTCGTCCCCGGCGACGGCCTCCTCGCCGCCGTCTCCGAGCTTCGTGACCGGCTGGCCATCGTCTCGGCGGAGCGCGTGAGAGAGGAGCTCGACAAGCTCATCGTGCTGCCCTCGCCCTCGGCCGGGCTGTGGTTCCTCGTCCGCACGGGCCTTGCCAGCCTCTTCTTGCCCGAGCTCCCCGCACTCGAGCTGGCGCAGGACCCCATCCACCGGCACAAGGACGTCCTCGCCCACACGATCGCCGTCGTCGAGAAGACGAGCCCGGACAAGGTGTTGCGGCTCGCCGCCCTCTTCCACGACGTCGGCAAGCCGAGGACGCGGCACGTCGGGCCCGACGGGGTGAGCTTCCACCACCACGACGTGGTGGGGGCACGCATGGCCCGCGAACGGATGAAGGCATTGAGGTACCCCTCCGACGAGATCGACCAGGTCGAGGAGCTGGTCCGCCTGCACCTGCGCTTCCACACCTACCAGCTCGGATGGACCGACTCGGCAGTGCGGCGCTACGCGAGGGAGGCGGGCGTGCTCCTCGACAAGTTGAACGAGCTGACGCGCTGCGACTGCACGACCCGAAACGCCAACAGGGCCCGCGCGCTCAACGCGAGGATGGACGAGCTCGAGGAGCGGATCAGCGAGCTGCGGGCTCGCGAGGAGCTCGATGCCATTCGCCCGGAGCTGGACGGCAACGCCGTCATGGCCGAGCTCGGCTTGAGCCCGGGGCGCGAAGTGGGCGAGGCGCTCGCCTACCTGTTGCAGATCCGCCTCGACGAGGGCCTCGTCGGCGACGACGAGATCCGCCGCCGCCTGCACGATTGGTGGGAGGCCCACGAAACGACCGGGGCTGCTCGAGAGGCTGGCGGCGCCCAGGCCACCGAGCCCTCCGGCCCGGCTGGCGGCGCCCAGGCCACCGAGCCCTCCGGCCCGGCTGGCGGAGGACCGTCCGGTCGCTGAGCCTCAGGCCTCCCGGCCCTCGGCGAAGTCCTCCACGAGCTGGCGGGCGATCTCGTCGCGGTACTGCACGGGCGGCGACTTCATGAAGTAGGCCGACGGTCCGAGCAGTGGGCCGCCGATGCCCCGGTCGAGCGCGATGCGGGCGCAGCGCAGGGCGTCGATGATGACGCCGGCGGAGTTCGGCGAGTCCCAGACCTCCAGCTTCAGCTCGAGGTTGAGCGGTACGTCACCGAAGTTGCGGCCCTCCATGCGGATGTAGGCCCACTTGCGGTCCTCGAGCCACGGCACGTGGTCCGACGGGCCGATGTGCACGGCGTCGTCGGGCAGCGCTCGCTCGAGCTGGCTCGTGACGGCCTGCGTCTTCGAGATCTTCTTCGATTCGAGACGCTCCCGCTCGAGCATGTTGCGAAAGTCCATGTTGCCGCCGACGTTCAGCTGGTAGGTGCGGTCGAGCACCATGCCGCGGTCTTCGAAGAGGCGGGTGAGGATGCGGTGGACGATCGTCGAGCCAACCTGGCTCTTGATGTCGTCCCCGATGATGGGCACACCGGCTTGCTCGAAGCGCCTGGCCCACTCCGGGTTGCTCGCGATGAAGACCGGGATGGCGTTGACGAAGGCTACGCCGGCGTCGAGGGCGGCCCGGGCGTAGTGCTTCTGGGCGTTCTCGCTGCCGACCGGCAGGTAGGAGATGAGCACCTCGGCGCCGCTTCGGCGGAGCACCTCGACGACGTCGACCGCCTCGGCCGGCGACTCGTCGATCACTTGGCGGTAGTAATGGCCGAGACCGTCGAGGGTTGGGCCCCTTTCGACGCTGACGCCGATCGCCGGGACCTCTGCGAAACGGATCGTGTTGTTCTGGCCCGCGAAGATCGCCTTGCCGAGGTCGAGGCCGACCTTGGTAGCGTCGACGTCGAAGCCGGCGACGACCTCGACGTCGCCGACGTGGTAGCCGCCGAGGGTGACGTGCATGAGCCCGGGCACCTCGGTCGTCGGGTCGGCGTTGCGGTAGTACTCGAGGCCCTGGACGAGCGAGCTCGCGCAGTTCCCGATCCCGGCGATCGCGATCTTGATCTTGTTCCTGCGGTCTGAGGGGCTGGTCACGCCGGGCTCCTTTGCATGCAACGGGTCATGGCGCGAGACGTCATGACACCTCGGTCTCGGTCTCTCGGACGAGCGTGTCGCGCTCGCCCGTGATGAGTCGGTCGATCCAGTCGAGCTCGAAGTGGATCTGGGCGTTCGAGTGATCGAGGATCGAGCGCTCGAACCTGTCGAGCGGGCGCGGCGGCTTTGCCGAGCGGCGCTCCACATCGGCGAGGCGGTCTTCGAGTTGGCGCTTGCGCCGCTCGAGCAGCCGGAGGCGTGCCTCGGGAGGAAGGTGGCGGGCGAAGAGCCAGCGCAATGAGAACGTACGGCCGTCCTCGCTCGGGGCGGGCTCCTCCGCGAGGAGCTGCTCGAAGAGCTCCTCGCCGCGGCGGGTGATCTCGTAGACCTTGCGCGAGCGACTGCCCACGCCCTTGGCGGGCCGCGTGCCCGCCTGGGCGGTCGCCCGCGCTGCCAGCCGGGCGCGGAACGCCGCCCTCTCGCCGGTGAGCGATCCCGTGAGCGGGATGACGGACGGCAGCTGCGGGTCGTGAGCCCCAGGCCCGACCTCGCGTACGGCGCTGGCGATCTGGAGACGGCGCAGCGCCGGGTAGAGAGAGCCGAAGGAGAGGCTGGAGAGCAGGCCAAAGTCGACACGCAGACGTTTCCGCAGGTCATAGCCGTGCATCGGGTGCTCCTTCAGGAGTCCGAGGATGGCGAGCTCGAGCACGGGGCAAGAGCATAGCAATGTCCGACATATCGCGTCGATATGTCGACGAAGCGATGTCCAGCCGCCGGCCTGTTCGTGCTGGCCGGGTTGCCCGAGCGGAGCGGTCCCCTGCCTGACTCCTCCGATTAGCCTTGGGCGGGATGTCGAGCGTCCGAAGCGGTCCGGAGCAGTTCTGGGGGTCCGGGAGCCCCCCGCGAACTGGGCGGATCGAGTACCGGCTCGTGCGAGAGTCGATCGTCCGCGATTACCGGCGAGGGCGCCTCGGTCGCAGCGACGTGTGTGACGCCCAGCCTGAGCTGTTGAGGGTGGCTCGCAACCTCGGGCGCCAGACCGCCACCGAGTGCCCGATCTGTGAAGATGCCGATCTCGTGCACGTGATGTTCGCCTTCGGGCCGCGACTGCCGCCGAGCGGGCGCGCCGTGGCCCCGGGCGACCTCGTCAGGTTCTCCCGCCAGCGCGAAGAGCTCGCCTGCTACGTGGTCGAGGTCTGCACCGGGTGCAACTGGAACCACCTGCTTTCCGTGTTCAGCGTCGGCAGGAGCGCGGCACGGGTACGCTGAGCGCCTGGAGCCCGGAGCGCCTGAAGCCCGGAGCACCTGAAGCCCGGAGCACCTGGAGCCCGGAGCGCCTGAAGCCCGGAGCGCCTGAAGCCCGGAGCGCCTTTCGCGTACTGTTCGCTGAGACCGCCGGCAGCCCTCGTGGCGCTGGACGGAAGGAGGACGGCAATGAGAGAGCCAGTCACGGTGCCGGCGGTGAGGGACCGCAAGCGGCGGGACGGCAAAGAGCCGCTCGTCATGATCACCGCCTACGACACCGCCTTCGCACGCCTGGTCGACGCGGCTGGCGTCGACGTCATCCTTGTCGGTGACAGCCTGGCCGAGGTCGTGCTCGGTTACGGGAGCACCTTGCAGATAGGCATCGAGGTGATGGAGCACCATGTCGGCGCGGTCGCCCGCGCCCGCCCGAGTGCTCTTGTCGTCGGCGACCTCCCGTGGATGACGTACCACACGGAGCCCTATGACGGAGTCCGCAACGCCGCCCGCCTGGTACGGGCCGGGGCGGCAGCCGTCAAGCTCGAGGGCGGCCGGCAGCGCCTGGCGGTGGTCGAGGCGATCATCGGTGCCGAGATCCCTGTCATGGCACATATCGGCCTCACGCCCCAATCGGTGCACGCGATGGGTGGCTACAAGGTGCAGGGCCGCTCTGTCTCGGCCGCCGAGGCGCTCGTCGCCGACGCGAAGGCGCTGGCAGGGGTGGGCTGCTTCGCCGTCGTCCTCGAGGGTGTGCCCAAGGTGCTCGCAGAGACCGTGACAGCCGAGCTGGACGTGCCGACGATCGGGATCGGGGCCGGTCCGGCCTGTGACGGCCAGGTCCTCGTACTGCACGACTTGCTCGGGATCGCCGATCGACCTGCAGCGAAGTTCGTGCGCCGCTACTTCGACCTCGCCGATGCAGTCGTCACCGCCGTCGCCTCCTACTCCGCCGACGTGCGCTCGGGCGCCTTTCCCTCGGACGAGGAGTCGTACCACGGCTCGTCTGATCTGCGCGAGGCACTCGCCCGCCGCTGACGACGTCCACTCCCTCTAGCGCCCGTGGATACCAGGTGGACCAGGTGAGAGGGCTGACACACCCCTGTGTCATCCTCCAGGCATGTTCTCAGATGACTCGCTGCGGCGGCGCAGTGTCCCCGTGTCTGACTGCTGGCTGCTCGGCTACGATGGCGAGGTTTCTGAAGACCCCTGCCCCGAATCGGTCGGGGCCCCGAGCGCGTTGTGCCGGGTCCGGAGGAGGTGAGCGCCGCAATGCGGCCCTACGAAGTCATGGTCATTTACGAGGTCGGCTCGGAAGAGGCCGACATCCGCAAGCAAGTCGACCGGGTGATCGACCTGGTCCGTTCTCGTGGGGGTATCCCTGGCCGAGTCGACTACTGGGGGCGGCGTACCTTCGCCTATGAGGTGAAGCACCGCAGCGAGGGCTACTACGTGCTCATCGAAGCGGTTGCCGAGCCCACCACGATGTCTGAGGTCGACCGCCTCCTCGTGCTCGAGGACTCGGTCCTCAGGTACAAGATCATCCGCCAGCCAGGAAAGGCGTCCGGTCGCCGCCGCGTCTCGCGGCCTCGTGGGCCGGTCGCCTCGCCGGCTGGGGAGTCATCGGAGCCCGTGCCGGCTCCCAGTGCCGATGTGGCTGCCGACGACGAGTCGGTAGGAAGCTGAGCTACGAACTGGAGAACATGACATGTCGAACGGGAACACAGTGACCTTGGTCGGGAACGTGACGAGAGACCCCGAGTTGCGCTTCACTCCCAGCGGGCAGGCGACGACCACCTTCGGCCTCGCTGTCAACCGCCGTTGGCAGAACCGTCAGACCCAGGAGTGGGAGGAGGCGACCTCCTTCTTCGACATCGTCTGCTGGCGGGAGCTCGCCGAGAACGCGAGCGAGAGCATCAAGCGTGGTGCCCGCGTGATCGTGACCGGTCGCCTCGACCAGCGCAGCTGGGAGACCTCCGAGGGTGAGAAGCGCTCGAAGGTGGAGGTGACAGCGGACGAGATCGGGCCCAGTCTGCGCTGGGCTACGGCCTCGGTGACGAAGAACGAGCGGCGCGGCCCGGGCGAGGCCAACACCCGCTCAACTGGTGGGTCCCCTGTTGGAGCGCCTCCGCAGACAGCCGCTGACTACACGTACGCGGCGGACGAGGAGCCCTTCTGATGGCACGCAACAACGACAGGGACCGCTCGAGTCGCCGGGTGCCGAAGGAGGCTACGCGCCGCGGCAAGAAGAAGATCTGCATCTTCTGCAAGGAGCACGTCACCTGGGTGGACTACAAGGACATCGGTCTGCTCCGCAAGTTCATGTCAGACCGCGGCAAGATCCGTGCTCGCCGCGTGTCGGGCAACTGCGCGCAGCACCAGCGTGAGGTGGCGCTCGCCATCAAGACAGCGAGGGAGCTGGCGCTCCTGCCCTACACCCAGCGGACGACGAGCGACCGCCCCGGTCCTCGTGGAATGGGTCGCGGCGCGGGACGTGGTGCCCCCGCCCCTGACGCGCCGGGTGCACCTGAGGCGGATGATGCTCCGACGCTCGAGGACGAGATACTGGCTTCGGACGATGATCGCCTGGGCGGTGACCTTGCCGGTGCCGACGCCGATGAGCTGGCTGTCGTCGGAGCCACGGAGGAGGAGGAGAGGTGAAGGTCGTCCTTCGCGCGGACCACTCGACGATGGGAAAGCGCGGCGACATTGTCGAGGTCGCTGACGGCTTCGCCCGGAACTACCTGCTCCCGGGCGGGCTCGCTATTCCAGCCACGGGCGGGATCGAGCACCAGGCGAGCTCCATGCGCCGAGCTCGAGACGTGAAGGACGCCAAGGACCGGGAGGGTGCCGAGGCGATTGCCCGGAGGCTCGTGCCTGTCGTCATCACGGTTCCCGCCCGGGCCGGCGCCGAGGGCAAGCTCTTCGGCTCGGTGACGACCCATGACATCGTCGAGGCCATCCAGGAGCAGACCGGCATCGAGCTCGACCGGAGGCGGGTGATCAGCGACGAGACGATCAAGTCGCTCGGCACTCACGAAGTTGGCGTCCGGCTCCACGCAGAGGTGGAGTTCCGAGTCACAGTCGAGGTCGTGAGAGCCGGCTGACATGGCGGTGCTCGAGGTGCCAAGCCCCCGAGCCCTGACAACATCAGAACCTCGAATCGGACCCCGCTGTCGTGTCCTCGCGCCCCGGTGGCAGTCGTTGCGCGGGCGGGTTCGGCTCTCGTTCTGGCTCCGGCGTCGTCCACAGGCCGGCGACCTCCTTCCACAGCAGAATCCCCACGTTCATGCTCTAGTGATCCCCTTGCGCGCCCGACGAGGCTGACGGCGGACATGGCATCACCACCGACTCCGAACCTGCCCACCGGGCGGTCCCGGGGCGGAGCCGTGAGCGGCTCCACCCGCGGCGGCTCCACCCTCGGCGGCTCCACCCGCGGCGGCTCCACCCTCGGCGGCACCTCGTCGGGGGCATCCACCGGCGCCGGTACGCGGGGCACCATCAGCAGGATCCCGCCGCACAGCTTCGAGGCGGAAGAGTCGCTGCTCGGGGCGATGCTCCTCTCGAGGGACGCCGTTGCCGTCGCCATCGAGGAGGTCGGGCCCGACGACTTCTACAAGCCCTCGCACGCCCATGTCTTCGCGGCCGTCACGACGCTTTATGCGAGGGGCGAGCCAGCCGATGCCGTCACCGTCGCCGAGGAGCTTCGTCGTGCAGGCACCCTCGAGGCGTCCGGGGGCACCTCCGCGCTGCTCTCGCTGCAGGCGAACACTCCGGCCATATCGAGCGCCAGCCGATACGCCCGCATCGTGCAGGAGCACGCCATGCTGCGCCGGCTCATCGGCGTCGCCTACGAGATCGCCGAGATCGGCTATGAGCTGCCGACCGACGTCGTCGCCGCCCTCGACCAGGCCGAGGCCATGGTCTTCGAGGTTGCCCAACGCCGTTCGAGCGACACGGTGCGCTCGCTGAAGGAGCTGCTCACCGAGAGCCTCGAGCACCTCGAGTACCTGGCGGACCGCGACGAGACCATCACCGGAGTGCCGACGGGCTACACCGACCTCGACCACGAGCTCTACGGGCTCCAGCCGTCGAACTTCGTCGTCGTCGGTGCTCGCCCCTCGATGGGCAAGACGGCGTTCGCGCTCGGGCTTGCTTCGCACGCGGCGAGAAGCGGCATCCCCGTGCTCTTCTTCTCGCTCGAGATGAGCCATCTCGAGCTCGCCCAGCGCGTCTTGTGCGCCGAGTCGAGAGTCGACGCGAACCGCCTTCGCAACGGGAAGCTCGCCGAGAGCGACTGGTCGAAGATCGCTGGCGCCATCGGCCGCATCGGCACAGCTCCCCTGCACATCGACGACAACCCGAACCTCACGGTCATGGACATCAGAGCCAAGGCCCGGCGCATGAAGAGCGCGGAGGGCGGCCTCGGTCTCGTCGTCGTGGACTACCTCCAGCTGATGACGGGGCGGATGTCGGCCGAGAGCCGCCAGGTCGAGATCTCTGAGATCTCGCGTGGTCTGAAGATCCTCGCCCGCGAGCTGCAGATCCCCGTGCTCGCCCTCAGCCAGCTCTCGCGCAATCTCGAGGGGCGGGCCGACAAGCGTCCGATGCTCGCCGACCTGAGGGAGTGCCTGAGCGGATCAGCTCGGATCAGGCGTGCCGACACGAACGAGGAGGTCACGATCGCCGCGCTGGCGCGTTCGGGCGAGAGGGACATACCGGTCTGGTCGCTCGACGACAGTTGCCGTCTCGTTGGCTCGACGATGAGCGAGGCGTGGTCGACGGGAAGGCGAGCGGTGCTCGACGTTCGCCTCGCGTCGGGCCGAGTCGTGCGCGCGACGAAGAACCATCCCCTGCTCGGCCCGGACGGCTGGAGGCCGGTCAGCCAGCTGGCCGCAGGGGACCGCATCGCCGCCGTTCCTCCCAGGCTGGGCGAGGCACCCGCGGTTCCTCGGCCGGAATGGGCCACTGCCACCGAGGTCGCCTGGGAGAGCGTCCTTGCCGTAACGCCCGCCGGGACAGAGGAGGTGTTCGACGCTCGTGTGCCGGGCACGCACAGCTTCTTTGCCAATGGGATCGTCTCTCACAACAGTGGAGCCATCGAACAAGATGCCGACGTCGTGATGTTCATCTACCGGGACGAGATCTACAACCCGGACTCGAGCGATCGCGGAACGGCCGAAGTGCTCATCGCCAAGCACCGCAATGGTCCGACCGGCGTCGCCAAGCTCTCCTTTGTCAGCAACTACGCCCGCTTTGGCAACCTCTCGCAGCTCTGACACCGACGGCTGTAGGTTCCAACTACAAGTTGGCAACTCCAGCCGATCTCGAACGTGGACTTTCGCACTTTCACCGGCTGATGCCTGGAGCGGAGCCCCCTCAGCTGGGTGACTGCCTCGTCCACCGGTCGTCCTCCTCGAAGACCTCGAGCGAGAGGCGCTCCAGGTCGGCGACAAGCGCCCGGAGCTTGCGGGCGTTGTCGAACCAGGCCTCGTAGTCGCACCACTGCTCCTCGCTGAGCACCCGGTTCAACGTCTTCGCGTTGATCTTGCGGGTCCACTGGATCGACGGTCCGTGCAGGCGCTGCGGGTCGTCGTGGCACGCGCAGTTGTCCTTGCCGCAGCGGTAGTTGCGCACCGCGACCGAGCCTGGGAGAGCGAAGCCGATCTGGCCGAGCGCCGCCGCGATCCGGGCCTGCTCCTCCCGACGCCTCGCGTTGATCGGGTCCTTCGGCCCCTTCGCCATCGGCATCCGCCGTATCCGCTCCGATCCGCGGTGGACCACCGCGGATCGGACGAGGGGAGGTCCGATGCCCGGAGCGAACAAGGGCCAGGAGAACGCGTGGAGAACCATGGTCGGCCTTGCCCGCGGGCGCCGGGGTGTTTTTCAGTCGGCTTTTTCACCCCCGCGGACGGCCGGTGAGGGGCCTCGGTGAGGGCCTCTTCTGGGGCTCAGACACGAAAAGGTGGCTCGGCCCACTCGTAGGGGCGATCGGCTGATGTGCTGCCACAGCTCAGGACGTTCGGCGGCCGCCTTGCGTGCGTGCACGCAGGAGTGGTCATCGTCAGCTTCAGCGCCAAGCTCGCCTCCGAAAACGCCTGACGAGTTCCGGCGGTGCGCCCGATGACGGATCGCCACATGGGCACGGCTGCGATCATCAGGAGATGGTTCTCGAGCGCGCGCAGCTATCGGTCAAGCCTGGACAGGAGGAACGACTTCGTCGTCGCGTTCGCGGAGGCCAAGACGATCATCGTGGACCGTCGACCGACCTGGGAGCGAGAGTCCCGTACCCCGAGGAGCCCGGGCATCCTCATGCGGCCAGGTGAGAGTCGAACACCTCTGCGAGGATGGCCGCAGTGGTAGCGGGGCTCGTTGCCGCGGACACCGAGCACACGGCGACCCCAGGTGAGAACGGGACCCACCAGACTCCTTCGACGACGAGCACCAATGCGCAGCCGTTGACCGCCCCTGGACTCACCTGGTGGTCGGCGGCGGCCCTCTCCGCCGCATCGCGCACGAGCTCCCAAGCGAAGACGTCGCGACGCGCGGGTGGCAGGTAGGGCTGCCGTGCGCGGCTGAACCACTGACAGCTCTCGCGCCAAAGGGCGCGTGCAGCCGCCTGGAGGGCGGGCCACTCAGCGAGCGAGGACCACTCGGGGGAATCGGCAAACCGGTGGTGGCGATCGGCGAGTTCGCGCAGCCGCTCCTCCCCCCCAGCGTCCCTCGGTCCCGGTCCAAGCTCGGTCTTCGCCCGCTCCGCCAGCGCCGCACTCCACCATGACGGCCAGGCCGATGCTGCTTGTTGGCTGGCCGCAGATCCGAGCAGCCCGGAGCGGTCGTCCACGCCTCCCGCGAGCCGGGGCGGGATCGTCCAGCCCTCCTCCGCATCGAGGCGAAGGGCGTCGCGGATGTATAGGAGGGCGTGGAGGGTTTGGTCGAGGTCGTGGGCAAAGCGCCACGACTCGCTCCCGGCTCGGCGCATGGACGTCCCCCTCTGGGACAGGCAGCGTCCCAGTATCACACTCGGGCCATCGTCACCGCCCTCGCGGTGATGCTGTGACCATCACGCCATGGGAGGGCTGCGGCCTCCTGTCGTCCCAGTGAGGATCCGCTTGTGGAGGCCAAAGCGCTGGCACCATTGGCCGACGCGTGGCACACTATGTCCATGGATGCCACGGTGGTGCTCGGTCAGCAGGGACGAGTTGTCATCCCAGCCGACGTCCGCGCTGCGCTTGGGCTAGTCCCCGGGGACCGGCTACACCTTCATGTCGCTGGCCAGCGACTAGTGCTCGCACGCCAGCAGGACGCAGTTGCGGAGCTACGGCGACTGGCTTCCGCTGTCCCCGAGGAACGCTCGCTCGTCGACGAGTTGCTGGCTGAACGCCGGCTGGCCGCGGCTGCCGAGTGACGGTCTTGGACGCCTCGGCGCTCCTCGCCCTCATCCACGACGAACCCGGCGCCGACGTGGTTGCCTCCGAGATTGCTACGAGCTCGCTCGGGACCGCTAACCTCGCTGAGGTCATCGGGAAGCTCGTCGACGCCGACATTGACGTCAGGAGAGTCCGTGAGCTGCTCGCCGCTGCGGGCATCACGATCGAGCCTGTCTCCGAAGCCGATGCCGAGCTCGCCGGCGCAATGCGCTCGTTGGCAGGTGGGCGGTCGCTCTCGCTCGGAGACCGCTGCTGCCTGGCCCTTGCGGTGCGCAGCACGCCAGCCGAGGTCCTGACGGCCGACCGCGCATGGGCGAGCCTTGAGCTGCCCGTACGAGTCCGATTGATTCGCTAGGGGATCCGCTTGCGGACGTGCCACGGTGCTTGCTGCAGCAAGCGACCCAGGGGTCGCGAGCTTGGCGCGGGTGCTTGCCCGCGTCTCGTTGAGGCTCGTGTGACACGAGTCGACTATGTGCGCGAGGCGATGGGCAGTCCTTGGCCGCCCACGAGGAGACGGTCATTCATTGTGTCCGCTGAGGCCCGACGTTGGCGTCACAGGCGCAGAGATTGCCACTCGACTTTCTCACTTTTCGGGCTGCCTGCCGCTCCGATTGAGGCGAGGAGCTGCGGGTCAGGACAGGGCTGACCGGGACCGGGTTTGGGCTGGTCCACGCGATCGCCCCTGCTGTTCTTCGACGACCTGCAAGGTGAGCTCGCGCAGCTCGTCGACGAGCTCGCGCAGCTCGTCGACGAGCT
>JAKATT010000179.1 GCA_021818615.1 Actinomycetes bacterium | reverse complement strand
GTCGACCACGGCAAGACCACTCTCGTCGACGCCATGTTGTGGCAGTCGGGAGTCTTCCGCGCCAACCAGGACGTCGTCGAGCGGGTGATGGACTCGATGGACCTCGAGCGCGAGAAGGGCATCACGATCCTCGCCAAGAACACCGCCGTCCGCCACGACGGGATCAAGCTGAACATCGTCGACACGCCGGGCCACGCCGACTTCGGCGGCGAGGTAGAACGTGCCCTCGCCATGGTCGACGGCGTGCTGCTCCTCGTCGACGCGAGCGAAGGCCCGCTCCCCCAGACCCGTTTTGTCCTGCGAAAGGCGCTCGAGCGCAGGCTGCCCGTCGTCGCGGTGATCAACAAGATCGACCGGCCGGACTCACGGCCGAAGGAGGTCGTGGACGAGCTCTACGAGCTGTTCTTGGACCTCGACGCCGACGAGAGCCAGATCGAGTTCCCCATCCTCTACTGCAACGCCAAGGCAGGGAGGGCGTCCTCGACGCCCCTCGAGGAGGGCAGCGACCTCGAGCCGCTGTTCGCAGCGATCGCGGAGCACATCCCGGCGCCGTCCTACGACCCCGAGCATCCACTGCAGGCGTACGTGACGAATCTGGACGCGTCCCCCTACCTCGGGCGCCTCGCACTGTGCAGGGTCGTGCACGGAACGATCCGGCGCGGCCAGCAGGTGGCGTGGTGCCGGGCCGACGGCCGGGTGGAGCAGGCCAAGGTGGCCGAGCTCTACGTGACCGAGGCGCTCGAGCGGGTGAGCGCGGACGAGGCGGGACCGGGCGAGATCATCGCAGTCGCCGGCTTCGCCGACGTGACGATCGGGGAGACGCTGGCGGACCCGGCCGACCCGCGCCCGCTGCCAGTCCTCACCGTCGACGAGCCGAGCCTGTCGATGACCGTCGGCACGAACACCTCGCCGCTCTCGGGACGCGACGGCACCAAGGTGACCGCCCGCCTGCTGAAGAACCGCCTCGAGGCCGAGCTCGTCGGCAACGTCTCGATCCGCGTGCTTCCGACCGAGCGTCCCGACACCTGGGAGGTGCAGGGCCGCGGGGAGCTCCAGCTCGCCGTGCTCGTGGAGATGCTGAGAAGGGAGGGTTTCGAGCTCACGGTCGGTAAGCCACAGGTCGTGACGCGTACGATCGACGGTGCGCTGCACGAGCCGGTCGAGCAGGTCTCGATCGACGTGCCAGAGGACTTTCTCGGCGTCGTGACCCAGCTCGTCGCGCTGCGCAAGGGTCGTCTCGAGCAGCTCGTCAACCATGGCACCGGCTGGGCGCGGCTCGAATACGTGGTGCCGTCGCGCGGCCTCATCGGCTTTCGGACGGAGTTCCTCACCGAGACCCGCGGAACCGGCGTGCTTCATCACGTGTTCAACGGTTTCGAGCCGTGGTTCGGCGAGCTTCGCACGCGCCCGACGGGTTCGCTCGTGGCCGACCGCCCAGGCGTCACGACGACCTACTCGCTCTTCAACCTGCAGGAGCGCGGCTTGCTCTTCCTCGGCCCGGGCGCAGAGGTCTACGAGGGCATGATCATCGGAGAGAACGCTCGCAGCGAGGACATGGATGTGAACCCGACTAGGGAGCGCAAGCTCACGAACATGAGATCGTCCACTGCAGAGGAACTGGTCCGGCTCGTTCCGGCGAGACTGCTCTCCCTCGAACAGGCTCTCGAATTCATCTCGGAGGACGAGTGCGTCGAGGTCACCCCGACAGGTGTCCGGCTGCGCAAGGTACTGCTCGACCAGAGCCAGCGAGGCCGGCGGGCATCCCAGGTAAAGCGTGCCCGTCTGAGCGAGGCTGGCGATCCGAGCGGCTGAACCAACCGATCGTTGTCACGAAGCGGCCCGCCTCGCGGGTGAGCCGGACGGTGCTCCGCCGTTCGGCGACACCGTTGCTGATCGATCAGAGCCACTGCCGTGCGTTGTGAAGTGCTGTCGCCATGATCGTGAGCGTCGGGTTGTGGCCCCCTGAGCTCGGGAAGACGGACCCGTCGGCGATAAAGACGTTGTCGAGCTGGTGGTGGCGCCCGGTGGCGTCGGTCACGCTCGTGGCCGGATCGGTGCCCATGCGCATTCCCCCCATCATGTGGTCTGTCTGCGGGACGTTGCCGGCGGAGATCGGGAAGCGGGAGGACGACTGCTGCGGGACGGCGATCGAGACCTGGGCCCCGGCCGCGTCGAGCATCTTCGTCAGCCAGGGCATGTAGAAGGCCTGAGCAGCGAGCTCGTAGCGCCCGGGCGAGTAGGTGACACGTGGCACCGGCAGGCCGCGGAAGTCTCTGTGAACTGGGTCGAGATCGACGAGGTTCGTCGGGTAGGGAAGGTCCTCGCCCATGAGCACGAGGCCGAGGAGGCGGTCGCGCAGCAGGCTCGCTCTCATGAGCTGCTTGAAAGCTGTGCCAAAGGGCTTGTGCGGCTCGACGTAGCTGAGGATCTGCTGGTACTCCTGCGCCTCGCCGAGTGGGCGGTCCGAGCCGCCCATCTCCACCTTGCCGGCGCGGAAGTAGGGGAGCCCTGCGGCGTTGGCGGCCTTTCGCGCGCCTGGGAAGTCCGGATCGGCGAAGTCGTCGATGTCGTGGGTGTGGTCACGTCCCCGGTAGGCATGCAGTCGCTCGTCGAAGAAGATGCCCGAGCCGTCGGTGAACCAGTGGAACATGAGGTGACGGCCGGTGGCCCCGTGCGGGTCCGGCAGGCGCGAGAGGAGGGCGAGGCGCACCGTCTCGATCGGGTTCGCCCCTACGACGACGAGGTCGGCAGAGAGGCTGTGGCGCCGACCGCTCTCGTCCATGACGCTGACGCCGGTCGCACGCCGCCCGCTCCACTCGATCGACACCACCCAGGAGCGGTCGCTCAGCTCGGCACCGGCCAGCAGTGCCCTGCGCAGGGGGGCGAGCGCGCCGATGCGGGCGACGATCGGGCAGCCGTAGTCCGAGCAGAAACCACAGTTGTTGCACACCGGTCTCCCGTCGTACGCCCGGCTGTTGATCGCCATGGCTGCGGGGAAGGGGTGGAGCCCGATCCTCTCGCAGCCCTTCGCGACC
This sequence comes from Actinomycetes bacterium, assembly GCA_021818615.1. Taxonomy (GTDB): domain Bacteria; phylum Actinomycetota; class Acidimicrobiia; order Acidimicrobiales; family Bog-793; genus JAKATT01. The sequence continues at coordinate 24,187 of JAKATT010000179.1, read as the reverse complement.
ACGAGGGAGGAGTACTGCGCCGGCCCGGGCGGCATCGGGAAGCTCCCCGAGCGGGGGGCGTGCGACAGAGTCAGCTCCGGCAGGGCGGCAACGTCGCCCTGGACGCCGATGAGAGTCTCTATCTCGGAGTAGGCCGGGGCGATCTCGTCGTAGGAGAAGGGCCAGTCCTCGATGGCAGCACCTGTGATCGGCCCGAGCAGCGAGAGCTTCTTGAAGTCGATGTCCCAGTAGCGAGGGGTCTTGGCGTCCCAGTGCACCGCCCCGCCTCCGACCGTCTGGGGCAGCGCCTGGACCGAGCCGACGAACGGGTGGGCGTCGCTCGGCGAGGTACGAAAGACCCGTGGCTCGGCGATCGGGTCAGCCTCGGCGAAGTTGCGGTCGCTCTTCAGCTCGTCGTTGGAAAAGACGGTGCCGGGACGGGCGCTCACCAGCTCGGAGAAGTAATTGCGACCCTTCTCGAGGATGGTGACGTCGTGGCCGCCCTCAGCCAGCACCATGGCCGCCACCGCGGCACCCGGTCCGGAACCAACGACGATGCTCTTGGTTGCCACGCCTCAGCGCCCGTTCGAGATCTTTATCAGATTGAGGAGCTTTGCCGCGGCTCCGGCCGGCTCGTAGCGGTCGGGGCCGTCGGAGCGGCTCACCTCGGCGTCGCTGTATCCCCTCGGCTGCACGTCTCCTGGGAACTTGATGTCGCGCCAGCCAACGAGACCTGCATTGCCGCCGTACTCGGGATTCGAGTACATCCCCTCGATCGCGTGGGCGAAGAGCAACGACACGAAACCCTCCTCGTTCCTCGCGAGCACCGCGTCGCGCTCAGCCGCCGTCGCACGGATGAAGCTGCCGCCGGCTGCTCGGTCGAGCGAGGCGATCCCGACGGAGTACTGGTGCCTCCAGCCGGCGATCCGGCGCTTCCAGCCGTAGGCCTGCCCCGGGGTGAGCCCGATGAACTCTGCCATGTCGTCACTGGGGTTGCCCGCCCGGTTCGAGAAGGGACCACCTGCGAACACCTTGGCCGGGGAGAGCGAGAGTGCGCCGAGCATCGTGTCGATGTAGCGGGTGACGTCGGCCTCTCGGGCGCCGGGATGTCCCCGTTCTGAGGGGTCGTCGAGCGGGCCGGGGATGAGCCGGGCGGTCGCCTCCTCGACCACGGCGGCTTGGTGGGCCGTGAAGACCAGCCAACGACCCCTGCCGGCTACGTCCTCGGCATCCCGAGGGGAGGGGGCGGCCCGGAGGAGCTCCGGTGGTAGCAGCAGGCCGAGGCCCGCGAGGCTTGCGGTCTTCAGCACCTGGCGTCGTTCGAGCGATCTCACGGCGCAAGATCCTGCCACGTGCTGCGTCCCTGGCCTGCTCGGCCTTGCCGTGCCGACGGCTCTGAGCCACTCTCAGGCCGCCAGGCGGGACAGCACCGACAGGTGGTCGGCAGCACAGGCGCACGCGTCCGCCCCCCTTCGTCGGGTGCAGGCGCAGCAACGCCCGGCGTCGGCGGGAGCCCGGGCGACAGCGCGCCAGAAGGCGGCTGTCACCGAGTTGTGCTCGGGACGGACGAGACGCCCGATGGGCAGGACGGCGGCCACATCGACGCCGGCCTCCTCGAGGGCGGCCGCCGCGCTGAGGGCCCGCGATCCGGAAGCAAAGACGTCCTCGACGACGATCGCCCGTGTGGCTGGGGTGATCGGCTCGCCGTCGAGCGCGAATCCCCGTCGTGTCGCCAAGAGCCGTCGTGGAGGCGTGGGCGCAGCGCGCAACACGTCGAGGACCTCGAAGCTGCTCGGCAGGTGCTCCGGGCTCGCTGCGGTCACTGCGGAAGAGGCGGCCGCTGCGGCTGCCCTGCACACCTCGACCAGTGGATGCGTGCCGCCCCACGACCGCCGGCCGCCGCGCGTCGAGGGAACGGGCACGAGTGCCACCGGCCGGGGCGCGTCTGCAAGCAGGCAGCGCCTGTGCTTGGCGAGGAACACCTGGAGCAGCCCGGCAAGGGCCTCCGACCGGGCTGCTCGTGCAGCCGGGGAAGGCGACCCCTTGTAGCCGACGAGGGAGGAATGGGCGCCGCTGCCGAGGGCGAAGAGGAAGATCGGCACGACGCGAGGTACAGAGGTCCCGAGCTGTCCGAGCGCGGTGGCACAGCTCCAGCACAGGTGGTGGGACGCCTTGGCGGGGCCGTGACAGAGGTTGCAGACGGAGAACAGCCGACGAGCTGGCCTTGCAGCCCACGGGCCCGAGGGCGGGACGGCCACGGCGCCCGCCAGGAGCTCTGAGCGACCGGGGAACATGACGGCGATCTCGTTCATCTCCTCACCCTACGAAGGGGGTGCGCGCCTGCCCGGGCATCGTCTTGATCACGGCCGCCCTTACACTTCGGCCGTGGCCCTGCCCGCCCGACACCCGATCGCGGCCGTGCTGGCGCGCCCGTGCTGACGTCTCTTCTGCACGGGCTGCTCTCGCTCACGGGTTGGCCGGCCTATTTGATCGTCGGCCTGCTCTGCTTCGGCGAGGCGGCGTTCTTCCTTGGCTTCGTTCTCCCGGGCGAGATCGCCGTCGTCTATGGCGGGGTGCTGGCCTCCCGCCACCAGGTGAGCCTCGAGTGGATGTGCGCTCTCGTCGTGCTGGCCGCCATCCTCGGCGACAGCGTGGGCTACGAGGTGGGCAGGCACATCGGCCCGATATTGCTGCGTCACCGGCCATTGAAGAACCTGAAGGGCGTCGACCAGACGCGAGACTTCCTCCGAAGACGTGGGGGCCCGGCTGTGTTCCTCGGGCGCTTCGTCTCGGTGCTGCGAGCTCTCATGCCGGGCGTCGCCGGCGTCTCAGAGCTTCGCTATCGAACCTTCCTGGTCTTCAACGCCCTCGGGGGCCTTGTCTGGGGGATCGGCTTTACGATCGCCGGCTTCCTTGTCGGAAAGTCCTATGAGCACTTCCTCAAGCTCGTCGGCCGGACCGGCACCTACGTGTTGATCGGCGTCGTGGCGGTGCTGGCCGTTCTCCTCGCCGCCCGGAAGGTGAGGAACCGGCGACGAGGCCGTGAACAGGAACGCGAGCCGGCCGGTACCTCAGTCGCCAAACCCGACTAATCTTATCAGCATTAGCCCATCGGAGTCTTCGAGCCGGGCAGGCACCGGCCGGCCGGCACGGACACGACCAGAGAAGGACAGGAGACAGCCATGGCTCTTCAACTCGGTGACACCGCCCCTGACTTCACGGCGGACTCGACGGAGGGGACGATCAAGTTCCACGAGTACCTCGGCGACAGCTGGGGGATCCTCTTCTCCCACCCGAAGGACTTCACGCCGGTGTGCACGACCGAGCTCGGCGAGGTGGCTCGCCTGAAGGGCGAGTTCGACAAGCGCAACACGAAGGTCGTCGGCGTGTCGGTGGACTCGGTCGAGTCGCACAGGAGCTGGCTGCAGGACATCACCGACGCGACAGGGCAGTCGCTCAACTACCCGCTCCTCGGAGACGAGGACCACAAGGTGTCGGACCTGTACGGCATGATCCACCCGAATGCCAGCGACACCCTGACCGTCCGGTCCGTCTTCGTCATCGGGCCCGATAAGAAGGTCAAGCTCATCATCACCTACCCGGCGAGCACCGGGAGGAACTTCGACGAGATCCTCCGCGTGCTCGACTCCCTCCAGCTCACCGCCGGCTACTTCGTGTCGACGCCGGTGAACTGGAAGGAAGGCGAGGACGTCATCATCTCGCCGGCGATCGACGACGAGTCGGCGAAGGAGAAGTTCCCGAAGGGCTTCCGAAAGGTGAAGGACTACCTCCGCTTCACTCCGCAGCCCGACCGCTGAGACCGCCATCTCCCGGCGACGTCGAGCTCGCCCCTGCACCATGGAGGGGTGCACCTACGATCGCGGCGATGGGTGTGAGGCGCCGCGGTCGTGCCGATCTCGCGGCATGGAGCGCGCCCGGAGCTCGGCTCGCCGAGAGGGTCATAACCACCTGGCAGGGTCTTGATACTCCCTACCAGGACGCCGTCCTCTACCTGATCTCGGGGGCGTTCTCCGCCGGCACGCTCGTGATGGCGGTCTCGGCCGACTACCGCGAGTGGGCGGCGATGTCCATGGCGCCCTACTTCCTGGCCGGGCTGGTCACCCTCCTGATCCGCCGTTCGAGGCCGGGTCGCCGGGCCGCCAGGCTCGCTAGGGCGCGGGCAGCCACGATCCTCGTGCTGCTCGTCTTGACGGTGGTCGTGCCGCTTGTGTTCGAGCTCGTCTGGCGAGCCGACGCCCGCAGCGGCGCCCACGCGCAGCCCGAGGTCGCAGTGATCGAGCGGGCGGGGGACAGGGCGGCGCTCGGGCGCGATCCCTATCCGGCGTCGCCGTCGACCCCGGGGATCTCACCGTCGAGCGACAACCGGTCGATCGACGCCACCTCGTTCTTCCCCTACCTGCCCGGTATGGTGGTCTTCGGCCTGCCGAACTCCGCGTCGGGGCTGCGAGAGCTCGGGGACGCGAGGGTCGCCCTTGCCGGGACGACGATCCTTCTCAGCGTGGTGGCGCTCCTGCTCGCCGCCGGCGACCGGGAGCGGCGATGGCGTACCTTGCAGATGCTGATAGTGCTGCCGACGGGAGCGTTGCCCCTCGTCACGGGCGGCGACGATCTCCCCGTGCTGGCGTTCATGCTGCTCGGCCTCGTCCTTGCCGCGCGCAGGCGGCCGGCACTGGCCGGGGTCGCCGTCGGGCTTGCCGCGACGCTGAAGTTCACGGCCTGGGGCGTCCTCGTCCTGCTCGCCTTCGGGGTGAGGGATGCGGAAGGCGAACGTGCAGCCGGCAGGTATCTTGCAGCGGCCGCCGCCGTCGTCGTCCCGATCGTCGCCGCCGGAGTGCTCGCCGGCCCGCACGCCTTCCTCGTGAACGTGGTGGAGTTCCCCCTCGGCCTCACCAAGGTCCACTCGCCTGCCGCTAGCCCACTTCTCGGTCAGGAGCTGGTCGTGCTCCTGCCGCGCCTGAAGAAGGAGCTGACTGCGCTGCTCTTGGGCGGTGCAGCTTTCGTCATCCTCTGGGCGCTCGCCCGGCGGACGCCGGGCACGCCGTCAGCCGTGGCGCGCTTCAGCGCGCTCGCCATCATTCTCGTCGTGGTGGTGGCGCCGGCCACGAGGTTCGGGTACTTCATCTACCCGGTCAACCTGCTCGTATGGTCCGCCATGCTCCGTTCCCTCCCCCCGGGTGAGAAGCCCGCGGAGCGCGCCGGCGCGCGTATCGGATCGTCCGCGGTCACTGCCCTCGGCTGACGGCCCGCGGGCGGCGCCGCCGCTGCGAACTGCCGGTTCAGCTCATGTCGCCTTGCTGCTCCAAGCGGATCTCGACCGTGCAGCTCGCAGCCGACTGCCCGCCTCCAGCGAGGGCCGGCGCCACGGCCGGTGACTGGTCGGTGATCGTGATGCCGACGAGCCACTGGTAGCCGTCGGAGCCCGCCTGCTGGCCGAGGAGCTCATGGATGCCCGGCCCGCTCGAGCGATCCGTCGCGAGGACCCAATGTGCCCGTGAGAGCTCGACCTCGTAGAAGTGCACGACCTCGGAGCCCGGGGCGCCGACGTCGAGGCGTACCGATCGGTCGAACTGGTCCAGAGCGGCGGACGAACCGCCAGCCCCGAGGTAACGCGAGCCGGTGGGCACCGTGAGGGCGGCCACGATGTTCGCCGGAGGCTGCCCGGACGCCTCGATGTGGGCGAGGACACTCCGTGCCGGCACCGCTCTCAGCTTTGCTCCAGGCACTGGTTGCCCGAGGCCTTCCACAGTGGTGGTCTGGGCCGTCCTCCCGCCGAGAAGGGCGATCGCGGTCCCGACGACGAAGATCAGCGCCCCGGCACCGAGAACGATGAGCGCAGGTCTGAGCGACGGGCCGGGCTGGCGGGGCGCAACGGGCGGGTCGGAAGCAGGCCGTAGGGGACTCGTCACCACTGCAGGGTAAGGCTACCGACCGGCCGGGAAATGCTGCGCGGCAGCGCTTCGAGAGACCATGAGCGCAGCTCGCAGGCGTTTTCCCAGGTACTCTCGGGTGCGAAGGATGGGGTCCGCGGGAGCGGGGAGGAGCAGCCTTGGCGACAAGCGGCACGAAGGCGGAGCTGCAGGAGGCATTCGCCGCGCCGAGCGAGGCGGCGAAGCCGTCACCCCCTGGGGCCGCCCGGGTGCTCATCCCTCCGCCGACCGAGCTCGTCGACGGGCTCCTCGCCATCCTCGAGAAGCACCGCCCCGGCGAGGATCTCTCCGCCATCCGCAGGGCGCACGCCTTCGCCACGAAGGCCCACCAGGGCCAGCGGCGGGTCTCGGGCGAGGCCTACGTGACGCACCCGATCGCGGTCGCGACGATCGTCGCCGAACTGGGTCTCGACCCGACGAGCGCCGTGGCGGCGCTGCTGCACGACGCGGTGGAGGACACGCGGGTCGATCTCGAGCAGATCGAGGAGGAGTTCGGCGGAGAGGTCGCCGCCATCGTCGACGGCGTCACCAAGCTCGAGCGCCTCCGCTTCGGCTCGAAGGAGGCTCAGCAGGCAGCGACGATGCGCAAGATGCTTGTCGCCATGGCGAAGGACTGGCGAGTCCTTGTCATCAAGCTGGCTGACCGGCTGCACAACATGCGGACCCTCGACGCGCTGGCGGAGTGGAAACGCCAGCGCATCGCCGAGGAGACGAGGACGATCTACGCCCCCCTCGCGCACCGCCTTGGCATCCAAGAGATCAAGTGGCAGCTCGAGGACCTCGCCTTCGAGGCCCTTCACCCCAAGCGTTTCGCCGAGATCGCCCAGATGGTCGCCACCCGGGCGCCACGGCGCGAGATCGAGCTCGACGAGGTCCTTGCCGTCCTCCGGGCGCGCCTCGGCGAGCTCGGGATCGAGGCCGAGGTGACGGGCCGGCCGAAGCACCTCTGGAGCATCTACGAGAAGATGGTGGTGAGAGGCAAGGAGTTCGACGACATCCACGACCTCGTGGCCATAAGGGTGATCGTCTCTGCGGAGAAGGACTGCTGGGCGGCGCTCGGCGCCGTGCACGCCCTCTGGCAGCCGGTGCCCGCCAGGTTCAAGGACTACATCAACTCCCCGAAGTTCAACCTCTACCAGTCCCTTCACACGACTGTCGTCGGGCCGCAGGGAAAGCCGCTCGAGGTGCAGGTCCGCACCTATTCGATGCACCAGCGCGCCGAGCACGGCATCGCGGCGCACTGGGGCTACAAGGAGCAGGCGGCAGGCCACCAAGGGGGCCGGGACTCGAGGTCCCGCGGCGCCCGCAGCACCGACGAGATCGCCTGGCTGCAGCGGATCGTCGACTGGGAGCGGGACACTCCTGATCCTCACGAGTTCCTCGAGACTCTCCGGGTGGACCTCGAGCAGGACGAGGTGTACGCCTTCACGCCGAAGGGGGAGATCGTCACCCTGCCGTCGGGCGCGACGCCGGTCGACTTCGCCTACGCGATCCACACCGAGGTCGGGCACCGCTGTGTGGGCGCCCGGGTGAACGGCCGTCTCGTTCCCCTCGAATCGAAGCTCGTCAGCGGGGACACGGTCGAGATCGTCACCTCCAAGATGGCAACGGCCGGCCCTTCGAGGGATTGGCTGAAGATCGTCACCAGCCCGAGGGCGCGCAACAAGATCCGCCAGTGGTTCTCACGCGAGCGCCGGGAGGACGCGATCGAATCCGGGCGGGAGGAGCTCGCGAAGGCGCTGCGCCGGGCCGGCCTGCCTGTCCAGAAGCTGCAGCACTCCCGGACCCTCGTCGCGGTCTCCGCCGCCCTCGGCTATGGCGACCTCGAAGCCCTCCATGCCGCGCTCGGAGAGGGCCACGTCTCGGGCCATGCCGTCGCCCAACGCCTCGAGCGGGAGCTGCGCGGCGGCGCGCTCGAGGTCCAGCTGCCCTCGACCGCGCTCCAGCCGCGCCGGCCGAGCCATCGCCGCGGAGGGGCCGGAATCTACGTCGAGGGTCTCGACGACGTGATGGTCCGCCTCAGCCGTTGCTGCACGCCGGTGCCCGGCGACAGGGTGATCGGTTTCATCACCCGTGGCCGCGGCGTCTCGGTGCACAGGGAGGACTGCGCCAATGCCCTCTCCCTCGCCGGGAGCGATTCCGAGCGGCTGATCGACGTCGAGTGGGACGAGGATCGCCAGGGCGTCTTCGTCGCCGGCATCGAGGTGAAGGCTCTCGACCGGGCTCGGCTGCTCGCCGACGTCGCCCGGGTGCTCTCCGAGCACCAGGTGAGCATCCTCTCATCGTCCTCGCACACGTCTGCAGATAGGGTGAGCCGGATGCGATTCGAGTTCGAGCTGGCCGATCCTGCGCACCTCGACTCGCTGCTCGACTCGCTCCGGCAGCTCGACAGCGTCTACGACGCCTACCGCCTGCTGCCGGGAAGCGGCGGCCAGCTCCCTGCTCACAGGAGCTGACAGGAGATGAGCTCGACCGCCGGGAGCATGGCGCGCCCGCGCGGCCTTCGCACCGCCTACTGCGGCGTCCTCGGGCCCGGGGATGCCGGCAGGCGTGTGAGCGTCTGCGGGTGGGTCGCACGCCGGCGCGAGCACGGCGAGCACCTCGCGTTCGTGGACGTGCGCGACCATACCGGCATCATCCAGTGCGTCGTTGACGGCGCAGCCGATCTGCGGAGCGAGTACGTGGTCCGCATCACCGGAACGGTCCGGCCGCGACCCGAGGGCACCGTCAACGATCGGCTGGCGACGGGCGAGGTCGAGATCGGCGCCGAGGAGGTAGAGGTCCTGTCGCCGGCCGAGCCGCCGCCGTTCTCGCTCGGCGGCCGGTCAGAGGCCGAGGAGCCGGTGCGCCTGCGCTACCGCTACCTCGACCTCAGGACCGGCCGGATGCAGGCCAACCTGCGGATCCGCTCACGCGTCAACGCCGCCATCCGGCGCTCGATGGATGCCCAGGGCTTCGTCGAGGTCGAGACGCCCCTGCTCTGGACGCCGACGCCTGAGGGGGCGCGGGAGTTCGCCATCCCGTCGCGTCTGCAGCCAGGGTCCTTCTACGTGCTGCCACAGAGCCCGCAGATTGCGAAACAGCTGCTCATGGTGGGTGGCGTCGACCGCTACTACCAGATCGCCCGCTGCATGCGCGACGAGGACCTCCGGGCCGACCGACAGTTCGAGTTCACCCAGCTCGACCTGGAGGCGTCCTTCGTCTCGAAGGAGGACGTGTGGGACTTCGTCTCCGACGCGGTGCTCGCAGCCACCCGGGAGGCGACGGGCGCCGAGCCGGCGCCGGTCGAGACGATGACATGGGACGAGGCGCTGGACCGCTACGGCACGGACAAGCCGGACCTGCGGTTCGCGATGGAGCTGGTCGACCTCGGCGTTGCCGTGGCCGCGACGGGCTTCAAGGCCTTCCAGGCACCGTGCGTGCGTGCGATCCGCATCGCCGGCGGCGGCGCCCTCGGACGCGCCCGGCTCGATGCCCTCACGAACCGGGCGAAGCAGCTCGGGGCGGCAGGCCTCGTCTGGCTGCGCGTCGTCGCTGCCGAGGCGGGTGGGGCAGAGCTCGAGTCCCCGGTCGCGAAGTTCCTCGCAGACGAGGAGCGGCGGGCGATCGTGACGGCGACAGCTGCCGAGATCGGGGATCTCCTGGTCGTGGTAGCCGGCGAGCGCGCCCCCACGAGCCATGTGCTCGGACAGCTCCGGCTCGAGCTCGGCCAGCCGCCGGTCTTCGAGCCGCCGTACCGCTTCGTCTGGGTGAGCGACTTCCCGATGTTCGAAGGACTCGACGACGAGGGCAGCCCCGTCGCCGCCCATCATCCCTTCACGATGCCGCACCCCGAGGACATCGACCTCCTGGAGACCGACCCGCTCGCGGTGCGCTCCCAGTCCTATGACCTCGTGCTCAACGGCTGGGAGCTCGGGTCCGGCTCGATCCGCGTGCACCGGGCGGACATCCAGCGACGGGTCTTCTCGGCCCTTGGGCTCTCGAAGGAGGACGCGGAGGCCCGCTTCGGCTTCCTGCTCGGGGCGTTCCGCTACGGAGCGCCGCCGCACGGCGGCTTCGCTTTCGGCATAGACCGCTTGACCGCCATACTGGCAGGAGAGGCAAGCATCCGGGACGTCATCGCGTTCCCGAAGACCCAGTCGGGCGCGGACCTCATGGCCGGCTCGCCGCGCAGCCTGCCAGAACGCCAGCTGGCCGAGCTCGGCATCAGGATCGTGAAGCCGGCGGGGCCGGGCCGGTAGGCCCGAGCAGAGCCGGCGGCTCAGCTTCTCGGCGGGCGCCCTTTGCGAAGAGCACCCGCCAGCTCGGAGGCGGAGGGACGCTGGTGCTCGGGCGCGGGCGGCGGAGCGTTCCCGTCGGTCTCGATGCGCTCGCAGTCCTCGCAGAGGTAGCGACCGTCGCGCAGGTGGGTGAGGCGCTGCTGGCGGCAGCGGGCGCACCAGTGGTCGAGGTAGGCAAGGGATGTGGCTGGCCTGCGGGCACTCGGGTTGAGCTGCTCGAGCCGCTGCTGGGCGGCTGCGGTCAGCTCCCAGCGGGAGGCGCCGGCCTCGTCCTCGACCCGCTGGACGAGATCCCAGGTGAGCAGGCTGCGCAGCAGCGGATTGAAGGCGTCGACAGGGATGACGTTCTTCCTGACAGGCCCGGGAAGCTTGTCAGTGCTCGGGCGATAGCTCATCTCTCCGCCTTCCTCGGCGTGGCGCGAAGTACTCGCCCAACTATGTACGAAGAGACGGGCAAGCGGTACGCGGCCCTCGGGGTGATTGCCGACTGGCCGGCCACAGATCTCGCGGCGGGCGCCTGCCGCCCCATCGGGCGGCGATGAGCCAGAATCACGTTACGACACCCACCTCCCTCTCCCGGCACGGACCCGCGCCCACGAGCGCCCCGCATACCCCAGAAGAGCTCTCGCCGTGACAGCGCCTCGGCGCCGCCCGCCCGACGCCGCCGGAGGGCGAGGAGCTCCCAGCCTGTTCGACGCGGCCGTCGAGAGGGAGCTCTCCTTGCGGGCGCCCCTGGCCGCCCGCATGCGGCCCGGCTCCCTCGACGAGGTCGTCGGCCAGCGCCACCTCCTCGCCCCCGGTGCCCCGCTGCGTGAGCTCGTCGAGGCCGATCGCCTGTCCTCGGCGATCTTCTACGGCCCGCCCGGCACCGGCAAGACGACGGTGGCACGGCTCTTGGCCGACCACACCGAGCGCAGGTACACGGCGCTGTCGGCCGTCGACTCAGGCGTGAGAGAGCTCCGCCAGGTCCTCGAGGACGCCCGGCTGGCGCTCGGCAGCGAGGGCGGCGGAACGATCCTCTTCTTGGACGAGGTGCACCGGTTCAACAAGGCTCAGCAAGACGCCCTCCTGCACGGCGTGGAAGAGGGCGTCGTGGTGCTGATCGGGGCAACGACCGAGAACCCGTTCTTCGCCCTCAACACGCCGCTGCTCAGCCGCTCCACTCTCTGGCGCTTCGAGCCGCTCGCAGACGAGGAGATCGCGTGCGTCGCAAGACGGGGCCTCATTGCCGAGGGTGCAACCGCCGACAGTGATGCCGTCGCCCTGCTCGCCGACCTCGCCTCAGGTGACGCCCGTGTCGCGCTGACCGTGCTCGAGGTGGCGGTCGCCCTCGCCAGGCGCAGCGACGAGGGGCGGGTGGGAGTCGGCCACGTGGAGCAGGCGCGGGCGATGCGCGCCTTTCGCCACGGCCGGGAGGACCATTACAACCTCGCCTCCGCGCTCATAAAGAGCGTCCGCGGCTCGGATCCCGACGCCGCGGTCTACTGGCTGGCCCGGCTGCTCGAGGTCGGTGAGGACCCTCGCTTCATAGCCCGGCGGCTCGTCATCCTCGCGAGCGAGGACATCGGGATGGCGGATCCTATGGCCCTCGTCGTCGCCAGCGCTGCAGCCCAGGCGGTCGAGCTGGTCGGGCTCCCCGAGGCGTCGCTCAATCTCTCCCAGGCGGTGGTGCACCTGTCGCTCGCGCCGAAGTCGAACACGAGCGCCGTGGCGTTCTGGCAGGCCGAGGCCGACGTCCGGGACGGCCCGTTCGCCGAGGTGCCGAGCCACCTGCGTTCGGCCAACTACCAAGGGGCCTCGTCGATCGGGAGCGGGACCGGCTACGAGTATCCTCACGAGGACCCGCGTGGCTGGCTGGAGCAGAGGTACCTGCCGGATGAGCTCGCCGGGCGGCACTACTACCAGCCGTCCAGCCACGGTGTCGAGGGAGAGATCGCTCGCAGGTGGCGCGAGCGACGAGGTGGAGCGAGGGAGTCGGAAGAGACCGAGAGATGATGGACGCCGACCGGCTCCGCAGAGCATTCACCGAGTTCTTCGTCGAGCGGGGCCACCTGGCACTGCCGCCGGCGAGCCTCGTGCCGAACGACCCGACCGTGCTGTTCACGATCGCCGGGATGGTGCCTTTCAAGCAGTTCTTCCTCGGTGACGCCGAACCCCCGGCAAGAAGGGCGACGACTATCCAGCCGTGCCTGCGGACGAACGACATCGAGCTCGTCGGCCACACGGAGCGCCATTGCACGTTCTTCGAGATGCTCGGCAACTTCTCCTTCGGCGACTACTTCAAGGCCGAAGCCATTCCCTGGGCGTGGGAATTCGTGACGAGCGTGCTCGGCTTCGACCCGGATCGGCTCTGGGCGACGGTGCACGTGAGCGACGACGAGGCGGCCGAGATCTGGCCGTCGACGACGTCGTTGCCGGCGGAGCGCGTGCAGAGGCTCGACGAAGACAACTTCTGGAAGATGGGCGAGACAGGGCCCTGCGGGCCGAGCTCGGAGCTCTTCTTCGACCGCGGCGCGGAGTTCGGCCCTGGCGGCGGTCCGGCCGTCGACCTGTCGCACCGCTATACCGAGATCTGGAACCTCGTCTTCATGCAGTTCGACCGCGGCGCGGGCGGTTTGCTCACGCCGCTGCCGCGACGCAACATCGACACCGGTGCCGGCCTCGACCGGCTGCTTGCAGTGCTGCAGCACGTGCCCAACGTCCAGGCGATCGACTCGGTGGCGCCGATCGTCGAGAGAGCCTCCGAGCTCACGGGCCAGGTGATGGGCCGGGAGGGTCGGACGGACGCGAGCCTGCGGATCATCGCTGACCACTCCCGCGCCTTCACCTTCGCCGTGGCCGACGGAGTCTTCCCGTCGAACGAGGGCCGGGGTTATGTCCTTCGCCGGCTGATCCGCCGTGCCGTGCTTCGTTGCCAGCAGCTCGGCCGCAAAGAGCTTGTCACCCCTGATCTCGTCGACTCCGTGGTCGCGACGATGGGCGGTGCCTATCCCGACCTTTCGAGGGACGTCGATCGAATCAAGAAGGTCGTCGTGCACGAGGAGGAGGCGTTCGTGCGCACGCTGCGCCAGGGAACAACCCTGCTCGAGGAGGAGCTGGCCGGCGGTGGGCGGGTGATCCGCGGCGAGATTGCCTTTCTCTTGCACGACACCTTCGGCTTTCCCTTCGAGCTGACGAAAGAGGTGGCCGCCGAGCGCGGCGTCGAGGTGGACGAAGCCGGCTTCGAGACCGAGATGGCCGCGCAGCGTCGCCGTGCCCGCGAGGGGGCCAAGGCGAGCGATGTCGCGCCCGATGACCTCGAGGCTGCCTGGCGGGCGCTGCGCGACACCAACGGAGCGACGGACTTCCTCGGCTACGGCGAGGTCTCGGTGCAAGCAAGGGTGCTGGCGGTGCTCCCGAGCACCGCCGGGGCCAACTTTGCCAACGCCGACGGCGAGCGGGCGCCCGATGGCGCCGTGCTCCTCGACGTCTTCCTCGACCGGACCCCCTTTTACGCCGAGGGCGGTGGCCAGGTGGGCGACACAGGCACGATCACCACCGCGACCGGCCGCTTCAGGGTGCTCGACACGACCGAGGTGCTCGAAGGGCTCACGCGCCACCTCGGCTACGTGGCCGCAGGGGAGATCGCGCCCGGCGAGGAGGCAAGGGCGGAGATCGACGTCGAGCGAAGAGATGCCATCCGGCGCAACCACACCGGTACCCACCTGCTGCACTGGGCGCTTCGTCACGTGCTCGGCGACCACGTGCGCCAGCAGGGCTCACTCGTGGCCCCGGACCGTCTTCGCTTCGACTTCAGCCATTTCGGTCCGCTCACCAAGGACGAGGTCGCAGCGATCGAGGACCTCGTCAACTCCCGCGTCCTCGCCGACGAGCCGGTCGAGACGGTCGAGACGACCAAGGCCGCGGCGGCCGAGGCCGGCGCCATCGCCTTCTTCGGCGAGAAGTACGGCGAGAGGGTTCGCATGGTGCATGCCGGCCGCGACTCGGTCGAGCTGTGCGGTGGCACCCACGTGCGGGCCCTCGGCATGATCGGGCCGCTCCGGATCGTGTCGGAGTCGTCGATCGGTGCCAATACGCGTCGCGTCGAGGCGCTCACCGGCACGGCGGCACTCGAGCGCGTCCGTGAGACGGAAAGGACGCTCGAAGCGGCCGCCGCGCTGCTGAGGGCGCCTACGACGGAGGTGCCGCAGGCTCTCGGCCGGCTGACGGCGCGGACGCACGCCCTCGAGGACGAGCTGAACCAGCTGCGCCGTGGCCAGCTCAGCGCGGACGCCGCCGCCCTCGCAGCCTCGTCCGTTGGCAAGGACGGCGTAGTCGTCGCCCGCCGGGACGGGCTCGGAGCCGGCACCCTTCGTGAGCTCGCCCTTGCAGTGAGGGACCGGGACGGCGTCAGAGCCGTCGGCCTCGCCGGCGACCCCGGCGACGGGCATGTCGCGCTCGTGGTGGCCGTGACGAGGGAGTCGGGTCTCGACGCCCGGATCGCGGCGTCAGAGGCCGCCAAGCTTGTCGGCGGCGGCGGCGGCGGCTCTGGTGAGCTCGCCACAGCCGGCGGCCGAGACGCCTCGAAGATCGATCTCGCCGTCGCTCGGCTGCGGGAGCTGCTCGGCCCGGCCGGCTGAGCAGGCCGGCACGGGAGCTCTCCGGGGGAAGGTGTGGTGCGGGTCATGGCGATCGACCTCGGCGAGCGGCGGATCGGGATCGCAATGAGCGACCCGCAGGGCATCCTCGCGACGCCCCAGGGCGTCCTGTTGCGCTCCGGCGACGAGCGGGCTGACCTCCTTCGCCTCGCCCGGCTCGTCGAGGAGTCGGGCGTCGAGACCGTCGTGGTCGGCCTGCCGCTGTCGCTCACCGGGCGCAAGGGCCCGGCCGCCCGTGCAGCCGCCGACGAGATCGAGGCGCTGTCCCACCTGGTCGCCGTGCCGATCCTCGCCTTCGACGAGCGCCTCAGCACTGTCGAGGCCGCCCGGCGGCGCCGCGAGCGTGCCGAGACGCCGGCTGGAAGCCGGCCGAGGCGGCGCGCCCTTAGCGGCCGACCCATCCCGCCGATCGACGCCGAGGCGGCCGCGATCGTGCTCGAGGCCTTTCTGGCGTCGCGGCCCCGAGGCGGTGGCGGGGTCGGTGGCGACTCGGGCCGGAGGTCGAAGGGGGCCGGCGACGATGACGGGTGAGGATCGGCTGCCTCGTAGCGGGGTGCCCCCCGGTGCCACCCTTGTCGGGATCATCGGGGACCCGGTCAGGCACTCGCTCTCGCCCCGTCTGCATCAAGCTGCCTACGCGGCATTGGGGCTCGACTGGGTCTACCTCGCCTTCGAGGTGCCGCCCGAGCGGTTCGTGACGGCCTGCTCGGGCGCCCGGGCTCTCGGGCTACGGGGCCTGTCGGTGACGATGCCGCACAAGACCGAGGCAGCGGCGATCGCCAGCCGCCGTTCGCCTGCGGTGCGCCGGCTGGGTGCGGCGAACACCCTCAGCTTCGACGAGCGCGGGATTGCCGCCGAGACCACCGATGGCGGGGGACTGCTCGACGATCTGAGGCAGTGGGGGGGTTTCGTGCCCGAAGGGCGGCGGTGCGGGGTCATCGGGGCGGGCGGAGCCGCCCGTGCCGTCGTGCTCGCTCTCGCAGAGGCCGGTGCGGCCGACGTGCTCGTCGTCAACCGGACGCCTCCTCGCGCCTGGCGGGCGGCGGCGCTGGCGCCCAGGGTGGCCAGGGTCGCCCGGCCGGAGGAGCTCGACAGTTGTGACCTCGTCGTGCAGGCGACACCTCTCAGCATGCCCGGGTGGACCGAAACTCCCCTCGTGGACCCGGCGCGCTTCGGCTCCGGGCAGATCGTCGTCGACCTCGTCTACCTACCTTCCTCCGATGCTTTCCTCGAGCAGGCGGCTGCCAACGGTGCGAGGGTGCGCAACGGAGTTGGCATGCTCGTCCACCAGGCGGCGCGCCAGATACGCATCTGGACGGGGCTCGAAGCGCCGCTCGAGGCTATGTGGGCCGCCGTCAGCTTCGAGGAGGCGGGGGCTCAGGTGAAGCCGCCTCCGCCGGCGGTCGGGCCGGACCGAGGATCCCCTCCTCGAGCAGGCGGCTCGTGACCGCCGCTCGGATGGCCCTGGCGAGAGGGGCGCCGGCACCAGCTGGGCTGCGCAACGCGACACGGAAGGTCACGCCTGCCGCATCCACCTGCTCGATGCCGAGCAGGCTCGGCGGCTCGAGCGAGCCCGCCGCGAAGTCGGCAACCTCGAGAAGGCGGCGCAGCTCCTCCTCTATGAGAGCCGCCGTCCGGTCGAGGGGCGCCCCGATCGGCACGAGGACGTCGACGTAGGAGGCCGACGAGCTGCGGGAGGTGTTGCCGAGAGTCCTGATGTCGCCGTTCGGCACGTACCAGATGGTGCCGTCGTCTCCCCGCAGCCTCGTCACCCTCAGCGTCATCTCCTCGACTACGCCGGTAGCCGAGGCAGTGGCGATGTCGTCGCCGATGCGGAACTGGTCCTCTGCGAGCAGCAGGAAGCCGGAGAGGTAGTCCTTCACGAGCGTCTGCGCGCCGAAGCCGATCGTGGCGCCGAGCACGGTCGCCCCGGCGACGAACGGAGCAAGGTCGATGCCGAGCACGCCGAGGATCGAGAGAAGCGCGATCACCCAGATCACGACCCGCCAGATGTTGGCGGCTATGCGACCGAACATGTCGATACGGGCCATGACAGTGGCGAGGCGGCTCTGGTCGCGGGCGACCTCCGGCCTCAGCTCCGAGCGCGACCCGGCGCGTGACTCCGCCCTCGCGCGAAGCGAATGGAGCGAGCGGCGGATCACCGAGGAGCCGAGGTGGGCGACGATCGCCGCCACGACGAGGATGAGGATGATCGTGACCGGCCTCAGGAGGAGATCCTGGACGTGGCGAGCTGCACCGGAGCTGGCCCCCAGCGCCCGGAGGAGCTCGTAGAGGTAGCCGGAGCTGCCCTGTGCTCCCAGTGGTGCCGAGAGCAGCGCGATCACGGCCGGTATCCTTGTCGGGCGTGGCCACGGCATTTCCCGGGCGCGAAGCCGCGGTGGCAGGCCGGCGGGAGCGCCATTGGTTCTTCTCCGTCGTTCGTCATGTCGACTTCGCCCTTGTCGGCAGCGCCCTCGCCCTCGCCCTCATAGGTGTCGTGATGGTCTACTCGGCCACGCGGGAACAGTTGATCCAAGCCGGGGCCGACCCGCACGCCTACTTGAAGCGCCAGCTCATTTGGGTCGTGATCGGTCTCATCGTGATGGTCGTCGTCGGCCTTTTCGACTACCACGTCTACCAGCAATGGGGCTATGTGATCTACGGGCTCGTCGTGAGCGGGCTCATCGGCGTGTTCCTCATAGGGAAGAGCCAGTACGGCTCGGTGCGGTGGTACCAGTTCGGGCCCCTCCAGCTCCAGCCGTCGGAGTTCGCCGCCATCGGGCTCATCATCGCGGTGGCCACGTACTGCAGCAGGAGGACCGGGGTCCTCGAGTTCCGGGAGATGCTCGGGATCCTCGTGCTCGCAGGCGTGCCGATGGTGCTCGTCTTCAAGCAGCCCGATCTCGGCACCACCATCATCCTCGGTGTGACGCTCGCTGCCATGCTGGTCGCCGCCGGTGTGAGGGTTCGCTACCTCGTGCTCCTCTTCGTCGTGGTCGTCGCAGCGTTCGTGCTGGCGCTGCACGCCCATCTGCTGAAGCCGTACCAGCTGCAGCGGCTGACGGGCTTCCTCCATCCGAACGAGGGGCAGTCCACGTACAACTACGACGCCACGCAGTCGAAGATCGCCATCGCCGGTGGCGGCGCGACCGGGACCGGGCTGTTCCACGGCACTTCCACCAACGGGCTCTTGATACCGAACCAGCAGAACGACTTCATCTTCTCGGCGGTGGGCGAACAGCTGGGCTTCCTCGGTGGGGCGGTAGTGATCGCGCTGTTCGGGATCATCGCCCTCAGGATGCTGCGGGCCGCTCAGACCGCCCGTGACAGCTTTGGCCGGCTGCTCTGCTCGGGAGCGCTCGTCTTCCTCGCCTTCTCGGTCTTCGAGAACATCGGGATGGCGATAGGCATCATGCCCATCACCGGCATCCCGTTGCCGTTCCTCAGCTACGGCGGCTCGGCGTCGTTCGCCTTCTTCGCTACGGTCGGGCTGGTGCTGAACGTGGAGATGCGAAGGCTGGGCCGTCGGTGAGCGACGCCGCGCCCGAGGGCCGGCAGCTCGGCGAGGAGGCCGCCTCGGCAGGCACTGCCGCCCCCGACCCCGCCTCGGCCGAAGCCGTGGCCCCCGACGCGGTCCCGCCCGAACTGCCCGAGCAGATGTGCCGCATGCTCTTCGTCGATGTCGTGCTCGTCCTGCCCTCGACTCATCCCGTGGTCGTCCTGCAGGAGGCGGACCCACCCTACCGGGAGGTGCGTATCCCGGTAGGCGGCCCCGAGGGGGTGGCCATCGGCTACGCAGCCCGTCAGCTGCGGACTCCTCGGCCGCTGACCCACGAGCTGCTCAGCGCCTTGCTCGACGCCTTCTCGCTCAACTTGGACGTCGTCAGGCTCACCGGTTTCGCCGGACGCACCTTCACGAGCGAGATCGTCGTGTCGGGTCCCACCGGCTCCAGGACGATCGACTGTCGGCCGTCGGACGCCATAGCGCTCGCCCTCCGCCAGCGGCTGCCAGTGCCGATCATGGCCTCGCCGGAGGTGCTCGATCGCGCCGGCGCCGACGCTGCCGGCTCGAACTGAGCGACCGGCCGCCTGCTCGAGGCGAGCTCTCTGAGTGGCCGTGCGCCTCAGCTGCGCGCCAGTGCGGCGGCGATCGGGACAGGCTCGCCGTAGGACCGGACCTCGTCGGAGCCCTCGTCGGAGATGCGCATCAGCACGGCGACGAGGATGTAGTTCGCGATGAGCGACGACCCGCCGTAGGACACGAACGGCAGGGTGACCCCGGTCAGCGGTAGGAGCCGGGCGACGCCACCCATGATGAAGAATGCCTGGAAGCCGAGGATCACCGTGAGACCGAGCGCGCACAGCTTGGAGAACTCCGAGCGGGCTCTGAGGGCAACCCGTAGGCCGGACCCGACGATGAGGACGAAGCCGGCGACTACAGCGGTGGCTCCGATGAGGCCAAGCTCTTCGCCGAAGGCAGCGAAGATGAAGTCGCTGATGGCGACAGGGATGTTCTGGGGTGCCCCGAGACCGAGGCCGGTGCCCGACAGGCCGCCTTTGGCAAGGCTCAGCTCGCCTAGCACCGGCTGGTAGCCGAGCTGCGCAGTGCCAGGCGCGAGGTACTTCCACGGGTCGATCCAGATCTCGATGCGCTGGTTCAACTGGTGGAGGATCTGGCTCGCAAGGTACGTGCCGACGGCGAAGGCGATGATGCCGATGACAAGGTAGGTCCATCGGCCCGTCGTCACCCAGAGCATGGCGAGGAACATCACGAACAAGAGCAGGGAGAAGCCGATGTCCCGCTCGAGCAGGATGACTGCCACCGAGCACAGCCAAGCGAACGCGACCGGGCCGAGCGAGCGCAGGTCCGGGAAGAGCCGGTTGCCGATCCGGTTCGTCGACATGGAGAGCAGCTCCTGCTTCTCGACGAAGTACGAGGCGAAGAAGACGACGAGGAGGATCTTCGAGATCTCGACCGGCTGGAAGGTGACCGGGCCGAGCTTCACCCAGAGCCTCGCCCCGTTGGCGTTGCTCGGCGTCTCGCCGATGTGGGGAAGGAGCGGGAGCACGAGGAGGCCGATCGAGAGGAACAAAGTGAGGTACCGGTAGCGCTCGAGGTCACGCGAGCGCCGGAACAAAGCGAGGGTGATGACGTAGGCGACAGCGCCGAGCAGGGTCCACAGCGCCTGAAAGCCGGCGAGGTGCGACGCGCCCACGTAGGGCGCGAGGCGGCTCAGCATCACCCAACCGAGCCCGTTCAAGAGCAGCACCACAGGCACGATCACCGGGTCGGCGTTCGGTGCCAGCCGGCGGTTGACCACGTTGAGGAAGAGCACCAGGCCGAGCGAGACGACGACAAATGTCAGCAGGTTCGGCGGCCACTTGTTGAGGGTGGCGAACGACTCGAGGACGAAGGCGAGCACGACGACGACGAGGCCGACGAGGAGGAGACCGAGCTCGCTGCGGCGCCGCGGCTTGGCCCTGAGCGCGATCGCCTGTGCTGGCACGGCATCAAGGTAGCGTCTCGCTATATGGGGACCGACGTCACCGCCGCGGGGACAGCCTCTGGCGAGCCGGCCCGGCACCGTGCCGGCGAGCAGCCCGGTGCCCCCTCACCGCCCGGGGCGATCGACCGGCACGGACCGGAGCGCTTCCTCAACAGGGAGCTGTCGTGGTGCGAGTTCGCCGACAGGCTCCTCGATCTCGCCTCGGACGAGGCGACCCCGCTCCTGGAGCGGGCGAAGTTCATCGCCATCTGCTCTGCCGGGTTCGACGAGTTCTTCCAGGTCCGCGTCGCCGGCCTGAAGGACCAGATCGAGGCGGGGCTCCGCACGAGATCGGCCGACGGCATGACACCGAGCGAGCAGCTCTCGGCGATCGGAGAGCGCTGCCGCGCACTGGTGCGCCGCCAGGACCACATCGTGCGGGACGAGATCGTGCCGGGGCTGGCCTCTGCCGGCGTCGAGCTGTGCGGCTGGGAGGACCTCCACGAGGTGGAGCGGGCCGAACTGCTCGAGGAGTTCGAGCGGCAGATCTTCCCGGTTCTGACTCCGCTTGCCGTCGACCCTGGCCATCCCTTCCCGTACATCTCCAACCTGTCGCTCAACCTCGGCGTGATGGTCGCCGAGGCGAGGACCGGCGAGCGCCGGTTCGCCCGGGTGAAGGTCCCACCATTGCTGCCGCGCTTTGTCGCCGTCGGCGCCGATGAGGCGAAGCCCCGCTTCGTCGCGCTCGAGGACGTCATCTCGGCCAACCTCGGACGACTCTTCCCGAAGGTGCGCATCGAGGAGCACCACGCCTTCAGGGTGACGCGCAACGCAGACCTGAGCCTCGAAGAGGGCGAGGCGGACGACCTCCTCGCCGCAGTCGAGATCGAGCTGCGCAGGCGCCGTTTCGGGCGGGCGGTCCGCCTCGAGGTCGCCGCCGCAATGCCGGCGGAGATGCGCGAGATGCTGCGCGAAGAGCTCGAGCTGCACCCGAAGGACATCTACGAGTCCACCGCGCCGCTCGACCTCGGGCAGCTCTGGACGATCCACGGTCTCGACCGGCCCGACCTCCATGACCCTCCCTGGGTGCCGATGACACCGCCGCGCCTGGCGACGGCCGGCGACGGGCCGGTCGACATCTTCGCCGCCCTACGGGAGCGAGACCTGCTTGTGCACCATCCCTACGACTCCTTCACCTCGTCCGTGGAGGCGTTCCTCACCCAGGCCGCCGATGACCCGAACGTGCTCGCTATCAAACAGACGCTGTACCGGACCTCTGACGACACCGCCATCGTCTCGGCTCTCGTGCGCGCTGCCGAACGCGGCAAGCAGGTCGCGGCGCTCGTCGAGGTGAAGGCGCGCTTCGACGAGCAGGCCAACATCGAGTGGGCACGCCAGCTCGAGCGTGCCGGAGTGCACGTGGTCTACGGTCTCGTCGGGCTGAAGACGCACTCGAAGACTGCGCTCGTCGTGCGCCGGGAGGAGGATGGGCTGCGTCGCTACTGCCACATCGGCACCGGCAACTACAACTCCGGCACGGCCCGCGTCTACGAGGACCTCGGGCTTTTCACGGTGGACCCGGCTGTCGGAGCTGACCTCACCGACCTGTTCAACTACCTGACCGGTTACGGACGGCACGACGACTTCCGCCGGATCGTCGCCTCGCCGCACGGCATCCGCGCCTGGGCGCTGGCGGAGATCGCCCGCCAAGGCGCAAAGGGAACGGCGGGCTGCATCACGATCAAGGTGAACGGGCTCACCGACCCGCAGATAATCGACGCGCTCTACGACGCCTCTTCGGCGGGCGTCCGGATCGCTCTGGCCGTAAGGGGCATGTGCGGGCTCCGTCCCGGGGTGGCGGGTCTGTCGGAGAACATTGCGGTCCGCTCGATCGTGGGGCGCTTCCTCGAGCATTCGAGGATCTTCCGCTTCGGCGACCCGACCGGTGAGCCGGCCCAGGTCAGCTACCACATCGGCTCAGCCGACCTCATGGAGCGGAATCTCGACCGTCGGGTGGAGGTCATCGCGCCCGTCGACGATCCGGAGCTGCGTCAGCGGCTCGATGAGACGCTGGAGCTGAACTTCGCCGACGACACCAATTCCTGGGAGCTGCAGGCCGACGGCAGGTGGCGGCGCGTCCGCAACCTCGAGAGGCTGAGCACGCAACAGCGCCTCCAGCAGCTTGCGATCGAGCGTGCGAGGAAGCGGCGCGGCGCCGAGCTTCTCGCCTGAGGCCGCGCCCTACCCGCCGTGCGCATCGCAGCACTTGACCTCGGCAGCAACTCGTTCCACCTGCTCATCGTCGAGACGCGGCCCGACGGGAGCTTCAACGCACTCTTGAGGGAGAAGGAGGTGCTCCGGCTCGGCGACGTCGTGGCCCGCGAGAAGAGGCTCGGCGAGGAGGCGATCGAGCAGGCAGTCGACGTCGTCCGACGCTTCAGAGCGATGGCGGAGAACGCCTGCGCCGACGAGCTCGTCGCCTATGGCACGGCCGCACTGCGCGAGGCCGCCAACGGCGCGGACGCGGTCGATCGCATCGAGGCCGAGACGGGTGTGGCGATCAAGGTCATCAGCGGCATCAAGGAGGCGCAGCTCATCTTCGACGCCGTGCGGGCCTCGGTGCTCATCGAGCCCGGCCCGGTCCTGTCGGCCGATCTCGGGGGAGGGAGCCTCGAGCTCTCGGTCGGGGACCGCTCGGGCCTCGTCTACGCGACGAGCCTCCATCTGGGTGTCGGCCGGCTCACGACCGAGCTCGTGCGCTCCGACCCTCCATCGGGAAAGGATCTGAGCCGCCTGCGGAGGCGGGCGGGCGAGCAGCTCTCAGATGTCGTCGGCGACATCGTGGAGCTGCGGCCGAGCCAGCTGATCGGGTCCTCTGGCACCTTCGGAGCCATTGTCCGCGCGGCCGCGGCGCTGCGCGACGGAACCGTCCCGGCGACTGTCAACCAATTGAGCGTCACCTCCAAAGAGCTGGCGGAGCTGAGCGCGCTCGCTCTCTCCCTGCCAGCCGCCGACAGGGCACGGCTTCCCGGCATCGACGCCCGCCGGGCCGAGCTGCTGCCGGCAGGCATCGTGGTCAGCGAAGCACTGATGGAGGCTGGTGGCTTCACCGAGCTGACGGGTTGCGAGTGGGCCCTCCGGGAGGGCATCGTGCTCTCCGCGATCAGGAGACACGATCTTGCCGACTTCGGGGATGATCCACGGGCCATCCGTCGCGCCTCGGTGCTCTCGCTCTGCAGACGCTCCAGCTGGCGCGAGGCGCACGGACGCGAGGTGGCGGAGCTGGCAGTCGCCCTGTTCGACGCGACCGTTGAGGTGCACGGCCTCGGGGCCGAGGAGCGCGAGCTGCTCGAGCTGGCCGCGCTGCTCCACGACATCGGCGAGCACGTGAGCAGGGATGGGCACGCCCGCCACACCGCCTATCTCATCGAGAACGGCGGCCTGAGAGGCTTTTCGCCCGACGAGGTGAGGATGCTCAGCGTGCTCGGCCGCTACCACACGCGGGGACGGCCACGCGACACGTTCCCGGCCTTCGAGACACTTGGCCCCGACGAGCAGCAACGGGTGCTGAAGCTGCTGGCGCTGCTCCGCCTGGCCGACGGCCTCGACGTCTCGCACGCCTCTGTTGTACGCCGCGTGGAAGCTGTCGTCACCGAAGACGCGGTCGAGCTGATCGTGACCGCCAAAGGTGACGCCGAGCTCGAGAGATGGATGCTGCAGCGCAAGAAGGGGCTCTTCGAGGAGATGTTCGGCCGCTGCCTCGAGCTGTGGGTCTCTGCTGCCGGCCACGACGAGTTCGAGACGCTGCAGAGAGGAAACGCCGGGCTCGCCTGAGAACGCACCGGCTCGCAACGCTG
>JAKATT010000155.1:15419-27289 GCA_021818615.1 Actinomycetes bacterium | reverse complement strand
CGAGCCAGCCAGCACAGGCGGCGGGCGAAGTGAGAGGCTCTCCGGCGCGGCCCTCACCGCGAGCGAGCTCGCCCAGGCGAGCGGGCTCGCGGTCTCGCTCGTGGACGAGCTCGAGTCGTTCGGCCTGATCGTAGGCCGCACCGTCGCCGGCGTGCACTGCTTCGACGAAGATGCGCTCGTTGTCGCGTCGCTCGCGGCGAACTTCGCCCGGTTCGGTATCGAGGCGCGACACCTCCGTCTCTTCAAGCATGCGGCCGAACGCCAGGCTGGTCTGTACTCGCAGGTGGTGATGCCTGTCCTTCGCCAGCGCAACCCTGACGCGCGCCGGCGCGCCCACGAAGAGCTGGCACAGATGTCCGAGCTCGGGGCCTCGCTGCAGGCATGCTTCGTCGAGAGCGTGCTTCGAGACCTGACGGGTGGATGAGGGCGCCCGCAGTCAGCGGGCGCACCCTCCTCCAGGCTGACGAGCTGAGGGCGATCGTCGAGCAGATGGGGCGGGCGATCGCCCGCGACCACCCCGAGGGTGTCGTCCTCGTCGGCATCCTCAAGGGCAGCGTGTGCCTGGTAGCAGATCTTGTACGGCACATCGCGACACCGTGCTCCGTGGACTTTCTCGGCCTCATGCCCTATGGCGCGGGCGGGACGCGCATCGCCCTATCGAAGGATCTCGACGTCGACGTCTCCGGTCTCGACGTGGTCATCGCCGTTGACATCGTCGACTCAGGGCTCACGGTGAGCTACGTGAGGCGCCTGCTCACCGAGCGGGGAGCCCGCTCGGCGGACATCTGCGCGTTGGTCGACCGCAAGCCGAACCGGCTGCTGCCCATCGACCTGCGATACGTCGGTCTCAGCATCGGCAACGAGTACATCATCGGGTACGGCCTCGACTTCGAGGAGCGCTACCGGAACATCCCGTCGCTCTTCGCCACCGAGCCGGACGCCCTGAGAGGTGCGTGAACGCGAGCGTCAAGGCCGCGGAGGAGCGGTAAGTTTCTCGCATGGTCGAAGTCCGTCTCTCGGCTGTGCGGGTTGATCTGCACTCGAGCACGCCGGTCGTGCTGCTCCAAGAGACCGAGGGTGCCCACAGGTCGCTTCCGATCTTCGTCGGCGCTCCCGAGGCGACCGCGATCGCCTTCGCCCTGCAAGGTGTCGAGCTGCCCCGGCCGATGACCCATGACCTCATGACCCAGCTGCTCGACTCGCTCGGCGCCCGGCTCACACGCGTCGTCGTCACGGAGCTGCGCGACTCGACGTTCTATGCCGAGCTGCACCTGCAGGCGGGCGAGCGAGCGCTCGTGGTGTCATGCCGGCCCTCCGACGGCATTGCCTTGGCGACGCGCACCCACTCGCCGCTTTACGTCGCCGACGAGCTCATGGACGCCGAGGGCATGGTGATCGAGCCTGAGGAGTCCGACGTGAGCGAAGCCGGCAACCCGGACGAGCTGGTAGGGGAGTTCCGCGAGTTCCTGGATTCGGTGAAGCCCGAGGACTTCTCGGGCTGACGAGAGTCCCCGCCGCCGGGGGCACCTGTGCTCCTGCAACGCGACCATCATCGACCTCAGCCTCAATATCAACCTCAATCTCCTGGTCACAGTGCTGATCTCACCCAATGGTTGACGTCGAGGTCGCGGTGCCCTAGCTTGATCACGGACATGTAACTACCCGGCTGTCGTCCGGCCGGCGCTGGAGCAGGCAGGTGGCTCCGGGAGAAGGAGCGCACGATGCGTCAGGGGTTTCGGGGACCGCAGGTCTGCAAGATCGTCGGGATCTCCTATCGCCAGCTCGACCACTGGGACCGTACCGGGCTTCTGAGCCCGTCCCTCGTCCCAGCCAAGGGGAGCGGGACCCAGCGCCTTTACTCCTACCAGGACGTTGTGCAGCTGCGCGTCGTCAAGCAGCTACGCGATGCCGGTGTCTCCCTCCAGCGGGCGCGAAAGGCCGTCGAGTTCCTGCGCGACTCGGGGGGCGATCTCACGTCGGCGAGCCTCGTCCTCGGTGCGAAGAACTCGGTGCTCGCTCGAGATGGGGACGAGCTCCTCGACGTTCTCGGAGGTGGTCAGGGCGTCTTCAACGTGGTGGCTCTCGGCGGGCTCTTCGGCGACGTGGACGCGGCAATCCTGCAGCTGTCACCAGACGAGGAAGGGCACGCTGGCGCCGTCGAGAGCGCGACCGACCCGAGCTCGAGCCCAGTAGCGCAAGGCGGTTAGTCCTGCCCGGCTCATCACTCGGCCGTTCGCTGCGAGAGCGCGCCCGTCGCCATCGTCCGACGACGGGAGACACCCCGGCCGCAGTGGCGTTCGCACACGAGTCCGAGCGCCTCTTCGCCGAGTTGCTCGACTTCTACGAGGTCGCTTGGGAGTACGAGCCCGTCGAGTTCGTGCTCGCCTGGAGGGAGGACGGGACGCGCCTCGCCGGCTTCCGCCCGGACTTCTACCTCCCCGAGCACGACATCTACTTCGAGCTGACGACGCTGCGCCAGGATCTCGTGACGGCGAAGAACCGCAAGGTCCGCCGGCTGGCCGAGCTCTACCCGGATGTGACCGTGAGAGTCCTGTACCGAAAGGACATCGCCAGCCTCGTCGAGAAGTACAAGCTCGGGTCTCGGTCTAGATTGGCAGGGTGAGCCTTCGTCGCAGCCCGCTTCACTCTGAGCACGAGGCGCTAGGCGCCAAGCTGGTCGACTTCGGCGGCTGGGAGATGCCTCTCGCGTACCGGTCGGGCACGATCGCCGAACATCTCGCCTGCAGGCACGCTGCTGCTGCCTTCGATGTGAGCCACCTCGGCACCGTGCGCGTGACCGGAGACCCCGCGACGATCTTCGAGCTCCTGCAGCGGACCCTCAGCAACGACCTGCGCAAGGTAGGCCCCGGTCGGGCGCAGTACACGCATCTTCTCGACCCGTCGGACGCCTCGGTGCTCGACGACATCATCGTGTGGTGGGTGGCCGCGGATCGCTTCGACGTGATGCCGAACGCCTCGAACACCGAGCGGGTGCTGGCGGCCCTCGATGGCGCCGGGGCGGACGTGACGGCGAGGCGCGCGGTCGTCGCCGTGCAGGGACCGGCAGCCCGCGAAACGGTCACAAGAGTCTCTCCGGGCGCGGCCGCCGTCGAGCGCTTTCATGTGACCGAATTCGAGTTTCGCGGCGTTGCCTGCCTCGCGGCGGGTACCGGGTACACCGGCGAGGACGGTCTCGAGTGCGCCATCCCGACCGAGCCGGATGGAGTGGCAGCAGAGTTCTGGCGGGCCGTGGTCGACGCCGGCGCCGCGCCTGCAGGTCTCGGAGCCCGCGACACGCTGCGGTTGGAGGCGGGCCTGCCGCTTCACGGCCACGAGCTCGGACCAGGCATCACCCCCCTGCAAGCTGGGCTCGGATGGGTCGTCGGCTGGGACAAGGAGGACTTCCGCGGACGCGAGGCGCTCGAGAGGGAGCGATCCTCTGGGGGACCGCACCGGCTGCTCGGCGGGCTCGTCGCCGACTCGCGACGCCCGCCGCGGGCCGAGAGCCCCATCGTCGACGAGAGCGGCACCACCCTCGGCGAGGTCACGAGCGGCAACTTCTCACCGGTCCTCGAACGCGGCATCGCCCTCGGCTTCATGCCGCCCGGCACGAGAGAGGGGACACGGGTGCGCATCGACGTGCGTGGCACCGAGCTCGGCGCCACGACGACCCGCCCGCCCTTCCACCGCCCGAGGACGCCATGACAGCTCCCTTTGTCCCGCACACCGACGAAGAGATCAGCGAGATGCTGGCCTTCCTCGGGCTGGAGTCGCTCGATGACCTGTTCGAGACCGTACCGGCAGCGATCAGGCTCGCCGGTGGGCTCGACCTTGCTCCTGGTGCCAGCGAGGCGGACGTGCTCGACCGCCTCGACGAGCTGGCGGCTCGCAACCGACCGACCGGGAGGCACCTCGTCTGCTTCGCAGGTGCCGGCGCCTACGACCACGAGATTCCCGCTGTCGTGAAGGCTCTCGCGTCCCGCTCTGAGTTCGTCACCGCCTACACCCCTTACCAGCCCGAGGTCGCGCAAGGTGTCCTCCAGGCGATCTTCGAGTTCCAGAGCATGACGGCACGTCTCGCCGGGCTCGAGATCTCCAACGCTTCGCTCTACGACGGGGCGGTGGCGCTGGTCGAGGCATCGAACCTCGCGACCGTCGCAACCGGCAACCGGCGGGTGCTCTGCTCGGCGGGCGTCAACCCAAGATGGCGCGAGACCCTGGCCACGTTCTCCAAGGGAAGCGGTCACGAGCTCGAGACAGTCCCGCTCGGGCCCGACGGCACGACCGACTGGTCGGCCATCGCGGCTGCGCCGGCGGGCGGCATCCTGGTCGCCTCGCCCAACTTCCTCGGCTGCATCGAGGACCTCGGGCCAGCCCGGGCCGCTGCGGACGCGTCAGGGGCACGTCTGGTGGTCGCCTTCGACCCGGTCAGCTCCGGAGTGCTGCGTACGCCCGGCTCGGCCGGCGCCGACGTCGTCGTCGGCGAAGGGCAGGCCCTCGGCACACCCCTGGGCTTCGGAGGGCCCTACCTCGGGCTCTTCACCTGCCGGCTGTCCGACGTGCGCCGCCTGCCGGGCAGGCTGGTCGGCGAGACCGTCGACACCGAGAGCCGTCCTGCTTACGTCACGACGCTCAGAGCCCGCGAGCAGGACATCCGCCGCGAGCACGCCTCGTCGAACGTCTGCACGAACCAGACCCTCATGGCCGTCACCGCCGCCATCCAGCTCGGATGGCTCGGCACGGCGGGCCTGCGCGAAGTGGCGCTGCGCTCCGCCCGGGCGAGCCGTTACCTACGCGAGGCGCTGCTCGCCCTGCCCACGACAGAACCGGTGACCACCGCGCCGACGCTGCGCGAGTTCGCCGTAAGGACTCCCGCCCCGGCCACCACGCTCGTCGAGCGGCTGGTCGACGCCGGTTTCCTCGCCGGGGTGCCGGTGGTCGAGGGCTTCGAGGACACCCGCCTCGAGGAGTCGCTGCTCGTTGCGGCCACAGAGCGCCGGACCCGGGCGGAGATCGATGCCTTCGCCGCGGCCTTCGAGAAGGCAAGCCGGTGAGCCCCGCCCCGGCCCACGAGCAGGGCTCGCTCACCCCTGCGGGAGGGAGGGCACGAAGCACCCCGCTCATGGGCCGCGCGCCCGAGCCGTCGCTCTTCGAGCTTTCCGTGAAGGGCCGCCGCTCGGCGAGCTTCCGCACGAGCGGCCTCCCGGACTGGACGCTCGAGGAGCTCGTCCCCGAGGCCTACCGTGCACCGGAGCCGGTGGAGCTGCCGGAGGTCTCCGAGCGCGACCTCGTCGCCCACTTCACCCGTCTCACCCACCGGCAGTACTCGGTCGACCTCGGCGCCTATCCGCTCGGGTCCTGCACCATGAAGTACAACCCGAAGTCGTGCGACCTCGCGGCCTCTCTGGCCGGCTTCGCCGATGTTCATCCAGCCTCGCCGCCGTCGTGCACCCAGGGCTGGCTCGAGCTCCTCGTCGAGCTCGAACAGTCGTTGTGCGTCATCACGGGCATGGCTGCGGCGACTCTGCAACCCCCCGCCGGCGCGGCGGGCGAGCTCACCGGGCTCCTGCTCATGCGCGCCTACCACTCCGCCAACGACGGCGGGAGCCCCGCGCGGCGTCGCGTCATCATCCCCGACTCGGCGCACGGGACCAATCCGGCTTCTGTGACGCTGAGCGGCTTCGAGGTGACCACGGTCGGCACGAACGCCCGTGGCGGGGTCGACATCGACGGGCTCCGCCGGGTGCTCGACACCGACGTGGCGGGCATGATGCTCACGAACCCGAATACCCTCGGGCTCTTCGAGGAGGAGATCGCCGAGATCACGAGGCTCGTGCACGACGTCGGCGGGCTCATGTACTACGACGGCGCCAACCTGAATGCGATCCTCGGCGTCGTGCGTCCGGGCGACATGGGCTTCGACATCGTCCACCTCAACTTGCACAAGACCTTCGCGACACCGCACGGCGGCGGCGGCCCGGGCGCTGGGCCCGTTGCCGTTAGCGAGCGCCTCGTGGACTTCCTCCCAGGACCGCGCCCGGTCCGTCGGCCGGACGGCAGCTTCGGCTGGCACAAACCCGAGCACTCCATTGGGCGCATTCACTCTTGGCACGGCAACGCCCTCGTGCTCTTGCGAGCCTGGACGTACGTTCGCCTGAACGGCAGCGACGGCCTGCGCCGGGTCGCCGAGACGGCGGTGCTCAACGCCAACTTCGTGAAGGAGCGCCTCCGCGGAACCTACGAACTTCCCTACGACCGCCCCGTCATGCACGAGTGCGTGGTGTCGGCACGCTCCATCGCGAAGGAGACGGGCGTCCGGGCGCTCGACGTGGCAAAGCGGCTGCTCGAGCTCGGCTTTCACTCGCCGACCGTCTACTTCCCCCACATCGTCGACGAGGCCCTCATGATCGAGCCGACCGAGACCGAAAGTCCTCAGACGGTTGCTGCCCTCGCCGACGCGCTGGTGCAGATCGCCGAGGAGGCCCGCGCCGAGGACGGCACCGGCGCAGCCGCCGCGCAAGGTGCACCCGCCACCACGCCGGTCGGCAGGGTGGACGAGACCCGGGCGGCCCGCCATCTCATCGCGACGATCGACCAGCGGCCGCCCTCAGGCGGTTGAGTCCCCGACGTCGACCACCTGCCGAACCCGACGACTCACCGAGGACGGGACGACACGGCTCAGCGCAGGATGTTGACCGCCCGCGCGACGACGAGCGCTGCCGTCACGAGCGAGATGGCCGACTGCGCGAGGAAGAGCATCTTGGCCCAGCGCGAGAGCGGCATCACATCGGTCGGGCTGAACGCGGCCGCGTTCGTGAAGGAGGTGTACAGGTAGTCGAAGAACTGCGGCTCCCAGTCCGGGGTAGCCAGCTGCGGCATCGACATCTGCGGGAAGAGAAAGTCGGGATAGGGCCTGCGGCCCTGCGCGCGCCGGGCCGGTCCGCCGCGGTCGAACTCCCAGTACCAAAAGCCGAAGGCGATGACGTTGGTACCCCAGATGGCTCCGCCCGTTAGAAGCAGCGGCCCGGCGAGCTGCCCCTCCCTACCGGTGACAAGGCCATGGATGAGAAGGACGAGCGACCAGGCGTTCGCAAAGCTGATCGCGGCCACAAGGCAGATGGTGGCCGCGCGCAGGCCCGAGGAGTGTTGGTCGATCCGTCCCGGGTTGGCGACGAGCAGCCCGACCATGAGCACGACTTCGAGGGATGGGAGGACGAACGTCGGCCGCAGGGCGAGGGCGGTGGGCACCACAAGCTGCAGCCCGACCGCTGCGACGGCCGCCGCTGCCATCTGCCAGCGGTGCTCGCCCTCGGTGCGACGGAGCCATCCTGGCGCAGCTGGGCCGTTGTGGCGCGACGGCAGGGCTGTCGCCTGAAGGTCAGGTCCCTCAGGCTTTCCCCCCTCGCCGTTCACGACCGGAATGCTAGGAGCCGGCCCGAGTCGCCCCTGCGACGCAGGTAGCCTTGGAGAGTGCGAGCCACCTGGTGGTCGCGAAAGGCCATTGCTCTCCATGCGACCGTCCTCGTCGTCGCTCCAGGCTGCCTCGCAGCCGGTTGGTGGATGCTGTCGCGGGCGACACATGGTGACGCGCTCGCCTGGATCTACACGGTCGAGTGGCCCTTCTTTGCCTGCTATGCCGTCTACATGTGGTGGAAGCTCCTCCACGACGACCCGGCTGTCCGGAGAGCTGCCATGAGAGCCCAGCCGGCTTCACCGGCCACAGCTCGCCTGGCGGGAAACGGGCCCAAGCAGCCGGAGGGGCCCGAGGCGATCGCCTTCGACCCTTACGACGACTCCGACCCCGAGCTTGCCGCGTACAACCGGTACCTCGCGAGCCTGCATGAGCGCGACCGCAGTCACCGGTGAGGACGCACGGCGCCTGCGCGGCGCCGTAGGCCGATACCGGGCGATGGCGATGGTGGTGGGGGCGATGCTCCTGCTCCTCGTCGTGGTCGCCATCCCCCTCCAGTACGGCGCCGGCCACCCTGGGCTCGCCGGCGTGGTAGCGCCGCTGCACGGCGCCTGCTACGTCGTGTACCTCCTTACGGTCGCGGACCTTGCCCGTCGGGCGCGGCTGCGCATCGGCGAGCTCGCGGCGATGATCGGCGCCGGGTTCGTTCCCGGCCTCGCCTTCGTGGTCGAGCGGAGGATCACCCGCAGGTTCCGGGCTCCGAGCCCCTGACCCTCTGGCGCGGCTCGCACGCGCATTGCTCTGCGACCGGCAGCTTTCGTGCCAGCCCTGCCGGTACGGGCGAGCGCGGGGGGAGGAGCGCGGGGCTCATCGCAAGGCCCGTTGCTAGACGGGCTCGGCTCCGTCGAAGTCCGATCCGAAGCCCTCGCCCCCCTCGCTCGCACGTGGCTCGGAGGAGCCGCCGAGCCAGCTCGACACGCGGGTGAAGACCTCCTGCACTCCGCTGCCGGCTCGCTCGATCACGTTCGACCAGCGCTGGCGGTAGTGGGCGAGCGCCGCGTCGAACTCCTCCGATGCCGGGGGCTCCTGTCCCCGTCGGAGGTAGTCGCCCGAGCGGATGCGGTCGAACTCGCCCGAGCTCACCCAGCCGATCAGCTCCCGCACCCGCCGCACGGGGAAGGGATGGTCAGCTGCGATCTCCGAACCGAAGCGCTTCAGCCTGGCGATCGGGTCGCGCTCCTCGTGGTACTCGGTCGCCTGGCGGATGAAGGCGTCCACGTTGAGCCCCGCCACCGGTCCGCCCGCCATACGCATGAGCGCGCGGCAGGTGACGAGCGGGTCGCCGGTCACGATGGTCGACGCGCGGTCCGCCGTCAGCTCCGCCATCCGGCTCCACTCCTTCAAGGCGTGGTAGATGCCACGCAGGGGGAGGCCGACGAGCGGCTGGCCCGCCAGCACGCCGCGCAGCACGTAGCGCACCAGCTGCATCGTCGTCAGCAGTCCGACATGGTCGGCGAGGACGTGTCCCATCTCGTGCGCCAGGACAGCGCGGGTCTCGTCGTCGCCGTAGGCGATCAGCCCGGAGGAGACGAGGACGACCGGGGCACTCGTGCCGAAGGTGCTGGCGTTGCCGATGGGCATCTGGGTGATGTAGAGATCCGGGCACGGCTCGACGTCGAGGACGTAGGCGCACTGGCGGTGCAGAGCCCAGACGGCCGGCATCTGGTCGCCGCCGAGGCGCACGGACTGACCGAGGAAGAGCTGGCGGAACTGCTTCTCGTAGCCGAACTCCGTCAGCTTCTTCACGACGGTGTCGAGCATCGGTATCGAGTGGAGAGCGGCCATCGCTGCCCGGTCGGCGGGATGGGCGAAGGCCTGAGGACTGAGATCCGGGAAGCGGACCGCGGGCTCGATCGTAGTCATGTGGGTCGCCCTTTCGTCGCGACCTGTCTAATGCATCCATCGGCCCGCCGCCGGTCGCCTCCCGCTGTCGCTCGAAGCGGCACCCGAAACGGGGCAGTCAGGCTGCCGGTAGCGTTGTAGCCCCATGTACGCCCGAGCCGAGGCCGGCGGTGCCCCGTCGTGAGCCACCCCGAGATTGCGGCCGAACAGGCGTACATCGACCGCGCGCACGAACGTCTCGACGCCATGCGCGAGGCGGCCCGGGCCGTCTCGAGCGAGGTGCTCGCGCTGGGAGCCGGCGGGACCTTCGCCAACCGCGTCGAGCGGGACGTGCGTGTCGAGCTGTCCGAGCGCCGCCTCGCCCAGCTTCGCGTCGGAGACGGCCCGGTCTGCTTCGGACGCCTCGACATGGCCCGTGACGACGAGCGCTTCTACATCGGGCGGATCGGCATCTCCGACGAGGGGGGCGACCCACTCGTGGTCGACTGGCGGGCCCCAGTCGCGAAGCCCTTCTACCGCGCGACGCCGGCAGAGCCGCTCGACGTTGCACGAAGGCGCCACTTCCTCTTCAGAGGACGCCGCCTCACAGGTCTCGACGACGAGCTCCTCGAGCGGGAGGGGACAGGCAGCAAGGGCCTCGTGCTCATGGGAGAGGGTGCTCTCATCGCCGGTCTCGAGCGCGCCCGAACAGGCAGGATGGCCGACATCGTCGCCACGATCCAGGCCGAGCAGGACGCCGTCATACGGGCGGAACTGGCCGGCCCGCTCGTGGTGCAGGGAGGTGCCGGCACGGGCAAGACGGCCGTCGCCCTCCACCGGGCCGCCTACCTGCTGTTCAGCCATCGGCTGCGCCTCGAACGAGAGGGGGTGCTGCTCGTCGGCCCGAACACCGTCTTCCTCCGCTACATCGAACAGGTGCTGCCCTCCCTCGGCGAGCACACCGTCACCCTCGCCACGCCCTCGGCGCTCTATGCCGGCTCTGCACGCCCGAGCGCCCCCGAAGGGGCCGCCCTCGCCGCCCTCAAGGGCGACCGCCGCATGATCGAGGTCATCGCCCGGGCGGTGAGGACCCGGCAACGTCGCCTGCGGGAGCCGATCGTCGTCGAGCTGAGGGGCCAACGCCTCGTCGTCGGGACGAACGAGGCCCGCCAGCTCGTCGAAGGCGTCATGGCTCTCTCCGGTACCCACAATGCCCGCCGGGCAGTCCTCGAGCACCGCCTGAGACGGACGCTGTTCGGCGCGTGGCGGCGCGCCGTCGAAGAGGCGGTGGCCGCCGGCCTGCGTTCGCCGCCGTCCGAGCTCGAGCTCTCCGAAACAGCCACGGAGCTGTCGTCAGAGCTGCGGCGCATCCCGCATGTCCGCGAGGCACTCGAGCGCATGTGGCCGGTGCTCTCACCCGAGCAGCTGCTCCACGATCTTTTCGGGGCAGAGCCGCTGCTGCGCCAGGCGGCCTACGGAGCTCTCTCCGCCGAGGAGACCGCTTCCCTCCTCCGTCCCCGGGCGACCTCCGAGCACGATGTCGCCTGGAGCGAGGCCGACATCCCCCTGCTCGACGAAGCTGCCACGCTCCTTGGACCAACACGAGCGGCCCGCCCACGACGCTCCCGCCGCCGGGCTCAGCCGCTCGAGGAGGACTCCTCGATGCTCGATCGCTCGGCCGCCGAGCAGCTGGCAGACTGCCCGGCCTGCGGCGCACAGCTCACCTGGGCCGGTGGTTCCCGACCGTGGCGCTGCGAGCACTGTGGGCGCAACTTCATGTCAGCCCAGGTGATGACAGCGGGGGAGGAGGAGATGTTCCTCCAGTTGCGCGGGCGCGTCGGTCGATCCTTCTCGCCGCCGGCCGCGGCGGCGGTGCAAAAGGGTGCCCGCTTCTACGGGCATGCCGTCGTGGACGAGGCCCAGGGCCTCTCGGCCATGCAGTGGCGATCGCTCGCCCGGCGGGTGCCGTCGGGCTCCTTCACGATCGTCGGGGACCTCGGCCAGGCGAGCAGCGCAGCCGCGCCGAGATCGTGGGACGACGTCTTGGACCTCCTCCCGAAGCGCGAGCGCGCCCGCGTCGTCGAGCTGACCGTCAACTACCGGACGCCGGCCGAGGTGATGGCGGTGGCAGCTCCGGTCCTCACCGCAGCCGCCCCGGGTCTCGTGATCCCGCGCTCGGCGCGTTACAGCGGCATGTTGCCGGAGGTGTCCCGCGCCACCGACCTCGGCGTCACGGTCGCCGCCCTGGCGGCAAAGGAGCGCCACGCGATCGGTGGCGGCAAGGTGGCGGTCATCGCGCCCTCGAGGCTCGTTGGCGAGCTGGCAGCCCAGCTCGAGGTGCCACACGCCGACAGTGCGCCGCTCACCTCGGGCGAGGCCGACCGCCTTCTCGACGCGCCGCTCTCGGTCCTCTCGGTGTCGGCCGCCCGCGGGCTCGAGTTCGACTCGGTTGTCCTTGTCGAACCGTCGGCGATGGTTGCAGAGGAGCCAGCCGGCCTTCGGGCCCTCTACGTCGCCATGACGAGGACGACGCGGCGCCTCGCCATCGTCCATTCGCGGGACCTGCCGCCTGTTCTCG
>JAKATT010000155.1:8075-14866 GCA_021818615.1 Actinomycetes bacterium | reverse complement strand
TGGGCCCACGGCCAGGACATAGCCGATGCTCTCGGCCTAGCGCCTCTCGTGTCGCCGAGGCTCCGTCACGTCATCCATCTCGGCGTCGCCGCACGCACCTACGCCTTTAGAGTCCACGGCGTCGAGGACCCCGGCGATCCGGTAGCCGTGCGTACTCGCAACCCGAGCGACGAAGCCGACGTGTGGACCTTCGGCCCGCCGGGCTCGGTGGAGATCCTCACCGGGAGCGCCCTCGACCTCGCGCTCGTCTTCACCCAGCGGCGCCATCCCTCCGACACCGGCGTCCGTGCTGAGGGCGCAACCGCCGCGCTGTTCTTGAGCGTCGCCCAGGCCTTCGGGGGTCCCGCCGGCTCGGGCCGATCCCCGATGGCCCGCTGATGCCGGTCCTCCGCTCGCGTCTCGACTCCGAGGCAGCCGAGTACTCCGCAAACCGCAGTGCCATGCTCGCTCTCCTCTCCGAGATCGAGACCCTCCTCGCGAGCGCCGCAGCAGGCGGTGGACCACGAGCGACGGAGCGGCTCATCTCGAGGGGCAAGCTGCCAGTGCGGCAGCGAATCTCCCTGCTGGTCGACCGGGACTCGCCGTTCCTCGAACTGAGCCCTCTCGCCGGGTACGGAACCAACTACGCCATCGGCGGGGGACTCGTCCTCGGGATCGGCGCCGTCTCGGGCACCGAGTGCGTGATCCTCGGGAACGACCCGACGGTGCTCGGCGGCGCCATCACCGCCATCTCGATGCGCAAGATCGACCGCGGGCTCGAAGTGGCAAGGCAGAACCACATGCCCTACGTCCAGTTCGTCGAGTCGGCCGGAGGAGACCTCCGAGGGGGCGGGGGAACAGGCGACATCGAGGCGCAGCTGCGGGCGAACCTCACCCACTTCAGCGACACCGGGCGGATGTTCCATGACATCACCGAGCTCTCGGGCATAGGCGTCCCGACTGTCTCGGTCGTCTTCGGCAGCTCGACGGCTGGCGGTGCCTACCAGCCCGGGCTCTCGGACTACAACATCTTCGTCCGAGAGCAGGCCAAGGTCTTCCTCGGTGGGCCGCCGCTCGTGAAGATGGCGACCGGCGAGGACTCCGACGACGAGGAGCTCGGTGGCGCCGAGATGCACGCCACGACGAGCGGCCTCGCCGACTACCTGGCAGAGGACGAGGCGGAGGCCATCCGGATGGCCCGGGACGTCATCGCCCACCTCCACTGGCGAAAGCTCGGCCCGGGACCGAGCGAGCCGGCCGACCCGCCGCTCTACGACGCCGACGAGCTGTTGGGTCTGATCCCGGTCGACCTCAGGCGGCCGATGGACGTGCGCGAGGTGATCGCCCGGATCGCCGACGGGAGCCGCTTCGAGGAATTCAAGCGCCGCTACGGGCCAACACTCGTCTGCGGCTGGGCGTCGATCCACGGCTTTCCCGTCGGCATCCTCGGCAACAACGGGGTGCTGTTCTCCGACTCCTCCCAGAAGGCCGGCCAGTTCATCCAGCTCTGCAACCAGATCGACACGCCGCTTGTCTTCCTGCAGAACGTCACCGGCTACATCGTGGGGCGAGACTACGAGCGCGGCGGGATGGTGAAGCACGGCAGCCAGATGATCAACGCCTTGTCGAACTCGACCGTGCCTCATGTCACGGTGATCCTCGGCGCCAGCTACGGCGCGGGCAACTACGGCATGGGGGGACGGGCATTCGACACCCGGTTCGTCTTTCTGTGGCCCACGGCCAAGATCGCGGTGATGGGACCCGCCCAGATGGCAGGCGTGATGTCCATCGTCCGTCGCGCCCAGGCGGCCCGCAAGGGCGATCCGCTCGACGAGGAGCTCGAGGAGCTGCGCACGAAAGGAGCCGAGGAGATCGCCGAGCGGATGTCCCTCGCGCTCTACGCGACGGGCCGCGTCGTGGACGACGGCATCATCGACCCGCGCGACACTCGCACTGTGGTCGCCATGGCGCTGTCGGCCTGCCACAGCAACACCGTGAGAGGAACCGACCGCTTCGGAGTCTTCCGGCTGTGAGCCGCATCGCCCGCCTCCTCGTCGCGAACCGCGGGGAGATCGCCCGGCGTGTGATGCGCAGCGCGTCAGCGATGGGGATCTCGACGGTCGCCGTCTACTCCGAGGGCGACCGCAGCGCGCCTTTTGTCGCCGAGGCAGATGCGGCCTTTGCCCTCGGCGGGCGGAGCGCGGCGGACTCTTACCTCTCCTCCGGCCGCCTCCTCGAAGCGGCCGAGCGCACCGGGTCTGACGCTGTCCACCCTGGCTACGGCTTCCTGTCGGAGAGCGCGGAGTTCGCCGAAGCCGTCATCGACGCCGGCCTGATCTGGGTGGGACCGCCCCCGCGGGTCATCCGGGTGATGGGGGACAAACTCGAAGCCAAGAAGCTCATGTCGGCGGCGGGCGTCCCGACTCTCGACGCCGACCCGGGCTCGTTGAGCCTGCCCGTCATCGTGAAAGCGGCAGGTGGCGGCGGGGGCAAGGGCATGCGGGTCGTCGAGCGCGCCGAGAAGCTCGAGGACGCGCTCGCCGCCGCCCGACGCGAGGCCGAGAGCGCCTTCGGGAACGGCAAGGTCTTCCTCGAGCCGTACCTGCACGGTGCGCGCCACGTCGAAGTGCAGGTCCTCGGCGACCGCCACGGCAACGTCGTGCACTGCTTCGAGCGCGAGTGCTCGGTGCAGCGCCGCCACCAGAAGATCATCGAGGAGAGCCCGTCTCCCGCTCTCGACAGCGCGCTGCGCGAGGAGATGGGTCGGGTGGCCGTCACGGCAGCCAGGGCGGTCGGCTACGAGAGCGCCGGCACGGTGGAGTTTCTTCTCGACGCGGCCGGGCGCTACTTCTTCCTCGAGATGAACACGCGTATCCAGGTGGAGCATCCCGTGACCGAAGCGGTGACAGGCCTCGACCTCGTCCGCGAGCAGCTGAGGGTCGCCCTCGGACTGCCGCTCGGCTTCGCGCAGAAAGACGTCGGGCTGACAGGCCACGCCATCGAGGCTCGCCTCTACGCAGAGGACCCTGCTCATGACTTCCTGCCGGCGACAGGGCGACTCGAGGTGTTCGAAGCGCCGCTCTGGCCCCGGGTGAGGGTGGACTCGGGCGTCGAGCAAGGAAGCGAGGTCTCGATCGAGTTCGACCCGATGCTCGCCAAGGTGATCGCCCACGCACCAAAGCGCGAAGAGGCGGCGCTCAGCCTGGCGCTCGCCCTCGATCGTTTCCGGATCGCCGGGCTCGTCACGAACCGTGACTACCTCGTTGCCGTCCTCCGCTCGGAGCCCTTCCTCGCCGGCGACACGACCACCGACTTCGTCGACCGGGTCCTCCTCGAGCGACGCCGGGCCGCGTCCGGGCGACAGGTGGCCGACGCCGCCGTCGCCTCGGCGCTCTGGGCCGCCGCCAGGCGGCGGGCGGGCGCGCCGGTGCTCGGTGGCCTACCGCCCGGATGGCGCAACTCGGCGATGCCGCCCGAGAGGGTCGGCTTCGAGCACTCGGAGGTCGGTGAGGTGCTCGTCGAGTACAGGGCGCGGCGGGACGGCTCGTTCCTCGTACGGGCCGGGGGCGAGGAGCTGTCAGTGGTCGTGGTGGCCACATCGGGAGACTCGATCGACCTCGAGATGGGCGAGCGCCGCTTGACCTGGCGTCTCACCGTGGCAGGCCGGCGCTACTTCGCCGTCCACGCGGGCCTCGAGATCGAGCTCGACGAGCTCTCGCGCTTCCCCGAGGCTGTCGCGGCCGACGACGTGGCGGGCGGGCTCGCCGCACCGATGCCCGGCAAGGTGACGGCCGTGCCGGCCGAGCTCGGGGCGATGGTCGAGGAGGGACAGCTGCTCGTCGTCGTCGAAGCGATGAAGATGGAACATCGCATCGTCGCGCCCCGCCGGGGAGTCGTGACCGAGGTCCGTGTGTGCGCCGGCGCCCAAGTTGAGAGCGGCGACATCCTCGTCATCGTCGAGACGGAGGCCGGTCGTGGCTGAGCCGCTCAAGATCGCCAACTGCAGCGGCTTCTATGGCGACCGGCTATCGGCCGCCGAGGAGATGGTGTCCGGCGGCCCGATCGACGTTCTCAGCGGGGACTGGCTCGCCGAGCTCACGATGCTCATCCTCGCCAAGAACCGGCTGCGGGATGGGCGCGGCGGTTATGCGGTCACGTTCCTCACCCAGATGGAGCAGGTGATGGGCCGCTGCCTCGACCAGGGGATCAGGGTCGT
Organism: Actinomycetes bacterium; assembly: GCA_021818615.1. GTDB lineage: Bacteria > Actinomycetota > Acidimicrobiia > Acidimicrobiales > Bog-793 > JAKATT01. Next base: position 10,671 of record JAKATT010000155.1, on the reverse strand, counting down.
CTCGAACGCCGGCGGGCTGAGCCCGCGCGCCTGTGCCGAGCAGATCGCCGAGATAGCCGCCAAACTCGCTCTCTCGCCGAGCATCGCATACGTCGAGGGTGACGACCTGAGCGGTCGCATGGCAGAGCTGAGCGCGAGGGGCTGCCGGTTCTCGAACCTCGACACCGGTGAGCCGCTCGGCACTCGCCAGGTGCTGGCGGCGAATGCGTACCTCGGCGGCTGGGGCATCGCCGAGGCGCTCCGTCGTGGCGCCGACATCGTCGTCACCGGACGGGTGACCGACGCCGCCCTCACCCTCGGTCCTGCCGCCTGGCACCACGGCTGGGCGCGCGACGACTGGGACGCCCTTGCCGGAGCAGTCGTTGCCGGCCACGTGATCGAGTGCGGGCCGCAGGCGACCGGCGGCAACTACTCCTTCTTCGCCGAGATCCCCGGGCTCGAGCATCCCGGCTTCCCGATCGCCGAGGTGGCTCGGGACGGCTCGTCGGTGATCACGAAGCACCCAGGGCACGGTGGCGCCGTCACGATCGGCACCGTCACCGCCCAGCTCCTCTACGAGATCGGCGGGCCGCGTTACCTGAACCCGGACGTGACGGCCCGTTTCGACTCGATCAGCCTCGCACGAGACGGGGCCGGGCCCGACAGGGTACGGCTCTCGGGTGTCGCCGGCGAACCGCCTCCTTCGACCACCAAGGTGTCGCTCAACTACCTCGGAGGGCATCGCAGCACCGTGACCCTCTACCTCACCGGCCTCGACATAGAGGAGAAGGCCGCCCTCGCCGAGCGGGCGCTGTTCGCGTCGATCCCCGGCGGCAGAAGCACTTTCCAGTCGGTGGACGTGCGGCTGCTGCGAACCGAGCACGACGACCCGGCGTCCAACGAAGCGGCCCTCGCCCAGCTCCGCATCACCGTGAAGTCTCCCGACGAGCACGCAGTGGGCCGCAGCTTCGGGGCAAAGGTGACGGAGATGGCGCTCGCCAACTATCCGGGCTTCTTCGGCGGACCGTCGAGCTCGCAGGCCTACGGCGTCTTCTGGCCGACGAGCGTGCCGTCGGAGCTGGTCTTCCAGGAGGTCGTGATGCTCGAGAGCGGCGAGCGCTCGGTCGTCGACCCTGTCCTGCCGCCCGCTGCCAGTCACCCCGAGAACGGGGCCGAGACTTCGCCGGGCACGCCAGCCTCAGCGGGCCCACCGGGCGGACCGACTCGGCGGGAACCGCTCGGGCGGGTGCTCGGCGCCCGCTCCGGCGACAAGGGCGGCAACGCCAACCTCGGGGTCTGGGCGCCAAGTGACGCCGCCTGGGAGTGGCTGCGCTGCTACCTCACGACCGAACGTCTCGCCGGCCTGCTGCCAGAGGTACGGTCCCTCGCCCGCGTCGAGCGTTACGAGCTCGCCAACCTGCGCGCAGTCAACTTCGTCCTCGTCGGCCTGCTCGGCGAAGGCGTCGCCTCCTCGCCGCTGATCGATGCCCAGGCCAAGGGGCTCGGCGAGTACCTGCGGGCCAAGCACGCCGACATCCCGGTCACGCTCCTCGAACAGGAAGCGGGCGGGGCGGTGCTGCGATGAGCGGAGCCGGCCACAGGCCGGGGCCGGGGCCGGGGCCGGCAGTCGGCTACGGGGTCGCCGGCGGCGTCGCGACCGTGAGGCTCGACCGGCCCGCAAACCGCAACGTCCTGTCCCTCGAGCTCGTGAACGGCCTCGGCGACGCGCTCACCCGCGCCGTCGGCGATCCAGCGGCGAGGGTGATCGTCCTCACCAACTCCGGCCCGGCCTTCTGCGCAGGAGCGGACCTGAAGCGCAGCGCCAGCCCTGCTGCGACTCCGCCAGCCGCGCGCTGGAGCCTGCCGCAGATCCTCTCGCTCATGATGGACTCCCCGAAGCCGGTCGTCGGCCGTATCGCCGGGCACGCGATGGGCGGGGGAGTCGGGCTCGCGGCAGCCTGCGACCTCTCGGTTGCCTCGAGCGAGGCGCTCTTCGGCTTCACCGAGGTCCGACGTGGAGTCGCGCCGGCCATCATCTCGGTCGTGTGCCTACCGAAGCTGCGGCGAGGGGATGCCCTCGAGCTGTTCCTCACGGGCCGGCGGATCACGGCAGCCCGGGCGGCCGAGGTCGGCCTCGTCACCACGGCGGTGCCACCCGAACGCCTCGACGCTGCCGTCGCCTCGCTCGTGGGCGAGCTCTCCGCAGGCGGCCCGAAGGCCCTTGCAGCCGCCAAACGGCTCGTCGCGCGGGTGCCGTCGATGCCAAGAGATGAAGCGTTCACCTGGACGACGGAGCTCTCGGCTACCCTATTCGCGTCCGAGGAGGCCACCCAGGCGATGGCGGCGTTTCGCGACAAAGTCGACCCGCCATGGGTCCCGTCCCCGGCGCCCGGCGAGGCAGGGGCTCCGGGCGCCGAGGCGGGCTGAGCACTCGAGCGATGGACTTCGACATTCCGTCCGAGGACGACTCGCGCCGGCTGGCGGTGCGCCGGTGGCTCGCCGCCCATCCCTGCCCGACCGGTCGGCAGCTCGCCGAGGCCGGCTATGTGGTCCCGCACTGGCCGCCGCCCTACGGGCTCGGGGCTGACCCGATCCATCAGCTGCTCATCGACGAGGA
>JAKATT010000155.1:3733-7543 GCA_021818615.1 Actinomycetes bacterium | reverse complement strand
GGACCGACAGCCGCTGATCTCGTCGATCTCGTCCGGCGGGCCGGCGGCATCCGCCAGGGCGCCCTGCGCCAGAAGCTCGCCGCCCTCTTCAGCGAGGGCGAGATCCTACGCCTCGTCCGGGCTCGCACCATCACCTCTGCCATCGCCGGCACGGATCCCGGACCGGTCGCCTCCGTGCAGAAGCTGCTCTCCGACATGCACGGCCAGCACGTCATGGAGCTCGCCAAGGAGCTGAGCGGCACGGCCGGGATGCTCGCCGGCTCGGGTCCCTCCGGGACGACAGAGCGAGGTGCAGCCCGGGGCACTCCGACAGTGGACGCGGTGACCTCGAGCACGGACGTCGACCCGACTGCGATCGCGGCGACCTCGAGCACGGGCGTCGACCCGATCTGGCACTACGGCTGGCTGTTCGCGCCTGCGCTCACCCTCGGCGGCGGTACATGGGCCATACAGCGCAACATCGTGGCCGAGCGCGTCCTCGCTCTGCCGAGAGAGATCGACGTCGCAGGGTCGCTCAGCTGAGCACCGAGCGTCTGCTGGCACACTGGCCCGATGGAATGCGACCACCAGCCGGCGGGTTGAGGGTCATCGATGGATCACGACCCGCCTCCGGCGTGGCGCGCCCGCACGGTGCCGGACTGGCTGGTCCTCACGCTCGCTTGCGTAGCGCAGTTCATGGTCGTGCTCGACGTGTCGATTGTGAATGTCGCGCTCCCGGCGATCAAGGCCGACCTCGGCTTCTCCCAGTCCGGCCTGCAGTGGGTGCTCAACGCCTACACGCTTGCATTCGCCGGGTTCCTCCTCCTCGGCGGGCGGGCCGCCGATCTCTACGGGCGACGCCGGGTCTTCCTCCTCGGTCTCGGCGTGTTCACTGGCGCGAGCCTCCTCGGGGGTTTCGCACAGGATCAGGCGATGCTCATCGGCGCCCGGGCGATCCAGGGCCTCGGCGGGGCAATCCTGTCTCCGGCGACCCTCACCATCCTTACGACCACCTTCAGCGAGCCGAAGGCCCGCTCGCGTGCCATGGGCATGTGGAGCGCGGTCGCCGGAGCAGGCGGAGCCGCCGGAGCCCTCCTCGGAGGCGTCTTGACCCAGGAGCTCTCCTGGCGCTGGATCCTGTTCATCAACGTTCCGATCGGAGCCGCCGCCATGGTGGCAGCGCGGGCCTTCCTGCAGGAGACGCGGGGAGCGGGAGAGCGCCAGCCGCTCGACGTCCGCGGGGCGGTGCTCGTCACCGCCGGACTGACGGCGCTCGTCTACGGCCTCGTCCGCTCGGCGAACGTCGGCTGGACGTCCTGGCAGACAGCGCTCGCGCTGACCGGCGCTGCGGGGCTCGTCGCCTGGTTCCTCGTCCATGAGTCTCGTCGAGCGGTGTCGCCGCTCATGCCGATCGCCATGTTCGCGAGGCGTTCGATCTGGAGCGCCAACCTCGTGATGCTCCTCCTCGCCGGTGCCATCTTCGCGATGTGGTTCTTCGTCTCCCTCTACCTGCAAGATGTGCTCGCCTACTCACCGCTGCGAACAGGTTTTGCCTTCCTTCCCCAGACGCTGGCGATCGTCTTCGGTGCCCAGCTCTCCTCCAGGCTCATCCTGCGGATCGGGCCGCGCCCGCTGCTCGTCGCAGGAGCAGCCTCGGCGGCGGCCGGCCTCTTCTGGCTGGGACAGGTCGGCGTGCACTCTGCCTACTGGACCGACATCCTCCCGCCGAGCGTCCTCATCACCCTCGGCCTCGGGCTCTCTTTCACGCCCCTTGCCTACGCCTCCACGGCAGGCGTCGCCCCGCACGAGGCTGGGCTCGCTTCTGGGCTCGTGAACACGTCGCGCCAGATCGGCGGCGCGATCGGGCTGGCAGCGCTCGCCACAGTCGCGGTCAACAGGATGGACTCGGCGCTCCGAAGCGCCGGTCCCTCCTTGTCGCGCTCGCGGGCGGTCCTGACAGAGGCGACGACGCAGGGCTATACGGAGGCCTTTCTCGTCTCCGCCTTCATAGCGCTCGCCGCCATGGTCGCCGCCGTGCTCGTTCCAACCGTGCGCCGGCGCTCCAGTGCCCCCATCGAGGTGCCGAGCGGTGAGCTCGCGACGGCGCCCGCCGAGAACTGAGCTGGCCCCGGCATCGCCGGCATCGCCGAGGCCGCCCGAGTCCGCTCTACGGTGATGGAAGTGGTGAGAGGGACGTCTACGACGTGACCAGCCGGCGGCTTGCATGACGAAGGTCGTCCCGGCGCAGAGCTGAGCGACGTCATTGCCGAGCGGGGTACCCGCCTTCATGGCACTGTGTCGGTGCGAGAACCGGAACGACGAGCCAACGTGTCATGTCAACCACCCCGGAGACCCTGTGATTGCATCAGCTCTTGGCGTGCTAGGTGCCTTGGCGTTCGCCGCATTGCTCGGCGTCAGTGACGCGCCCAATGCTGCGGCAGCGCTTCTCGCCTCCCGCACCGGCTCCTATACCGCCGTCGCGACCTGGTCCGTGGCCTGGCACGTCGCAGGCGGACTCCTGGCAGGAGTGGCAGTGGCGCGCACTGTCGTGGGCATCGTCCACGTCGCTCCAGCGGGCACCGTCCCGGTCGTTGCAGCAGCCAGCCTCGCCGCCGTGGCCTTCACGTGGGTGACTACCCGAAGAGGGCTGCCGACCAGCGCGAGCGTAGGGCTCGTAGGTGGCCTCGCCGGTGCTGGGCTGACTGCCGGCGGCGCAAGGGCGGTGGATTGGGGCGGTCTTTACGGCGCGCATCTTGCCGGTGTGCTGGGGGTCCTGATCGGCATCCTTGTCGCGCCGTTCCTCGCCGCCTTCGCGTCCGGACTCGTCGAGCACCTCGCTCGCCGGGCCGCCTTCCGCCTTCCGAGGGCTGCCCGGCGAGAGCTTCGCGGCGGGCTTTGGCTGGCCTCGGCCGCCGTCGCCGTCGCCGACGGGACGAACGACGGCCAGAAGGCGATGGGCATCCTTGCGATCGTGGTCTCCGGCGCGAGCTCGCTGACAGGCTCCGGTGGCATCGCGATGTGGGAGCGCATCACCTGCGCGGTCATCCTGGCCGCGTTCACGGTGCTCGGAGGGCGCAAGGTGGTGGCACGGGTGTCGCGGGGCCTGGCCCGTGGGGGAGCGGTCGAGGACTTCGCCGCCCAATGCGCCTCGGCCGGCGTCATCCTCGCGGCTGCCTCGGTGGGCCTTCCGCTGTCCACGTCCACCGTCGTCACCTCGGCGATGGTGGGAGCAGGCGTCTCCGGCAGGCATCGCCACGTGCGATGGGCTGGCGTGACCCGGATCTTCGTCGTCTGGGTGCTCACCGTGCCGGCGTGCGCTCTGGTGGCGGCGGGTATGTTCGAGGTGCTGGCGAGGCTCCCATGAGACACGAACCGTGGTTTGGCGATCGGGGGTTTCGCCGGTTCTTCCAAGGCGTCGCGCCTGACGTCATCGGTCTCCTCGTCGCCCAGGGGCAGGTCAGCGTGGCCGCCACGGCGGCGTTTCTCAGCTGGTCGGAGGGTGGCTCGGCCGACGTCACCACCCTGGAAACACTCGAGCACGACGCCGACGAGGCTCGTCGTGCCCTTCTGAGCGCCCTTAGGGGAGCACTCGCCACCCCGATCGACCAGGAAGACCTTTACGTCCTCTCGGAGCGATGCGATCGGGTCGTGAACGCCGTGCGGGACATCGCCGTCGAAGCAGAGGCGCTTACCTGGAAACCCGATCGGCATGCCGCGCTGATGGCCGGCCATCTCCACGCCGGGATGACGGCACTCGTAGACGGCTTCACCAAGCTCCGGCATGACTTCAGCCTCGCTGGAGCGGCGGCTGATCAAGCAAGGTCGCAGGCC
>JAKATT010000155.1:0-3217 GCA_021818615.1 Actinomycetes bacterium | reverse complement strand
GTCTTTGGCCTGCGTGGCGCGGCACCGGACGTCGACTGGTCCGGTGTGCTCGCCCACAAGGACCATGTCCAGCGGACCCGCTACCGCCAGCACAGCGCTGAGCTTGCCGGATCGAAGATCCTCTTGCACACCGGACGCGCCCGGATCGTGTCGGGGTCTACCGTCGAGGTGCTCGAGCCGTCGGGTGCGAGAGTCCGCTACGAGTTCGGGGACCTCGTGCTTGCCACCGGCTCCGCGCCCTCGCGTCTGGCGATCCCTGGTGCCGAGCTGGCGATCACCTCCCACGACCTGTTTCGTCTGGGGGCCGATGTCAGTCTTCCGAGCCGTCCAGTGATCGTCGGGGGTGGCTACATCGGGGTGGAGCTAGCCTCCATGCTCGAGAACCTGGGCTCCAAACCGGTCATCCTCGAGGCGACCCCCGAGCTTCTTCCCGGCTTCGACGCGGAGCTCGCCCAGGGTCTGCACCGCGCCCTTGCCAGCCGGGTCGAGATCCGCACCGAGGCAATCGTCACCGCCATCGAGCGAGCAGGTGGCAACCTTCAGGTCCGCTACAGGGTGGGAGGCGAAGCGGCCGTAGCTGCCGGCGACTCCGTTGTGATGGCAACCGGCCGTCATGTCGTGCTGCCCGAGGGGGCAGACGAGATCGGCCTCGATCCCCATGCACCACCGACCGTGGACGTCCAGCTGAGGACGTCCGCCCCTCACGTCTACGCACCTGGAGATGTCAATGCGAGGAGCATGCTGTTCCATTCGGCCGTCCGCCAAAGCCTGGTGGCCGGGCACGTCATCCTGGCCGGGGGCCAGCCGATCGACGCCATGAACTTCGAGGCGGTGCCGGTGACTGTGTTCAGCGAGCCAGAGGCGGCCCATGTCGGGCTCACCGAGCAACAGGGCATCGAGCGCCTGGGGGATGTCGCAGTCACCAGGTACGACTATGCGGTCGATGCCCGGGCCCAGATTCTCGACGAGACCGAGGGCTTCATCAAGCTTGTGTGGGACTCCCACTACGGACGCCTGGTCGGCGCTCAGATCCTCGGAGTCGATGCTGCCCAACTGATCGCCCCTCTGGCGCTCGCTGTCCATGGCGGTTCGAGCGTGACGACGTTGGCTGAGGTCGCCTTCCCCCATCCGATGATCTCCGAGGGAATCGACAAGGCCGCCCGAGCACTACGTGCCTGAGGACACCGGCCTCGAGCCTTTGCCTGGACGCCACAAGCTGGCCATGTATCCATCCCGCCACCTCGTTCGTCTATGTGTTGCAGTTGCGAACAAAGGAGAAAGCGATGCACAAGACGGTTGGAACGACGGATCGGGCGCTACGTGGTCTATTGGCAGTCGGCGCCGTGGCGGGAAGCGCAGTGCTCGGCTTCTCGAGCGCTTGGGGCATAGTCCTGCTGGCTGCGGCGGCCATCATGGCGGTCACGGGAGCGAGCGGCTACTGCCCCATCTACAGCCTGCTGGGCATCAACACCCGTGGTGAGAGGTCGGAGGCTGGTCACGACCACCTCGTGCACCTCGACCGGGCGGCGTGAGATCCCAGCTCGAGATGCCATGGACCAGACACCTGCGGTGGGGAGCGCGACACACCGCAGGTCCGTCGCCACTGTCCCCGGCAGGCTGACAAGGATGCCCGCTGAGCACGAGCGCTTGGTGGCCACGAGCTCTGAGGGAGACTTCGGAGGTCTCGTGGCTGCCGAGGCCCAAGGACTCTACCGCTACGCCCTATCCATCGTCGGGGACCCCGCCACGGCCGAGGACCTTGTCAGTGACACGGTGGTACGTGCGCTCGAGCACAGGGGTCAATACCGCGCCGAGGCGTCGCTTCGAACCTGGTTGCACCAGATCCTGTACCACCTCTCCATCGATCGTGCGCGGCGACGGGCCCATGAGGTGAGCGTGGAGGAGGTGGAGACTTTGTGGAGCGACGACAGCTACAGCGTCGACCCGTCGTTGGTTGTCGAGCGGGCACAGTCCGCGGAGGCGTTACGGGAGGCCCTCATCCACCTGCCGCAGGACCACAGGAGCGTCGTGGTGCTGCACGACGCTGAAGGCTGGCCGTCGAGCGAGATTGCCAAGATGCTGGATATCTCCCTCTCGGCGACCAAGCAGCGAGTACGGCGCGCAAGGATGATGCTTGTGAGCGCGCTTGCACAAGGAGAGGAGCGCCGGTTGGCCAACAAGGGAGTGCCGCTTGGCTGCTGGGAGGCCCGGCAGAGAGTATCGGACTACCTCGACGACGAGCTCGGGTCCGAAGAACGCGACCTGATCGAGGCACACCTCGCCGGCTGTGTCACCTGCCCGCCGCTTTACCAGGCGCTCGTCGGTACCACTTCATCGCTCAGTGTGCTCCAGGATCCCGACAGCGTGATCCCACCTGCCATCGCCGAGCGGATCCGAGCGCGCACCGGACTTCCGTGATCGGCTGCGGCGTGGAGGTGCCCAGTCGTCGCAGCTCTCACGCCCCGAGCCGTACAGCGGTCCGGAACCGGGCTGGAGGCGACCAGCGGACGCGCAACAGACTGACTGCCGGCCCCGTCCCGGAGCACCGGTGCGGGCCCGGTCGAGTGCCGCGCTCGCCTGAAGCCCGCAGATCATCTGACGCGGAGGATCTTCTTTACGATCGGCGCGATCGCGTCTGCGAGGTACACACTCCCGGGCGCGTTGAGATGCACCCCGTCGAGGCGGACGTCGATCTCGCGCCCAGCGATGTCAACCGTGGGGGAGTAGCGCCACCCGGGAAGGTTGAGGATGGAGCCGGGATTGAACCAGGTCACGCCGGGATGCCTCGCAGCCTCCGCCTGACAGACCTGATCGACATCGAGCATGTCCGCCGAGAGCGCGGCGTTCTGCATGGCCGGCTCACCGATCCAGAGCACCTTTGCCCCTTCCCGGGTGAGCTCGCTCATCGTGTTGCCGACCCGTTCGCCATAGACCTTCTTCCATTCGGGGCTTCCGACGACTGCGAACCCGCCCCGCCAAGGGAGGTCCTGACCGTCGTTGGCGCTCCCCATGTAGATCACGAGCTTCGGATGCTCCGCCGCCGCGACGGCCAGCAGGTGGCGCGGCCAGTTGAAGTATGCGGGCACCACAAGCCCACTGCCCACCTGGTACTCGGCCAGCGTTCTCAGGGCCGGCGAGCTCGCGTGGTACGTCACCCAGGCCCACTCGGGCCCAGCCGCAGTCGAATCGCCGGCGAAGTAGATGGGTGGACCCGACC
>JAKATT010000107.1 GCA_021818615.1 Actinomycetes bacterium | reverse complement strand
GCAGAGTGGCGGGTGGCAGCGGGGCGGTCGTGGTAGTTGTCGTCGTCGTGGCGGGCACCGCGCCCTTTGTCGGGCTGAGTGACGTCGCCGGGTGGCCCGGCAGAGCGAACAAGGCGGCGAGCCCAGCTGCCAGCGCGACTGCGGCTGCGGTGGTTCCCCCCACCGCTGTCCTGTGGCGCCGGTAGCGTCCTTGCTGGTCGCGCCCTGTCACGGCGTCACCGGCTGTCCTGCAGTGTCCCGGCCCGGGCACCTGCCTGCACGGGGGGAGCCTATTGACGCCCCGCCCCTACAGTTGCGCCCATCGTCGGGGTCATGTACGTCGAGCTCCACCTGCCAGAGGCGCGCTCGTTGAAGGACAAGCGCGCCTCTCTGCGGCCGATCCTCGATCTCTCGCGCCGGCGCTATCGCGTGGCCATCGCCGAGGTCGGCCATCAGGACCTTCACCGGCGGGCGGCGCTCGAGGTGGCGGCCGTCGCGTCGTCACAGCGAGTGGTGACAGAGGTCCTCGATGCCGTCGAGCGCCTCATCTGGGCAGGCACCGGGATCGAGGTCCTCGAGGCACGGCGCGGCTACTACGAGGACGACTGAGCGCCTCGTGAGCTTCAGTCGACCCAGACGGTCTTCGTGACGGCGAGCTCCTTGATACCGGGGCCGGACAGCTCCCGCCCGTAGCCGGAGCGCTTCACCCCTCCGAACGGCAGGTCGTAGTACGAGGTCACCATCCAGTTGATGAACACCATGCCGGCCTCGATCTCGGAGATGAATTTCTTCTGTTCCGCCTCGTTCTCGGTCCAGGCGTTCGACCCGAGGCCGAAGGTGCTGTCGTTCGCTATGGCGATCGCCTCGTCGGCGTCCGCCGCGCGAAAGAACGTGGCGACAGGCCCGAAGACCTCTTCGCGGTAGACCCGCATGTCCTTGGTGACTCCGGCGACGACCGTCGGCGGGTAGTACCAGCCGGGGCCGTCGATCCGCTCGCCACCCGTCAGGATCCGGGCTCCCTTCGCCTTGGCATCCTCTACCTGCTCTGCGACCTCGTCGCGCCCGGATGGAGTCGCGAGCGGGCCGATGTCGGTGCCGTCGTCCAGGGGATCTCCGACGACGAGCTTTGCCATGGCCTCGGTGAAGCGCTCCTCGTACTCCTCGGCGATGTCCTCGTGAACGATGAAGCGCTTGGCGGCGATGCAGGACTGGCCGTTGTTCTGGACCCGTGCCTTCACGCCCACCTCGACGGCCCGGTCGAGGTCTGCGGACGGCATCACGATGAAGGGGTCGGACCCGCCGAGCTCGAGCACCGTCTTTTTGATCTCCGAGCCTGCGACGGCCGCGACCGCCCGCCCGGCACCTTCGCTTCCTGTCAGAGTCGCGGCCGTGATCCGGTCGTCGCGCAGCAGCGCCTCGACCTTGCCCGAGCCGATGAGGAGAGTCTGGAACACACCCTCGGGCATCCCGGCCCTCGCGAAGAGGTCGTCTAGGTAAAGGGCGGTCTTGGGCACGTTCGAGGCGTGCTTCAGAAGGCCGACGTTGCCGAGCATGAGCGAGGGCGCCGCGAAGCGGATGACCTGCCACATCGGGAAGTTCCACGGCATGACCGCGAGCACCGGGCCCATCGGCTGGTAGGTGACGAAGGAGCGGCGCTTGGCTGCCGTGCCGGGGACCTCCTCGTCGGCGAGAAGGCGCTCGGCGTTCTCGGCGTAGTAGCGCAAGGCGCCGGCGCACTTGCGGATCTCTGCTCGCGCCTGTGAGACGGGCTTTCCCATCTCGGTCGTCATCGTTGCACCGAGGGCTGCTTCGTCCGCGTCGAGCAGGTCGGCAGCCCGTTCGAGGCGCTGCGCCCGCTCGGCGAAGCTGGTCCGGCGGTAGGTCCTGAAGGTTGCGTCGGCGAGAGCGACGCGGCGTTCCACCTCGGCATCGTCGTGAGGTTCGAACGTCTCCAGCGTCTCACCGGTGGCGGGGTTGATGGTCGCTATGGGCACGCCCACCGTTCTAGTGCCAGCCGGCCCTTCGCCGCCCGCTGTCGCAGGGGCCCGGAGAAGGGCCGCGAGGAAGAGCGGCGCCGCGGCGGCATCGTCGGGCGGTCTAGCTTCGGTCACATGTCCGAAGACGCCGCCACCAGCAGTCCGGTGTCCGACAGCCCGGCACCCGACAGCCCCCTTCGGGCCGAGGCGGCCCTTGCCGGCATCGAGCAGAGACTGGCCGAGGTCGCCGGCGCTCTCGGGCGCCTCGACGACGGCACGTACGGGCGCTGCGACGCCTGCGGCGCACCGATCGGTGAGCCGCTCCTCGCCCTCGCCCCGCTCGCTCGCCGCTGCGAGCGCTGCGAGAAGCGCTGAGATGGCGTCGGTGCGCTTCTTCGCGCAGGCCCGCGACGCTGCAGGCGGGACGAGGGAGGTGGAGATCGACGGCACCACGGTGAGCGACGTGCTCGCCGCAGCGGTGGAGCGCTACGGCGAGGGTCTCGGCCGCGTTATAGCGATCTCCACGATCTGGGTGAACGGCGAGGAGGCCGGGCCGTCCGAGCCGCTCGGGGCGGGCGACGAGCTCGCCGTCCTCCCACCGGTGTCGGGCGGCATCTGAGCTCCGCCCGGCAGGCTCAGGCCTTCTTCGTCTCCCAGAAGATGCGGTCGATCTCACCGATGTTCTCGAGCAGCCGATCGGCGACGGTGGTGTCGCTCGTCCTCTTCGAGTCGCCGGCAGCCTTCGTCGCCTTCCAGAAGAGCTCGTGGAGCTCGGGGTGCTTCTCGAGGTGCTCGGGCTTGAAGTAGTCGGTCCACAGTACCCACAGGTGGTGCTTGACCAGCTCTGCCCGCTCCTCCTTGATGAGCACCGCACGCTCGCGGAAGACCGCGTCGCCCGAGCCGTTGAACTTCTCCATGCAGGCTTTGACCGACTCCGCCTCGATACGCGCCTGAGCCGGGTCGTAGACGCCGCACGGCAGGTCGCAGTGGGCGAACGCTGTGCGCGGAGGAGAGAACCGGTCGAGAATGGTTGCGAGACGCGAGGTCGAGAGCATGCCTACCCTCCTAGGTCGAGGTCGTTCTGAGGTCGAGACGCAGTCACCTTATCCCCGGCCCCTTGCCGCCCGGCCGGGGGGTCGGCTCGCCCGGCCGGGGGGTCGGTTCGCCCTGCCGGGGGGTCGGCTCGCCCGGCCGGGAGTCGTAAAGACGCTCGCAGCACTCGCGCTGACCACGGTCTCTGCGCTTGTCGTGGTGGTCGGCCGCTGCATGTACACCCGGCTGCAGATCGAAGGCCTATCGATGGTGCCCGAGCTCGCGCCGGGTGATCGTGTCGTCGTCCGAAAGACCCACCAGGTCGCCGTCGGCGACGTCGTCGCATTGAGGGACCCGGTTGAGCCGGACCGTTACCTCGTGAAACGGGTAGTGGCGCTGGAGCACCGCGCGTTGCGGGTCGAGGGCGACAACGCCGGTGCGAGCCGCGACTCGAGGCACTTTGGGCCCGTCCCGCTGTCCCTTGTCATCGGGCGCGTCGTCGGCCGGTACCACACGGCTCGGCGCTCCCTGCCCGGCTCGTCTCGGGTTCCGCCCTCCTCGGTGCGCGAGGCGCCCTCCTCGGTGCGCGAGGCGCCCTCCTCGGTGCGCGAGGCACACTAGTCTGGCTTGGACGGTGCGGGGGCCATCCCTCGCCGCGGCGCCGGCCCACCCCGGCGGGTGCCGCAGGACGCCGACGACATGGACCGGTTTGCATGAGCTTGCGAAGGGCAGACGTCGAGCGACTAGTGGCACCCTCCTTCGTCGAGGGCCTCGCTGAGGCGCCTCTCTCCGAGCTGCGGTCGCGGCGCGATGAGTGCCTGCGCGCGGAGGTCGTGCTCTCGTACCTGCGCCGCATCCTCCAAGGTGAGCTCGACATCGTGAGGGCCGAGCTCGAGCTGCGCTCCTCGGGCGAGCGGAGCGATCCGAGCCGGTTGGTCGAGGATCTGCCGGTCATCCTCGCCCGCCAGCTGAAGGGCGAGGCCGGTGGAGGCTCGATCGCCGAGAGGAGCGCTACCGGGGACGAAGGAGCGGCGCGCGGCATCAGCCCGCCCGCACACCTCTCGCTCGTCGGGATGCCGGGCCTCTTCAAGACCTGGAGCGAGCCGTGGACGAAGGAGGTCGAGGAGATGATCGCCGGGGCGCTCTCCTCCGAGCTTGTCGAGAGGGCGCTGCCCGGCGGGACGCTGCCGGGAGAGAACCTCGCGGCGCTGAGCGACCAGGAGCTCGCAGGAGCGGCGGCGCGCCTCGAGGAGAACGAGGCCGTGCTCTCCCTGAAGCGCCGTCAGCTCCACGAGCGGATCGACGAGCTGCAGGCAGCGATCGTCCATCGCTACCAGTCCGGAGCGGCCAGTGCCGACAGCCTGCTCGCTTGAGCTCGGGCGCCGCCGGCGCCGCCGGCGCTGCCGCGGGGACTGAAGAACGCCGGGTCGCAGGATGAGGGACCTTCCAGACCGCTGGGCGGATCTCGGTGAGTTCATCCGCCAGCAGCGCGAGATGGCCAAGCTGTCGCTTCGGAGGCTGTCGGAGATCGCCGGCATCTCCAATCCCTACCTGAGCCAGATCGAGCGCGGGCTGCGCAAGCCCTCCGCGGACATCCTCCAACAGATCGCCAAGGCGCTCAGCATCTCCGCCGAGACTCTCTACGTCCGGGCCGGGATCCTCGATGCCGGCCGGGACTCGGGCGACCTCGTCTCGGCGATCCTGGCGGCTTCGGACATCGACGACGCTCAGAAGCAGACGATGCTGCGCATCTACCTGTCGTTTCGTGCCGAGCACGTCCGCGGCGGGATGGGCGTGCCCGGGCGCCCTGATGGGACGGCCGGGGAGGGCGACAGCGGGACTGCCCGACGAGGCCTGTCATAGCCTGTCAGTAGTCTGAGGCAATGGTGCGTCGGCTGGCCGTCCTCTCTCTGCACACGTGCCCGCTCGCCCAGCCGGGCACCGGCGACGGCGGCGGCATGAACGTCTACGTGCGCGAGCTGTCGTCGGCTCTCGCCCGGGCGGGCGTCGCCTGTGACGTGTACACGAGGCGTGACAGCCCCCATACGCCCGAGACGGTGTTCGTAGAACCGGGATTCGAGGTGCACCACGTGGATGCCGGGCCGCCCGAGCCGGTGGCGAAGGAGCAGCTGTTCCACCACGTCGAGGAGTTCACCGAGAACGTCGTCGCGCACATGACGGGAGCGGTCCCGCGACGGCAGCTGACAGCGTCGTCGGGCTTCGCTCCGTTCGAGGAAGGAGTCGGAGCGGTGCACGCCAACTACTGGCTTTCGGGCGTCGCCGGCCACGCCATCAAGCACCGGCTCGATCTCCCGCTCGTCTCGACGTTCCACACCCTCGACCGCGTGAAGGCCGAGGCCTCGCCCGAGGAAGTCGAGGCCTCGGAGGGACAGCGCCGCGCCGAGGCCGAGGCCGCCGTCATCGGCTGCTCGGACGTGCTCCTGGCCTCCTGCAGCGTCGAGGTCGACCAGCTGGTGGAGCTGTACGGGGCGGAGGCGGAGCGCGTCGAGATCATCCCTCCAGGGGTCGACCGTGCTTTCTTCTCGCCAGGGGACCGCCGCTGTGCTCAGCGGGCGCTCTCTCTGGCGCAGTCAGGCCCCCTCCTGCTCTTCGTCGGGCGCATCCAACCCCTGAAGGGCGCCGACGTGGCGGTGCGAGCCCTCGTCGCCCTCCGTGAGGCGGGAGTGGGCGACGCCCGGCTCGCCATCGTCGGAGGGCCGAGCGGGCCCCGGGGTCAAGCCCAGCTGGCGGCCATCCGCTCGCTCGTCTCGAGCGAGGGGCTCTCGGGGAGCGTGACGTTCTGGCCGCCACAGCCGCACGAGCGCCTCTCCACCTTCTACCGGGCAGCCGACGTCTGCGTCGTACCGTCGCGCGCGGAGTCCTTCGGCCTTGTCGCCCTCGAAGCCGCTGCCTGCGGCACCCCCGTGGTCGCAGCCGCGGTCGGGGGTTTGACCACGCTCGTCGACGATGGGCGCACCGGCTACCTCGTCGAGCCCGGTGATGCCGGCGGCTTCGCCGAACGGGTGGCCGCGATCGTGACGAGCCCTGCGTTGCAGGCTGAGCTCGGCCGTGCCGGAGCCGAGACGGCGCGCGGCTACACGTGGCGCGCCTCGGCGCTGCGCCTGCGGGAGCTCTACTCCGAGCTGAGGGCGCGGGAGCTTGTCGAGTGCTGAGGATCCCGCCGACGGCGTCTTCGAGGTGTGTGCGGGGCGGTGCGGAGTGACTCGCGTGCTCGTCCTCGGCGGTGGCCGCATGGGCGCCGCGCTCGTCGGTGGCCTGCTCCGGTCCGGCTGGATCGAGGCGAGCGACCTCGTGGTCGCCGACAGGCGCGAGCTGGCGCGCCGCGACCTCGGGCATCGCTATCCGGGCGTCGCCGTGAGCGACTGCCCCGTCGAGGCGGACTCCGCCGTGCTGGCAGTGAAGCCGCACGACGCCGAGCGGGCAGCCATCGCGCTCGCCGAGGTCGGCCCGCCGGCGCGCGTCATGTCGATCGTGGCAGGCGTCCCAGTGTCACACCTGCAGTCCTGGCTCGGTCCGCAGACCGCAGTCTTGCGGGCGATGCCCAACATGCCTGCGGTGCTCGGGGGCGCTGCCTCCGCCGTGGCGGGCGGCCCCTCTGCCAAGGAGGAGGACTTCGCATGGGCCGAGGCGGTGCTGTCGAGCTTCGGGGTGGTCGCGAGAGTGCCCGAGGAGCTGCTCGACGCCGTCACCGGCCTGTCGGGTTCCGGGCCGGCGTATGTGTTGATGCTCGTCGAGGCGATGGTCGAGGCCGGCATCGAGCAGGGGCTCGACCGTGAGGCGAGCAACCTGCTCGTGACTCACACCCTGCTCGGCACTGCCCGCATGCTTGCCGAGACCGGGGAGTCGCCAGTCGCGCTGCGCGCATCGGTGACGTCGCCGGGGGGCACGACGGCGGCCGGCGTGCGCGCCCTCGAGGCGAACGGCTTCCGGTCGGCGGTGATGGAGGCGGTGGCGGCCGCCGCCGAGAAGTCTCGCCAGCTCGGGCAAGACGAGCTCGGCTGAAGCTCCAGCAAAGTGGCGTGTCCCGCTTTCCCTCCTGAGAGCTGCCTTCCCGGCGAGCTACCGTGGCAGAGCCGTCTCATGGCCTGGCGAGTGGCGGGAGGGGAGCAACGTGCACGACCGGGAAGCGAGCAAGGTACCGGTCGAGGCCTGGGCCAGAGCCCGCCGCGCCGTCGCCGGCCGCCGTTGCCGTAGGACCGCCACCGGGCAGATCGCCTTCGCCGGTGCCGCTGGCCTCGTGCTCGCAGGGCTCGCTGTCGGCCCTGCCAGCCTGGCCGCAGGCCCTGCCAGCCTGGCCGCAGGCCCTGCCAGCCTGGCCGCAGGCCCTGCCGCCCGCTTCAGCCCGCCAGCCCGCCCCGCCCCGGCCGCCCGCCCTGTTGTGATCGCATCTGGAACGAGCGTCTATCCCGAGGCGACGACCGTCCTCTCGGCATCCTCTGGTGGTTACGTCGTCGAGGGCGTCGGGCGCAACGGAGCCGGTCAGCTGACCGACCCGCCGACCTATTACGCAGCGGCCTGGAGCCAGCAGTCGATGACGCCGCTCCCCCTGCCGGGCCCAGGGCTCAGGATCGCCGCTCCCTCGGACGTCTCGATTGCAGGCTCGATGATCTCGGCCCTCGAGACCACGGGGACGCATGGTGGGCCGGCGACGGTCTTCACCTATGACCTCGCGTCCGGCTCGAGCGCCACGGCGAGCCTGCCCGTCACCGAGACCTGGCAGGGCGCCGCGCCCGACGGCTACCTCGTGACGACGACAGCCCGTGCCGGCACGGCGACCCCGAAGACGGTCCTCTTGGACGTCCCGCAGTCCGGTGCCTCGCCTGTCACGCTCGGCACGCTCACGGGCGTCGACCCGAGCTTTGTCGCCGGTCCGCTCGACGTCGTGGCGACAGAGTGGGACTCGAGCAGCCAGGTGGACGCCACCGTCGAGTTCGTCTCCTACCGCACGCCCGGGGCGTGGCAGGTGCTCGCCGACTCGCCCGGGCCCTGGGACTGCACGTCGATCACGGGGGCGTCGGTTGGCTGCTTCCACGTGACGGCCAGCCAAGAGGTCGTGGTCGACAACTACTCGCTCGCCGGAGGCGCGCTCATAGAGCAGGTGGTGAGCGGTCCGACCAGCCAGTTCCGTGTCCTGGTGACGCCGGAGACCACGTCCTGGTCCGCCTGTGGGGAAAGCGGGTGCTCGCTCACGCGCCTTCCCGACTCGAGCACGTCCACGACGACCATGGCCGTGCCGAACGGCTGGCTCGCGGCAGGCGACGGAGAGATCGCCTGGGGCACCCCGGCCTCAGCGCCGGCGTCGAGCGGAGTGCTCGGAGTGCCCGAGTCCTCGACGTCGCCGACCCAACTAGCAGCGGCACCGCTCTCGCCCCTCGGGGCGGCTGCCATCTCGGTTGCGAACGGCTCGGTGACCTGGGTCGACAACGCGCTGTGGGGGCTCGCGCTGTGGCGCCGCGCCATCGCGGAGCCCACCGGGCAGCCGCTCGTGCTCGGTACTGCGACCCAGATCGGTGCGGTGGGCTTCGAGCCGCCCGCCGAGGCCGCCAGCCCGGTCGCTGTTGCGGACGGCGGCGCGGTGATCGCTTACACGACGGACAACCCGGCAGGCTGGACTTGGCCCGTCGGCATCTCTGCTTTCGATGCGGCCACCGGTTCGACGGTGGTCGTCACGCACGCGGCAGACGGAGCGGGCGCCAGCTCGGTGGGCAGCCCGGTCTCCGTGTCGGGTACATGGGTCGCGTGGTCGCGCGAGGGGACCTGCGAGCTCACCAACGTCTCGACCGGGCGGAGCTTCCGGCCGAGACTGCTCGGAGCGGTGACCTGCACGGCCGGCTCCGGGCGCGTCGCCTGGGTCACCTCCGACGGCGCCGTGAAGGTGATCGGGCTCGGACCGAAGGGCCTGGCGAGACAGGCCGTCCAGCTGCTGGCCCCCGTCACCGGCACGCAGGTCCGCCCCGGGAGCCGGGTGTACCTGGGCGGAGCCGAGGTGGCGTGGGACTTCTCCTCCACCGGCTCTTCTGGCGCAAGCCTGGCGATCGGCTACCGCGACTACCGGTCGCTCACGCCG
The DNA here is from genome assembly GCA_021818615.1 of Actinomycetes bacterium. Lineage (GTDB taxonomy): Bacteria > Actinomycetota > Acidimicrobiia > Acidimicrobiales > Bog-793 > JAKATT01. Next base: position 18,244 of record JAKATT010000107.1, on the reverse strand, counting down.
GCCGTGTCGCTCCCGTCCGGGCGTGAGATCGAGGGCCTGACAGGGCGCTACCTCGCCATCACGAACGCCAACGGCGTCAACCCCACCGTGCGCGACCTCCTCACCGGGGCGATCATCCACCTCGCCCCCTATGGGACGTCCCTTTCGGTCGGAGGCAACGTGGCTGCGTGGATCGGAGCAGACGGCCTGCCGAGGATCGAGCAGCTGCCGAGCTGACCGGCGAGCGGCGAGGACGGATTGGCCCGGCCACGCTCAGTGGTCGGCCTCGCTGGTCACACTTTTCACTCTTGTCACAGTGGCGTACAGTTCTGCCAGGCGGAGAGGGGTGATGAATCTGAGCAGTATCGACTACTCGAAGGCGCGCTTCTACACGGTCGCAGAGGTGGCCCGCGTGCTCCGGGTCTCCAACATGACCGTGTACCGGCTCATCAGCACCGGGCAGCTGCCGGCAGTTCGCGTGGGCAAGTCGTACCGCCTCCGCGAGGAGGACGTGAACCGGTACCTTTCCGGGCGCTTTACCGAGGCCGGCTGACCTTCTTCCACGCACAATCCGCTCGTCATCGCGCTCGCCGTGGCATCTGTGCGCCCGGGGCGCGCTCGCTACGATCTCGCCACTGATGGGAGAGCCGTGAACCTCGCGAGCATCATCGAGTCGCATCCGCCCGAAGCAGTCGCGCTGCGCTACGCGTCCTCGTCCACGACGTTCGGCCAGCTGCGGGAGCGAGCCGCCTCTGTCCGCCGTGGCCTCGGGGCGCGCGGCGTGAGGCGGGGCGAGCGGGTGGCGCTCGTGTTCCCGACGACCCCGGACTTCGTTGCCGCCTACCTTGGGGTCCTCGGCGCAGGTGCGGTCGCCGTGCCGCTCAACCCGCAGAGCCCCATTGCCGAGCTGGAGACCGAGCTCGCAGCGGTCCGTCCCGCCATGGTCCTGCTGGGCGGGGCGTCGCTCGACCAGTTCTCCGGCCAGGTCGTCGCGCTCGGCCATCGGGCGCTCGGCTTCGGGGAGGTCGAGGACGCCGGAGGGCCGGACGTGGCGATCGCCGACACCGGCGCCGACGAGCCGGCAGCCTTCCTGTTCACCTCCGGCACGGCCGGCACGCCGAAGGCCGCCATTCTCAGCCACGGCAGCCTGCTCGCCAACATCGAGCAGGTCGAGCTGCGGATTGGCCTTGCCGTCACGGCCGAGGACACCGGAGTCCTCGTCGTGCCTCCTTTCCACGTCCTCGGCCTGAACGCGGTTCTCGGCGTCCAGCTGTTCGCCGGCGGACCGCTCGTGCTGGTCGAGCGCTTCGACCCCGCTGGCCTGCTGCAGACGATCGGCGACGAGAAGGTGACGGTGCTCGCCGGCGTGCCGCAGCTCTTTGCGGCCCTGCTCGCCGTGCCCGGCGCCAGCGGAGAGGAGCTGGCGACCTTGAGGCTCGCCTGCTCGGGGGCCGCGCCGCTCCAGCCCGAGGTGGCGGAGGGCTTCCTGGCACGCTTCGGGGTGCGCATCTGGCAGGGTTACGGCCTGACCGAGGCGTCGCCGACGGTGAGCTTCCCGGACCTCGCCGGCGAGTGGCGCCCGGACTCGGTCGGCACCCCGCTGCCCGGTGTCGAGGTGCGTATCGTCGACGCGGATGGTGAGGAGGTCGAGCTGGGGGATCCCGGCGAGATTCTCGTCCGCGGCCCGAACGTCTTCTCGGGCTACTTCGAGAACGACGCCGCCACGTCGGCGGCGGTCGATCGTGCCGGCTGGCTGCACACCGGCGACGTCGCGGTGATGGACGAGGACGGGTCCCTCACGATCGTCGACCGTTCCAAGGACCTGATCATCGTCTCCGGCTTCAACGTCTTCCCTGCAGAGGTCGAGCAGGTGCTCCGCCGCCACCCCGGCGTCGCCGAGGCAGCCGTCGTCGGGGTGCCGGACGCAGAGCAGGGGGAGTCGGTGAGGGCATTCGTCGTGCCGGCGCCGGCATCCGCCGGCGGCGAGCCCGGCGGCGAGCCCGGCGGCGAGGAGGTCCTCGAGGAGGCCGAGATCGTCGAGTTCTGCTCCCGTTACCTCGCCCGCTACAAGTGCCCCGCATCGGTCAGCATCGTCGGTGAGCTCCCGCGCACGCCGAGCGGCAAGGTTCTCCGCCGGGCAGTCGGCTGACAGAAACACCCCGAGCGCCGGGCCGGGCCGGGCCGGGCCGGCTTTGTGGCTCGTAGGTGCGCGTCGTTACCATCGGGCGCCATGCCTGAGCGCTACGCACGGCGGATCCCCGAGCCGACGGTGATCCGCCTTCCGCTGTACCAGCGCGTGCTGTCGGTCCTCGCTCAGGACAGAGTCGCCACCGTGTCGTCGGCCGAGCTCGCCGAAGCTTGCGGTGTGAACGCCGCAAAGGTCCGCAAGGACCTCTCGCACTTCGGGACGTATGGGACGCCGGGCACCGGCTACGACGTCGAGTACCTCCTCGGCCAGATCAAGCGGGAGCTCGGCAGCGACCGGCAAAGGCCGGTCGTCATCTGCGGCATGGGCAACCTCGGCCATGCCCTCGCCGGCTCGCCCGGCTTCCGCACCGGCGGGTTCGAGGTGGTCGGCCTCTTCGACGTGGCGCCGCGGCGCATCGGCGAGATGGTCGCCGGCTGCCCGATCAGCCACATCTCCGAGCTGGCCGGCGTGTGTGCCTCCGAGCAGGTCTCGATAGGTGTCGTGACGACTCCGCCGAACGTTGCCCAGGATGTCTCGGACCGCCTGGTGGCCGCTGGGGTGACCGGGATCCTCAACTTCGCGCCGGCTGTCGTCTCCGTCCCCTTCAGTGTCCAGCTCCGCCAGGTGGACTTCTCGGCCGAGCTGCAGGTGCTGGCTTTCTACCAGGCACATCCCGAAACTGCCGTCGCGCGGCGCAACGGCGAGCGGCAGAGCAGCGACCCCGGCAGCAGGCACGGCGTCTGAGCGCCCCGCGTCCGGGAACCGATCCGGCGTCTCGCTACGCTCTTGACGGCAGGCCCGCTTCGTCGGCAGCCCATGCAGAGCGGGCCGTCGCGCCGAGCAGGCCATACACGCCAGGGCGCCGGCCCGGGCGGGAGAGGTAGCGTAAGTGGCGGTCGTCGTCGTCGGGATTCGCGAATGGGATGCGCCGCTCGAGGTCTTCGAGCGCTGCACCCTCGGTGAGGCAGACTTGGAGAAGGCGCTCGCCGAGCTCGTGGACTCGCCGAACCTCTCCGAGGCGGTCATCGTGTCGACCTGCATGCGCACCGAGGTCTACGCCGTCGTCGAGCGCTTCCACGACGGCTTGGCCGACATCCAGTCCTTCTTCCGCGAGCGTGTCGGACCGAGCGCAGGGCCGTTGGCGACCCTCGCCGATAGCGCCGACATCCGCCGGGGCGGCGGGGACGGGACGATCGACCTCGGTCTCCTCTCGTGCTGGTACGACGACGCCGCGGTCACGCACCTCTTCGAGGTGGCGTCGGGGATCGACTCGCCGGTGCTCGGCGAGGGCGAGATCCTGCGGCAGGTGCGCGACGCGAGCGAGCACGCCAGGGGTGAGGGCACGGCCGGCCCCGTGCTCTATCCGCTCTTCCGCCATGCCATCGAGGCCGGCAAGCGCGCCCGTGCCGAGACCGCCATCCAGCGCGGGACGACCTCGCTCGCTCATGCTGTGGTGGAGCTCGCGGCCGAGAGGGCGCTTGGTCTCGAGCGGCGCAACATCGTCCTCATCGGTGCCGGGGAGATGGGCACTGGCATCGCCCGGGCGCTCGCCGGCCGGGCAGACGTGACGGGTCACGTGACCGTTCTCAACCGCGGCCGCAGGAGGGCGGCCGACGCCGCCGAGATCGCCGGCGGCAGCTCGGGCGCTCTCTCCGACCTCGAGGTCGTGCTCGCCGGAGCTGACGTCGTGCTGACGTCGACTGCCGCCGACGACATCCTTCTCAGCTACGAGGTCCTCTTCCGGGTGCTGGCTCGCCGTGCCGCCGGGCGAGGGCCCCTTGTAGTCGTCGATGCAGCGGTGCCCCGAGACGTGGACCCCGCCGCCGCACGCCTCGAGCGAATAGAGCTGCTCGACGTAGAGGACGTCCGTCGCTACGCGAAGGAGCAGATGGCCGGCAGGGAGGGGGAGGTCCCAGCAGTCCGCCTCATCCTCGCCGAGGAGCTCGAGCGCTACCGCACCACCGCGGCAGGGCGCATGGCTGCTCCTGTCGTCTCGGCGCTCCGCCAGCGCGCCGAAGAGCTGCGTGCCGGCGAGCTCGCCCGCTACAAGGGGCGACTCGAGGCTCTCGATCCCGCCGAGCGAGACCTCGTCGAGACGGTTACCCGCAGGGTGGTCGCCAAGCTGCTCCACGAGCCGAGCGTCCGGGTGAAGGAGGCGGCGGGCTCACCGCGCGGCGAGCGCCTCGCCGAGGCGCTCCGGGCCCTGTTCGACCTCTGAGGCGAGGGCCCATGGCACCGGCAAGGCTGCTCCGGCTCGCGACCCGCGCGAGCCCGCTCGCCCTCGCCCAGGTCGAGCTCGTCGCGGCTGGCCTGGCCGCGGCCACTTCGGGTCGGGTCTTGGTCGAGCCTTTCCCCATCGAAACCCACGCCGACCTCCACACCCTTCCCGTTCACACCATCGGGGGGCGCGGCGTCTTCGTGACCGAGGTGGAAAAGGCCGTGCTGGACGGGCGGGCCGACGCGGCCGTGCACTCCGCGAAGGACGTCCCCTCCTCGCCCGGGATGACGAGCCTCGAGATCGCCGCCGTGCTCGAGCGCGAGGATGCTCGGGACTGCCTCGTAGGTGCGAGCCTCGCCGGGCTCAGGCCGGGCGCCCTCGTGGCGACCGGATCGGTCCGCCGCCGCGCCCAGCTCGCCTGGCTGCGCCCCGACCTCACCTTTGGCGAGCTGCGGGGCAACATCGGGACACGCCTTGGCAAGCTGCCCGAAGGCGGGGCGATCGTGGCGGCCTTCGCTGCCCTGAAGCGCCTGGCCATGGCCGCTCGGGCAGACCAGGTCCTGTCCACGACCGAGATGCTGCCGCAGGTGGGCCAGGGGGCGATCCTCGTCGCCTGCCGGTCGGGTGACGAGGAGACCCTCGACCTGCTCCGCCCCGTGGACCACGCCGGCTCCGCCCGTGCCATCGCCTGCGAGCGGGCGTTCCTCGCCCGTGTGGGCGGCGGCTGCGACCTGCCCGTCGGAGCGTATGCCCGGTACCTCTCCGGCGGCCGGCTGTCTCTCGAGGCGATGGTCGCCTCCTTCGACGGTCACGTGCTGGTGCGTGGAGCGCTCGAAGGGTCGGCCGGCGACGCCCGGGAGCTCGGAGAGGCTCTCGCCGGCCACCTCCTCGAGCAGCGCGGCGCAGCCGCGCTGCTCGGCCGGGCGGCTTCGAGCGGAGCGGCGCCATGACCGTCTACCTCGTCGGAGCCGGGCCCGGCGACGCCGGGCTCCTCACGATCCGTGGCGCCGAGCTCGTGGCGGCAGCCGACGCCATCGTCTACGACCGGCTGGTCGACGGCCAGGCGCTCGCCCTCGCCCCAGCGACCGCCGAGCTGCACGACGTCGGCAAGCGCCCGGGTGCCAGGGTCAGCCAGGAGGCCATCAACGAGCTCCTCGTGAAGCTCGGCCGGGCTTTTGTCGCCGGCAGCGTCGTGCGCCTGAAGGGCGGTGACCCGTTCGTGTTCGGCCGCGGCGGCGAGGAGGCGCTCGCCCTCGAGGCCGCCGGGCTCGGCTACGAGGTCGTGCCGGGCGTCTCGGCGGTGAACGGCGTGCTCGGCTATGCCGGGATCCCGCTCACCCATCGGGGCACGTCTCCGGCTTTCACGGTCGTCACCGGGCATGGGGCGGACGGCACCGTGTCCGGCGGGCCGACGCCGGTCGACTGGGACGCGCTCGCCCGAGTCGGCGGCACCATCGTCGTCCTGATGGGCGTTGCCCACCGCGCCGAGATCGCCGAGCGGCTCCGCGCCGCCGGGATGGCGGCTTCCACGCCGGCTGCCGTCGTCGAGAGCGGCACGCTCGCCTCCCAGCGGGTCGTGCGCACCACGCTCGGGGCGCTCGGCCAGGTGGAGGTGGCGTCGCCCGCCACGATCGTCGTAGGCGACGTTGCCGCCCTCGACCTCTGCTCGCTCGCCCGCCGCCCGCTGTTCGGCTGGAAGGTGGCCGTGACCCGCACCCGCCAGCAGGCGAGCATCCTCGCGGCCGCCCTCCGGCGAGCCGGAGCGGTGCCGGTCGAGGTGCCGACCATCGCGCTGGCCGCCCCGGAGGACGGTGGGGCGGCGCTCCGCCTCGCGCTCGCCGGCGTCGCCGCAGGCTCGTACTCGTGGGTCGTGTTCACCTCCGAGAACACCGTCGAGCGCGTCTTCGGCGAGCTTCACGACGCCCGGGCGCTCGGCGGCGTGAGGGTCGCCGCCATCGGGGACGGCACGGCGGGCCGGCTCGAACAGCACGGAGTCGTGGCAGATCTCGTCCCGAGGCGTTTCGTCGCCGAGGCCCTCGCCGAGGCTTTCCCCGCCGCCTCGCCCGGCGGCAGCTCCGCCGAGCGGGTCCTCCTCCCGCGCGCTGCCGTCGCGAGGGACGTATTGGAGCGGCGCCTTCGCGAGAAGGGCTACGCGGTCGATGTCGTCACGGCGTACCGGACCGTGCGGCCCGAGCTCTCGTCGTTCCTCGCCGACCAGATCGGCGAGCTCGACGCGGTGGCGTTCACGGCTTCCTCGACGGTCACCGGCTGGCTCGAGATCGTCGGAGCGAGCCGCCTGCCCCCCGTGGTCGCCTGCATCGGGCCGATCACCGCCGCCACCGCACGGGCGGCCGGCATCCCGGTCGCGCTCGAGGCGGCCGTCCACTCGATCGACGGTCTCGTCGCCGCCCTCGAGGAGTACGCAGCGTCGCACGGCCGCCCGTAGGCTGGCGAGATGTCCTTCCCCGCCCGCCGGATGCGCCGGCTTCGCAAGAGCCCGGCAATGCGGCGCCTTGTCGCCGAGACCGTTCTCACCCCGGGCGACCTCGTCGCCCCGCTCTTCGTCCGGGAGGGGATCAGCACCCCGAACCCGATCGCGTCGATGCCGGGCGTCGTCCAGCACACGGTCGAGACCGCCACCCTCGAAGCCAAGCGGCTGGCTGCCCTCGGAGTGCCTGCGGTCATCGTCTTCGGCGTGCCCGAGCTCAAGGACGCGGCCGGCTCGGGAGCCTCCGATCGCGACGGGATAGTGCAGGTGGCCCTCAGGTCGCTTCGCGACTCGCTCGGCGACGACGTCGTGCTCATGGCGGACCTGTGCCTCGACGAGTACACGGACCACGGCCACTGCGGGCTTCTGGGTTCCGACGGCAGCGTCGACAACGACGCGACGATCGAGCGCTACGCCGAGGTGGCGGTCGTCCAAGCGGAGGCCGGTGCGAGCGTGGTCGCACCGAGCGGGATGATGGACGGCCAGGTGGCGGCGATCCGCCGCGGCCTCGACGGTGCCGGCAGGGAGGAGGTCGCGATCCTCGCCTACGCGGCGAAGTACGCCTCGGCCCTCTACGGCCCGTTCCGCGATGCCGTCGACGTCAAGATCGCGGGCGGCGGGGACAGGCGCTCGTACCAGCAGGACCCGAGGAACCTCGTCGAGGCGCTCGCCGAGGTGCGCCTCGACATCGAGGAGGGCGCCGACATGGTGATGGTGAAGCCGGCGCTCGCCTACCTCGACGTCATCTCGGCCGTTTCGGGCAACGTCGACGTCCCGGTCGCCGCCTACCACGTGAGCGGCGAGTACGCCATGGTGAAGGCTGCTGCCGGGCACGGATGGATCGACGGCCCGGCCGTCGCCCTCGAGCACCTCCTCGCCGTGAAGCGGGCCGGTGCGAGCTTCATCCTCACCTACTTCGCCGGCGAGGTGGCAGAGGCAATCGGTGGCTGAGCCCGCGACGGCAGTCGAGCACGAGAGCCGATGGGAGCCCGGAGAGGCGAGCCGGCGACTGTTCTCCCGCGCCTGCGAGGTCATCCCGGGGGGCGTGAACTCGCCCGTGCGCGCCTTCGGCTCGATAGGCACGTCGCCCTACTTCGTGCATCGGGCGAAGGGGGCCCGCGTCGAGGATGTCGACGGCAACACCTACATCGACTACGTGCAGTCCTGGGGGGCCTCCATCCTTGGCCACGCCCATCGAGACGTCCTCCGGGCCGTGGCGCGGGCTGCCGAGTCGGGTACGACCTTCGGGGCGCCGACCGAGGCGGAGGTGAGGCTCGCCGAGGTGCTCTGCGCATCGGTGGAGGGCTGCGAGCGGGTTCGCCTCGTCTCCTCCGGGACGGAGGCGACGATGACCGCGGTGAGGATCGCGCGCGGCGCCAGCGGACGAGCGAAGGTCGTCAAGTTCGCCGGCTGCTACCACGGCCACTCCGACGCTTTGCTTGCTGAAGGCGGCAGCGGCGTCGCCACGCTCGGCCTGCCCGGCTCGGCCGGCGTCCCGGAGTCGGCCGTCGCCGACACCGTCGTCGCCCCGTTCAACGTCGTGCCCGCCCTCGACCGTTCCGTCGCGGCTGTCATCGTCGAGCCGGCCGCGGCCAACATGGGTCTCGTCCCACCTGCACCCGGCTTCCTCGAGGGGCTCCGCGCAGCCTGCGACGATGCGGGTGCCCTCCTCGTCTTCGACGAGGTCATCACGGGGTTCCGCCTCGATCGCGCCGGGGCCGCAAGGGTGTTCGGCGTCCGCCCCGATCTGTGGACGTTCGGCAAGGTCATCGGCGGCGGCCTGCCGCTCGCCGCCGTCGGCGGGCGCCGAGACCTGATGGAGAGCCTCGCGCCACTCGGTCCGGTCTACCAAGCCGGCACCCTGTCGGGGAACCCGCTTGCCACCGCCGCCGGCCTCGCCGTGCTCGAGAGGCTCGAGCCTCAGGCCTACGAGCAGCTCGCCGGGCGGGTCGGTCGCCTGGCGAGCGGTCTCGCCGAGGCGATCGCCGCCGCCGGCCTCCCGGTCCAGGTCCCGGTGTGCCGGACCTTGTTCTCGGTGTACTTCGCCGAGTCGCCCGTCCGCGACTACGAGGGCGCTAGGCGTGCCGCTCGGAACGGGCTCTACCGGCACTTCTTCCTGGCGATGCTGGCCCGGGGCGTAGCGCTGGCGCCGAGCGCGTACGAGGTGGGTTTCGTGTCCTTGGCGCACGAGGAGGCAGACCTGGAACGCACCGTCGAGCTGGCGGCAGGCGCCGCCCGCGAGGTCGCGGAGGCGCTGCAGTGAGGCTGCAGCGGATCGTCAACGTCGCCGACGCCCGCGCCGCAGCGCGCCGCAGCCTGCCGGCGGTCGTGTTCGACTACATCGACGGCGCCGCCGACGACGAGATCACGATGGGACAGAACACCCGGGCGTTCGGGGAGCTGTCGTTTCGTCCTCGGATGGCGGCGTCCACTCCGTCGCCCGACCTGTCGACGACCGTGCTCGGCACTCCTGTAGCGATGCCGGTGCTGCTCGCTCCGTGCGGCTTCGTGCGTGCTATGCACCCCGATGCGGGGCCGGGCGCGGCGAGAGCCGCCGCCTCGAGGGGCACGGTCTCGGTCCTCAGCACGGTCGCCGGCTCGCCCGTCTCTGAGGTTGCCCGGGCGGCACCGGGGCGCGTGTGGTTCCAGCTCTATTCGGCCGGCGGCCGGCCGGCGGCGGAGGCGCTCATGGCGCAGGCCTCCGCTGCCGGGGTCTCGGTGCTCGTCGTGACGCTCGACACCCCGGCCCTCGGCAATCGCGAGCGGGACATCCGCCACGGCGTGGCCGCACCACTTCGGATCGACGCCCGCAACGCCGTCCACCTCGGGCCGCAGGTGCTGTCGCGGCCCGGCTGGGTGCTGCGCATGGCGCGAGACGGCCTTTTCATCCTCGGCACGAGGAACGCTTCTCGGGAAGTGCCGGCCGGTACCGACGTCCGCGCCGGCCCCGGGCCCGCCGAGAGCCACGAGCCGGTGACGCCCGGGGGTGTTGCGCGGCCGGCGGGGCACCGGCCGCACGCCGGGCGTATCCCGACGATGACGGCCTCGCCGTTCTCGTGGGACGACGTCTCGTGGATGCGCGAGCAGTGGACGGGCCACCTCGTCGTGAAGGGCCTGCTGTCAGGCGACGACGCCCGGAGGGCGCTCGGGTGCGGGAGCGACGCCGTCATCGTCTCCAACCACGGCGGGCGCCAGCTCGACGGGGCGCCGGCGACGCTGAAGGTCCTGCCCGAGGTGGCCGCGGCGGTCGAGGAGTCCGGGAGCGGGGCAGAGGTCTACCTCGACAGCGGCGTGCGGCGCGGCACCGACGTGGCCAAGGCGCTGGCGCTCGGCGCCCGAGCGGTGCTCATCGGGCGCCCCTACCTCTGGGGCCTGGCCGTAGGCGGCCAGGCCGGGGTCGAGCGTGTGCTCGACATCTTCCAGGCAGAGCTGAGCCGGACGATGGTGCTCCTCGGCTGCGCTGCAGTCGGCGAGCTGGACCGGGACTGGGTGCAGTCCTCACTCTGAGCAGCCCTGGCCGGCGTCCGGGACCTGCCGGCGCCCGGGACCTGCCGGCGCCCGGGCCAGGTGCTCGGGCCCGGGTGGAGCGCAGCTTCGCCGTCGAGCTGCGCCGACAGCGCTGCGAGCGCCCGGTACGTGAGCTCGGCCGGTCCGCTCGAGTCGGGCCGGCAGAGATTTGCCATGATGCGCATCACCATCTTCATGACTGGGGGCACCCTCATGCCTGCAGCGACGGTCGCGCGCATGAGGGCCGGGTTGGCGATCGCCCTCACGAAGGCACGGGCGATCGCGTAGTAGCGGCCGTACTCTTCGTCCAGCCTGTGCTCGTACTCGGCGAGGTGCCCGTTGTCGCCGGCTCGGAGCGCTCCGGCTACCACATCGGCCGCCAAGCGCCCGGTCTCCCAGGCGTAGGCGATGCCCTCGCCGTTGAAGGGGTTGATCGACCCGGCGGCGTCCCCGACGAGCAGGTAGTCGTCGCCGACCCGCGGTCCGACCGCGAGGCCCATCGGGAGCCGGCCCCCGGTCGGGACCGACAGAGCCGTCTCGGGCGAGATGCACCACGACCTCGGCGCGAAGTGGACGAACTCCTCCATCAGCTTCGTCGTGTTCAGGCCCTTCCAGCGCGCCTCTGTCGAGAGCAGCCCGACACCGACGTTCACGCGCCCGTCGCCGAGCGGGAAGATCCAGCCGTAGCCGGGCACGACCGCGCCGTACCGGTCGCGGATGTCGAGGTGGGACTCGAGGTAGGCGTCTGCGTGGCGCGGCGATGCGAAGTAGCCGCGGATCGCCATTCCTTGCGGGTAGGTCTTGTCGCGGCTCGAGCCGAGGGACCGTCCGAAGCGGGACAGAGAGCCGTCGGCCACGATCGTGCAGTGAGCCCGCACTTCCGTCCGGCTGCCCCTGCCGGTGTCGACGACGACCGCACCGCCGGCCCGACGGGCCGGGCTCTGACCGCTCGCCCGGCGCCGTGCCCCCGTTGCAGCGGTTGCTCCGGCAGCCGGACCTGGCGTTCCCTCGAGCGGCGCGACCGCCTCGGCTCCCTGCCAGACGACGGCGCCGGCCTTCTCGGCATGGGCAGACACGAGAGCGTCGAGGTCGTGACGGGTGACCGTGTACCCGTAGGACGGGTAGAGAGGATGCTCAGGCCAGCGCATCTCGATCTCCCGGCCGAACCCGACCGCTCTCAGCCCTTCGTAGCGGTGAGCCGTTTCGAGCTCGTCCTCGAGGCCCATCTCGCGTAGCTGGCGAACGGCTCGGGGGGTGAGCCCATCGCCGCACGTCTTGTCGCGGGGGAAGTGCTTCTTCTCGACGCAGAGCACGTCGATGCCGCGGCTTGCCAGCCAGTAGGCGGCTGCCGATCCGGACGGCCCGCCGCCGACGATGAGCACGTCGCAGGTGTGGGTGGCGGGCCGGGGCGGCTGCAGGGAGGCTTCAAAGCGGGGGGCCACCACGGCATGTTACGACCGCCTGGCGCCGCCGGCACCCAGGCTTCGAGCTGCCGGCCGAAAGCCGCCGAAGCGCCGAGCGAGAGCTTCGCCCGCCGCTGGCATCAGCCTGACTTGTAGACGAGCGACTGCCCGGAGCCGTCGAGAGCCATGCAGAAGCCCGCGCTCGGGCAAGAGACGCTGTCGAAGGAGCCGCCTGCGGCGGGAACCTGCCCCTGGGAGGACCAGCCGGCGCCGTCCCAGGTGGCCGCCGTCCCGTCCATATCCACGACCACGCAGAACTTCGGAGAGGCGCACGAGACGGCGTCGCTCGAGTCCGCGAGGTTCGCGTCGAAGCGGAAGCCGCCCGACCATCTCGAACCGTTCCAGGTGAACGCCTCGCCGAAGTTGTCAAGGGCCACGCAAAAGCTCGTGCCGGCACCTCCGCCGGCACCTCCGCCGGCACCTCCGCCGGCACCTCCGGCACAGGAGACGGCGCTCCCGGCCGGCGTTTGCGAGCCGCCGTCCGGAGTCAACACGGCGAGCTCCCCGGCATCGACCCACTGTCCAGATTCGAACACGTAGGTGCCCGTGGCGTTGCCGTCGAGCGCCATGCAGAAGCGCCCTTCGTCGCAGGAGATCGAGAGCGGCTGGGAGGAGCCGGGGATCCCCTCAGGCGGCGACCACGCCGAGGCCTCGAAGACCGTCGCGTCCCCATTGTCGTCGACCCCGACGCAGATGCTCTTGGTTCCACAGGAGATCTCCGAGAAGCCTGCTCTGGTGACGGCCACCGGGCGAGACCATCCTGAGCCGTCATAGGTGAAGGCGTCTCCGGCACCGTCGCCGGCGACGCAGAAGGTTGCAGAGACACATGAAACGGTGACAAGTCCGGTGTCGGAGGCTGGGTAGGTGTCGATGTGGACAGCCCTCGACCACCGCCCGCGCTCGTAGGTGGCCGCGTTCCCTCCTCCGACCGCCATGCAAAAGGCCGTGGTCGGGCAGGAGACGGCCACGAGGCTCCCTTCCGAGCCCGGTATCCCGGACGGCCCCGACCAGCCGGCTGCCTGGCGGTCGCCCGGCAGGGCGGAACCGGTCCCTGCCAGCAGGCCGACGAGCGCCGCCCCGACGCCGAGACCGAGGAGCAGGGTCATTCGCAACCCTCGTCCTCCCCCGCCAGGGCGCGGCGGGTTGGCGCCCTTGGCGAGGTGACGGAGCTTGTCGAGCGCCCTGCGGTTCCTGACGAGCGCTGTCGGCGTCCAGATGAGCCCGAAGGGGAAGCCCCACCATCCTGCGAGCAGGTTGTGGCGGAGCACCTTGCGGTAGGCCGTTTCGAGCTCGGCGAGCGTGCCCGTCAGCACCACCGCTTCGCGCCTCGTGGAGAAGACAAGGCTCGTCACCTTGGAGAGCTGGAGGCGGTAGCGGGCAGAAGGATCTGCTGGGCCGCTCATGAGAGAGCCTCCATCCAGCGCTCTGTCGCAAGGAAGGAGTTGGCCTCCATCTCGGTGCTCAGCCCCTGGACCTCAGCAGCGCTCGCGGAGCTGTCTGCGGCCACCTGGTCCACCCAGGAGATGACTCCCTGGTACTCCACCTGGGTGCAAAGGGGCAGGACCACGCAGTCGACGATGTCCTGTTGGATGAGAGCGGGTGCGGTCTTGAGCCCCGACACCGAGAGCACCCAGCGGTCGAAGGGTGTGCAGGTGTCAGTCAGCGTCGACCCGCAGGCATATCCGGCTTCATAGGCGGTGCGCGTGGCGAGAGCCTCGGCGCTCGGGTCCTCGAGGAGTGCCACGTAGTCGCCCAACTCGGTGGGGGGCGCTTCGGCCAGGCCCCTGTTCGCGTCGGCGAGCGCGAGCGGCACCACTTGGGCAGGGAGCTGCGAGAGGCCGTATTGCATCATCTGCTCGATGTGGGGGACCGTGGTCGAGAGGATCTCCGCCACGAGAGACGCTACCTGGCTGTTGCCGTTGGCCAGCTCTCCGGGGAGGGCGCCGAGGATGGCGCGGAAGGTCTGGAGCTCGGCTCCGGCTACCGCCGGAGCGACCCTGGCGTCCGCTGAGCCGACGAGCGCCTCTGCATAGGCACGGGCATTCGTGGGATCGGCGCTCAGAGCAGCTTGGAGGTCGGCGCCGAGCCTGGCGGCCTCGCTCGACGAGAGGGCGTCGAGGTGGGACGTGACGCCGCCGGCGGCAGCAGGTGAGAGCCCGTCCATCGCAGCGAGCATCACCTGCCGGTCTCCTGCCTGGAGCTCACCTGCCAGTGGTCCGAGCGCGCCGGGCCCGAGCGAGGTGCGCCGGACGCGTGCCGGCGAGGTCGTCGTCGGCGCCTTGCCTCCCACCTTGCGGGCGAGGCACGACACGGCCAAGGAGCTGCAGGGCTGCCGGCCTGTGGTTCTGGAAGCCCCGCGACCTGCCGGCGGGCTGATGGCGCCGCATGCCCCGAGGAGGACCGCACCGGCGGCCACCGCCGCCAGGAGGGCGCGGGCGCCGCAGCACCGGCGCGTCCCGCGAGCTGTTCTTTCGGTTCGTCTCATCGTTGCTCCCCTCTTGCTCGGTCCTGCTCGATCTCGGCTCGGATTGCCGGCGCCAGCTGGTGGCCGCCGAGACCGATGTTCATCGGGTTCCAGCTGTCGCCCCAGTCGGCGAGGTGACCGACCGTGGCCATCGGGTTGCAGCTCGCCTTGCCGGTGGCCCCGGCAGAGCCCTTCGGGACGAAGGGCACGAAGTAGGTGGCGGTCTTCCCCCGAAGGAGGAAGGAGGGCGCAGGGAGGGAGAGCTCGCCGTAGGGGTCGTATGCGATCACTAGGTTGGAGAGCCCGAGGGAGGGTGCCCTGCTGTTCTCCTCCAAGTTGGAGAAGCTGACCGAGTGGTAGTCCGCGAGGGGCAGCTCGCCGATGGTGCCGTTGCAGCCCGCAGAGGGCCCCTCCGTCACCCACTCGGCCGAGGCGAGCGAGGAGGCGTAGGCGACGGTCTTCGACCAGTGCTGGACGGCGCCAGAGGGACTGGTAACGCTGATGCTAAGGAGCCAGGTCATCGTGGTGGAAGAGGACTCGTAGGCTCCGGGCCGCTGGCCGATGTTCCCCGGGTTGTAGAGGCCGCCGCCCCAGCCGCCGAAACCCGGGTTGTAGAGGCCGCCGCCCCAGACGCCCGAGGGGTTGTAGCTTCGCGTCTCCGGCTTCTTTGAGCCTGCAAGGGAGAGCGAGGCGGTGACGGTGTCGCCAGGGGAGACCTCGAGGGTCTTTATCTCGACCGAGGCTGCAGGCAGCAGCTCGTACCAGGCGTAGTAGAGCCTCGCGCCAGAGGGGGAGGCGTCCTCTGCGGTGCCGAGCTGGATCAAGGTCCGATCCGCCAGCCGGCAGGTCGCATCGAGGCAGGAGCCCCCGATCCCGACCCAGATCGAAGAGAAGCCGTCCTCGCCCCTGTTGGGAGCGCTCACCTTTGGGACCACCCAGCTCCCAGAGGCCGAGGTGGCCGCCCGGCCGGTCCTTGCCGAGATGACCTGGTAGCCCGACCAGTTGTTAGAGACCTCCGGCAGGTCCTCTGGCGGGAGGCTGGCTAGCAGGTGGGACAAGAAGGAGTACTTCGGACCCCACATACCCATGGTGTTGTAGGCCCCAAAGGAAGAGAGCGCCTTCTTCCGCTCTGCGGGGCTCGCCGGGCGCTCGGTCCCGCCCGGGTCGGCCTCCTTGGCAGGAGCGACGGCGGCCCTCTTGGCCCTCTTGGCGGAGGCGGGCGTGGCCCGCTGCCCATGGACCGTCGAGGGCGAGCAGGCTGAGAGCCCGAGCGCGAGGGCTCCTCCCAGGGCTGCTGCTGCCAGCTTCCTCGCGGTCTTGATGCTCGTCGTCTTCTCCATCCGAGGCGACCTCCTCTTGGCCCGTCCCGCCCGGGCGCCTGCCCGGGGGTTTTCCTTTCTTGCAAGGAGAACGCTAAGGAGCAGGGCCTTTCATGTCCCTTCCCGCAAGGTGGCGTCTTTTCTTTCAACATGGTAAGGACAGCCTCACCCCGCGGGAAGGGCCGAGCCGGAGCGGCCCCCGGGCTGGGAGGAAGAGCCGACTGTGATCGACTGTCGCTCGCCACCGACGGTGCAGTCGCCGACCCCGGCCTGCCTGGCCCGCTCCACGTGGGCTCGTCGATGGAGATGGCTGCTGGAGCAGACCAGCCTGAGCCTGCGGGACGGGCCTGTTCGCGCTCCAGAACGGGTGCCTGGAAGGCGACCGCGCTCGGGGCGGTGGCCTTGCCAGGCGCACCGGCCGCGGGCCCCCGGGGGCCCAAGGTGTGCGTTAGGGTCGGCGGACGACTCGGTGGCGTCGTCCTGCCACGCGATGTGGTTCTGGGCCGCCGATGTGACCGCTCGCGAAGCCTCGTGGTAAGAACGCCGGAGACCCATGGGCAGCCTGGACAGCTACATTCCGATCTTCCTCCTCATCGTGCTCGGGATCGCCTTCGCGGGGCTCTCGTTCGTCGGTTCGCGCCTGCTCGCCCCGCAGCGGCCGACGGCGGCGAAGGAGGCTCCCTACGAGTGCGGCATCGTGCCGACGCACGAGCCCTCCAGCCGCTTCCCCGTCCGCTTCTACCTCGTCGCGATGATCTTCATCATCTTCGATATCGAGGTGATCTTCCTGTTCCCCTGGGCCGTCGTCTTCCGCCAGCTTCACACCTTCGGACTCGTCGAGGTGCTCGTCTTCGCGGCGGCGGTGTTCGTGAGCTTCGTCTATCTCATCTCCAATGGCGCCCTCGACTGGGGCCCGATCAAGAGGATCCGGCCGGTCGCCACGGCCGACGAGGTCCGGACTACGGCCTCGACCGTTCGCCGCCATGGTTCTCCCGGGGCAAGCGGCGAGGCGGCCTGAGGCACAAGGGCGCAGCATGGGGCTCGACTCACTCCAGCACAACTTCCTCACCGGCAGGCTCGAGGACCTCGTCAAGTGGGCGAGGCGGTCGAGCATGTGGCCGGCCACCTTCGGTCTTGCCTGCTGCGCCATCGAGATGATGGCCGCTGGTGCTGCCGACTTCGACCTCGCCCGCTTCGGCATGGAGGTCTTCCGAGCGTCCCCCCGCCAGGCAGACCTCATGATCGTGGCCGGCCGTGTCTCCCAGAAGATGGCCCCCGTGCTCCGGCAGGTCTACGACCAGATGATGGAGCCGAAGTGGGTGCTCTCGATGGGTGTGTGCGCCTCGACGGGCGGCATGTTCAACAACTACGCGATCGTGCAGGGCGTCGACCAGATCGTCCCGGTCGACGTGTACGCGCCGGGGTGCCCGCCGAGCCCTGAGACGTTGATGCACGCCATCCTCACTTTGCACGAGAAGGTCCGCACCGGCGAGCTCACCCGCCGCCGGGAGGGGGGCGCCGGGGCGGGCCTCCATGTCGCCGAGCAACAGCACGTGCCCGGATGGGTCCAGCCGCAGCCCCGAGCCGTGCACGTGGGGACGCCGCGTTGAGCTCTGACAACCCAGCGATGACACCGGAGGGGGTCGCCACGGAGCCCCTCTCGGACCTCAAAGAGCTGACCGATCCGACGGATCTGACGGAGCTGCCTGAGCTTGCCGGCTCGACGTGGGCCAACGTGCTCGGTCGATGGGTGATCTTCCCCTCACGCGAGACCTATCTCCCTCTCGCCGGCACGCTCCGGCGGATCGGTTTCGAGCTGTGCTCTGACTTGTGCGGCGTCGACTACCTGCGCGACGCGGCCAGGCGGCTGCCCGAGGGAGTTGAGCCGCAGCGTTTCGAGGTCGTTGTGAACCTCACGTCCTTCGCGCGTCGTGAGCGGGTGCGCCTCCGTGCACAGGTGCCCGAGTCCGATCCGGTGCTGCCGACGCTCTTCCACCTCTGGCCTGGCACCGAGGCGATGGAGCGGGAGGTGTTCGACATGTTCGGGATCCGCTTCGAGGGGCATCCGGACATGACCCGCATCCTCATGCCGGAGGACTGGGAGGGGCATCCGCTTCGGAAGGACTACTCGCCTGGCCGCGTGCCGGTGCAGTTCAAGGAAGCACCGGGACCCCGATGAGCGACGTCCGACAGCCCGACCCGAAGCCGCCCGGCGCCCCTTGGGCAACGACGGGCTCGGAGCGAGAGAGCCGGGAGAGCACAGGGCAGGAGAGCGCCGCCGGCAACGAGCGAGAGAGGACGGCGGGCGACGGGCCCGAGGCCCCCGTGCCAGAGAGCACCGGGGTCGAGGAGCAGCTCCTCCACGAGACGAGCGAGGGCCGCCAGGAGCTGCTCGACACGGGCGAGACGACCTCTGAGGAGCTCTCGATAGAGGAGGGCGCTGTCCTGCGGCTTCCCGAGGGTCTCGTCCTCGACCCCGGCGGCGTCGACGCCGAGTTCGGCGAAGACGAAACGATGATCATCAACATGGGCCCCCAGCACCCCTCCACCCACGGCGTGCTGAGGATCATGATGGAGCTCGAGGGCGAGACCGTGCTCCGCTCCAAGCCGGTGATCGG
>JAKATT010000190.1 GCA_021818615.1 Actinomycetes bacterium | reverse complement strand
CCTCTCGTCGGCAATCGTCGGAGTCTCCGGTTATCCCCGTCGCTACCTCGGCTGGAAGCAATTCCGGGCACTTGGAGCGGTGGCGCTCGACCTCTGTGCGGTGGCGGACGGGACGCTCGACGGCTACGTCGACTTCGGCCGCGATGCCCATGGCGGCTGGGACTTCCTCGGCGGCATGCTCGTGTGCAGCGAAGCGGGAGGGGCGGTCTTCGACGCGCTCGGCAGGTCGCTCGTCGTGCGCTCACAGAAAGAGCGCCGCACCCCGGTCGCGGCTGCCAGCGAGACACTCGCCCGCACCCTGGTCGAAGCGAGGCGGTCCGCCTACGAGAGCTGATTGGCACGGGGAGCGAGCCGTAGGTGGTTACCAGCTGCTCCGCAAATAGACGGTGATACGCAACGTACAGGTGTTCTACTGATAGGGTTGCTGTGTGAATCTCACCGAATGGGCGCGTCGTCAGGGCATCCACCCTCAGAGCGCGTACAACTGGTTCCATGCGGGGACGCTTCCTGTCCCCGCAGTCAGGGTGAACCAGCGGACGATCCTCGTCTCTGCCGACGCTGCCCTTTCGGCTCCCACCGAATCCCTCGGCCTCTGCGCTCGAGTCTCCTCGCACGACCAGCGGGCAGACCTCGACCGCCAGGTGGCACGACGCACCGAGTGGGCAGCACAGGCGCGACGGCCGGTGGTCCGGCTCGAAGCGGCGGTTGGCTCGGGTAGGAACGGTTCACGGACCAAGCTTCGCCGATTGCTCGCCGACCCCAAGGTCTCGACCGTCGTCGTCGAGCACCGAGACCGCCTGGCGCGGGTGGACGCAGAGCTGGTCGAAGCAGTGCTCTCGGCCCATGGGAGGCGTCTCGTGGTGATCGACGAAGGAGAGGCCGACGATGATCTGGTGCGGGACATGACCGAGGTGTCGACCAGCTTCTGTGCCCGCCTCTACGGGCGCCGCTCAGCCCGCGACCGTGCGGAGAGGGCCCTGCGCTGTGCCGCACAGATGTGGGACCGATGGCGATCGCCCGACAGGCACAGAGGGGAGGGACCATGACGTTGTGAGCCGTCGTCGCCTGCGAGAGATCACCGCAGCATTCGTGGTGGCACCGCCCAAGGACGCTCGGGTCCGAACCCGGTTGAAGCTCCCCGGCACCGACCAAGCCGTGCCCATGGCGGTCGGCACCCACTTGGGTTCCCTCGCTGGGAGGGACCTTGCGGAGCGGTGCTCCGAAGGCAGGCTCAGCGCCGAGGAGAGGGCCGACTCCCGCCGTGGGCGCAGGCGGGCGCTGACCGCTGCCAGCTCTTCGCGCTGGGCAGGGGCGATCACCCGGACGAGCGATGATGCCTGGCGGCTTGCCTCGGACAACCTCTTCGCCGAACGCCGGAGCCTTGTGTCTCGCACCGCTTGGATACGGCGGCGCCTCTCGGTCCCGGCAGGAGAGCGCCGCGGGCGGCTCCGCGGCGATGCCACAAGAGCCGAGCGCTCCCAAGACCAGCGCCGTCTCCAGGTCCTCTGCCGCCGGCTCGCGGTGGTGGAAGAGCGCCGCAGCTAGCCTGTTGGGACCGTGCCGTCGCCGTCGCTCACCTTGCTCCTCGAGGTGCAAGAGCGCGATCTTGTGCTCGACCGGCTCGCCTACCGCCTGCGGGAGCTGCCGGAGCGGGCCGCTTTGAAGCAGGCGGAGCACCACCTGGCCGGCCTCCTCGCTCGCGGCGCCGCGCTCGACTCGGAGCGCGTCGAGCTCGCCGGGCGCCAACAGAGTCTCGAGGAGCAGGTCGCCTCGATCGGGTCGCGCATCGCCTTGATCGAGGCGAGGCTGCGATCCGCTTCCGCAGGCTCGTTTCGTGACCAGCAGGCGATGGCAGCCGAGATCGAGTCGCTGGCTCGCCAGCGGCGCGAGATCGAGGACAGGGAGCTCGACATCATGGAGCAGCTCGAGCCGATCGAGAAGGCGCTCGCCGCGCTCGCAGAGGAGGAATCGGCCGCGGCCGCGATGCTCGAGGAGACAAGAGAAGCACTCGAGCTCGCCGAGCGCCTGCTGGCCGAAGAGCGGGCCGCCGCCGAGGGGGAGCGGGCGCCGCTTGCTGCAAAGCTCCCGTCAGATCTCGCGTTGAGCTACGAACGGCTCCGCGAGAAGCTCGGTGGCGTGGGCGCCGCCAGGCTTGTCGACGGGGTCTGCTCCGGCTGTCACCTCAGGCTGCCCGCGAGCGAGCGGGAGCGCCTCTTGCACGCCGAAGAAGGGGTCGTCTCGTACTGCGAGCAGTGCGGACGGATCCTCGTGCCCTGAGGCTCTGCCAAGTGCTCCTGCTCCTTCGACACGGGCAGTCAGAGCTGAACGAGCAAGGAGCGCTCGTCGGTCGGAGCGACCCCCCGCTCACCCCGCTCGGGCAGGCACAAGCCGTTGCGGCCGGCCGGGCGATCGCAGCGGGCTGCGCCGGCGCCGGGCACGACGTTCGCCTGCTGACGAGCCCGCTTGGCCGGGCGCGGGTGACAGCACAACTCGTGGCAGATGAACTCCGGGCTGCCGGTGTCGGCGTGGCCGTGGTGATCGAGCACCGCCTGATCGAGCTCGACTATGGAGACTACGACGGTTTGCAACCGAGCCAGGTGCCGGCCGAGCAGTGGGCACTGTGGCGTGCCGACTCGAACTACCGGCCACCGAGGGGCGAGAGCCTGTGTGCGCTCCATGCCAGATGCGAGGCACTGTGGGAAGAGCTGCAGGTCGCTGCGCGCGGGCAGGGACTTGACTCGCCCGACGTGATCGCCGTGTCGCACGTCTCGCCCATCAAGGCAGCCGTGGCGTGGGCCCTCGGGGCGGGGCCCGAGGTGGCCTGGCGCCTCCAGCTGCCCGTTGCGTCCCTCACGAGGATCGCGTTCGGCCGGGACCAGCCGGCGCTCTCTTCCTTCGGGGAGATAGGGCACCTCGCCGGCGTGACCGCCTGAGAGGGCCTCTCCAGGCGCGCCACGGCCCGGCCTTCCGGCCGGGCCGTGAATCGACGTCGACTGCCCTCAGGCGACGTCGATGACGCCGGCCGGCTCGTGCTCGGAGCCGACCGTCACCTCAATCCTGCGGGCCTTGGCCGTCTCGGCGACGGGCACGGTGACCGTGAGGACTCCGTGCTCGTAGGCGGCGGCCACGTGGTCGGTGTCGAGGCCCTCGCCGAGGAAGAGCCTTCTGGTGAACGTGCCCTGAGGCCTTTCGCTGACGATCATCTCGTCGCCGTCGGCAGGCGCCCAGCTGCGCTCAGCCTTCAGCGTCAGCACGTTCTTCTCGATCGTGATGTCGAGTGACGACGGGTCGATGCCCGGAAGGTCGACGCGGACGATGAAGCGGTCGCCGCGGCGGTAGACGTCGAGCGGGACGCTGTTACGGACCGGCCATGTCGAGCCCTGGGCGAACCTGTCGAACTCCCTGAACGGATCGAAGCGCATCAACATTTCTTGTTCCTCCATCTCTATCCTCTAGATTTACTCACACTATAGCACTCAAGTTTTATGATGGCAAGATTATTCCCTACAGTCCTTTCCAGATCCGTGCGACAATGGCGGGCGTGGTGAGCCGGCTGGGTGGCCGCGGTGTGCCGTCCCGAGAGGGAGCCGGCAGCTGAGGAAGGTCGGGGCTCCGCAGGGCAAGGTGCTGGCTAACGGCCAGTCGGGGCGACCCGCAGGAAAGTGCCACAGAGAGCAGACCGCCGATGGCACGTGCAGGCGTGCACAGGCAAGGGTGAAAGGGTGCGGTAAGAGCGCACCAGCGCCCGAGGTGACTCGGGCGGCTCGGTAAACCCCACCAGGAGCAAGGCCGAAACGGGGACGGGCTGCCCGTCCGATGTCCCCAGGTGGGCCGCTGAGATGGATGGCCACCCCGCCGGCGGCGCCGTGAGGCGTCCAGCCGGCGGACAGAACCCCGCCTACAGGCCGGCTCACCACCCGCGCCCCTGCGCCGCCGCGCTAAATATGTCCTGACCTGCGGCTGTGTCCTCTCAGTGGGTGTTCATAGGTGTCCGAAGCACCGGGCTCTCATCGTCTTCGCCGCCGGCATGGTGCCGTCCTGGACGCTCGCGATCCCTTCGGGGATCGCCCCTCATTGAGGCGCCGCCCGCGCTGTCGCCGCCCGCGCCGTCGCCGTCATACGCTTCGATCCCGACGAGATCGCACGTTGGCTGGTCGACGTTCGCAATCCCCAGCGACTGAGTGCTGCCCGCGTGAGCCTGGCGGTTCCTGCCCGCCCTCGACGTTCAACTTCGCGCGGTTGACGGCTCCGCAAGGCTGCGGGCGGCCGACGGCAGCGAATGACCTTACGATCCATCACTCCCATCGAACGCCCGAGTGCCAGCTTGCCCTTGCCCTCTACGGCTGGTGCACGTACGACAGTACGGACAAGGAGGTCGGGCATGACGGTGAAGGACAGGCGGCGCGAGGTGCGGATCTCCGCTTCGGACGACGACCTCTTGGCGGAGGCCGCCGGTTTGGCGGGCGTGTCTGTCTCCGAGTTCCTCCTAGCGCGGCTCTCTCCGACGCGGTCGCGCTCGTTGAAGCGCACCGCACGATCCGCCTCTCGGGCGAGAGCTTGGACGCTTTCTTGACGGCTCTTGACGCTCCAGTCCGGCCTCCCAAGGACCTCGTGGCCCAGTCGCGTCGGGCCCGGCGGCTCAAGCGAGCCGACTGAGTGCGCGTCGAGCGTCTCGAGGACCATCACGACATAAGCACATTCGCCTGCGGCCGGAAGGCACTGGACGACTGGCTACGTGCCTACGCCCTGGACAACCAGCTTCGTAACCTTTCGCGCACGTTCGTCCTAGCCGACGACGGCAGCGAGGTAGTCGGCTACTACGTGCTGACTCTGGGGGGCGTAGGCCGAGAGGAGTTGCCTTCTCGCTACGGTCGAGGCCTACCCCGCTACGAGATTGGGATGGTCCTTCTCGCGCGACTGGCCGTTGATCTAGATCACCAAGGCATGGGGATGGGTCGAGACCTGCTCATGGAGGCCATCGAGCGAGCGGCTCTCGCTGGCGAACATGCTGCCGCCCGATCCATCTGTCGTTTGCCACCGGCGCCATCCGCGTCGTTGACGACCGGCACATCCAGCTCCCGCGCCTCGGGGTCATCCGCACGAAAGAGCCGACGAGAAAGCTCCGCGAGCTCCTCGACGCCGGCGGGGCTCGGGTCCTCTCCGCCACCATCTCCGAAGAGGCGGGACGGTGCTTCGTCTCCTTCGGCTGCGAGGTAGAGCGCCGGGATGCGCCCGCTGGCCGCCCCAGCGCCGTCGTCGGCGTAGA
>JAKATT010000211.1 GCA_021818615.1 Actinomycetes bacterium | reverse complement strand
ACCGCGCCGGCATCCGCAGCTCGATCGACGAGGTGCTCGAGCTCTTCCCGCCGCTCGCCGAGCGCAGGCGCCGCTCCGCCCACACCTTGTCGGGAGGAGAGCGCCAGATGCTGGCGGTCGGGCGAGCTCTCGTCGCGCGCCCGACCCTGCTCCTGCTCGACGAGCCATCGCTCGGTCTCGCGCCGCGGGTGACTGCTCAGATCATGTCGCTCATCCGCCGCCTCGCATCAGCCCAGCGCCTCACGGTGTTGCTCGTGGAGCAGAATGCCAGGAGCGCGCTCTCCGTGGCGGACCGGGCGGTTGTCCTCCAGCTCGGCAAGGTCGTGCTCGCGAACGACGCGGCGTCGGTGGCCGCCGACGAAGGGCTTCGGCACCACTACCTCGGCTACCAGATAGACGGCGCAGTGCACCGTCCTTCAGGGCGGCGGTGAAGCGCCGTGCCCGGCCGTCAGGGCGGACGTCGCTGGCTCTCGATGTACTGGCGGAGCACAGTGATGGGTGCTCCGCCCACCGATCCGGCGAAGTACGAAGCCGACCAGAGCCTGTTTGCCCGCCAGTAGTGAGCCTGTTGCACGAACCCCCTGAGGCGATCTGCGAAGTCCCTGGTAGCGCGCGTGTGAGGTCCATCACCTCACGGGGCCCAATTGCGACGATCGCTAGAAACCGCCGGACCTGAGATTGGCCACGCACAGGCATCGAAGGTGACCTTGCCGGCATCGACAGTACCCATGCCCGGCGCGTCAGATCGGCGCGAGTTCTCGCCAGGAACTCGTCGGCCTCCCGCTTGGTCCGGAACGTCGTGGGAGCCGTACACCAGACGCGCCTGACTCGACAGTGGGCTTGGTACCTACCCGAGCGCAGCTTCCGGACCCCGCCCCAGTTGTTCCGACGGTGGACAACCGTGCTCATATAGAGACCGCACCTGACCGTGCACGACGGTGCACGACGGTGCACGGATCGGTGCGTAGCACTCCCATCGAGCGGGCAGGACGATCGCTATAGGCAGTTGACCTGACGCTATTCGAACCCGAGTGAGCTCCATGGCCGTCTGCTCGCCCTCGTCCCGGGAGACGGCTTGACCCGGGACCCGGTATGATATCATAATGCAAGCATGGCAAACGTGCTCGTTCGTGATCTCCCACCCGATGTTCACGCTGCGCTTCAGCGGCGGGCTGAGAGACGCGGCCAGTCTCTTCAGCAGTATCTCACTGCCGAGCTGAAGCGCCTGGCAGAGAAGCCGAGTCTCGACGAAGTGCTCGATCGCATCGAGCGACACCGCGGTGGGCGTGTCGGGCTCGGGCAAGCCGCCGTGGACCTCGCGGAGGAGCGGGCGAACCGTTGATGGTCATCGACGCGTCCGCGCTCGCGAACGTGGTGGGAGACGACGGTGTCGACGGCCGACGAGCTCGTGGCGAGGTACGAATCGCTGGGGACGCCGCCGCTCCCGACCTGGTCGACGCGGAGACCGTCGCAGTCCTGCGCAAGCGATGGCTGGCCGGCACCATTTCCGACCAGCGGTTCGCCGCAGCGATCGCTGACCTCGAGGCACTGAGCCTGGACCGCTACCCGACCCTGCCGTTCATGCGCCGTGCCTACGACTTGCGAGCGAACGTCACGGCGTACGACGCGGCGTATGTCGGCCTTGCCGAAGGCCTGGGATGCGAGCTGCTGACGGCTGACCGCCGGCTGGCTGGCGCGCCCGGGTTGAGGTGCGTAGTGCGAGTGTTGTAGGCGCGCCTCGCGACCATGCACTCCGGAGTTGAAAGCGACCGGAAGAGCCCGCCCGGTTCGATTCCCGTTGTCTCTCGCCTTCCGCTGATGCCCTGACCAGTAGCTCCAGCACCAAATTTCGAGAGCTGTTGTGTTGTCGTTATTCGAACCCGAGTGAGAAGCGGAACCAGCTCGGAGAGCTGATCCGGCATCTGTGACCGCGGCAGCATCGTCTGCTCGACTCCCGCTACGGAGCATGACTGTGCGTGGCGGTTCCCGACGGCGGCGCTCCGAGGCTGCCCTGGGGGGTCTCAGCCTGTTCTTGCTCCGGCTCGGCGGTGCCGCGCAGGAGCTGGCGGAGCGTGTCGACACTTTGGGGGCTGGTGAGAGCGCTGACCACGTCACCCTCGGCGAGGGTCGTCGTCCCCGTGGCAAACAGCAGCTTGTTGCCGTGCTGGACGGTGATGACGACGCATCCGGCAGGGAGCCCGGCGCTGCGAACGGGCTGCCCGATGAGCTTGGAATGTGGACCGACTCGTTCCTCGACCGCTACCGCGTGGGCGGTGATCTGGGCGATCTTGCCGACGTTGGTGTCGAGCGCCTGGCGGTAGCCGCGGACGAGGTCGCCGATGGCGAGGATGCCGACGACATGGCGGCTCTTGCTGGTCACGGTGACCCAGCGGCCGCCTGCTTGGGTGAGTGCCTCGAGCCCGACATCGAGGGTGGTGTCGATGGCCACGGTGGTCGTGGTGGCGTCAACCACCTCGCCGAGGGCGGTGCCCGGGTCGCGGTCGACAGCACGGACCAGGGCGTCGACGTCGACCGTGCCGAGGTAGGTCCCGTGAGCATCGACGACCGGCGCCCCAGGAACGCCTGCCTCGCGCAGCGCCTGCAATGCTTCGGAAGCGGTGGTGTGATCGTGCAGCAAGACGGTCGGATCGTTGGCCACGTCAGCCACGCTGAGGGTGGCGAGCAGCGGAAGGCCGAACTGCAGCCGGCTGGCCGCCGAGTCGGCCCGGGTCCGCAGCTGGGAACGGTAGATGCTGTCGTCGGAGCGGCCGACGATGAACCAGGCGATGGCGACCGCGATCATGGCTGGGCCGAGCAGGGCGATGCTGCCGGTCATTTGCGCGACCATCAACATGACCGCGATCGGCGCCCTGGAGATCCCCCCGAAGACCGCCATCATCCCGACGACGACAAAAGGGGCCGGGTCGTGCCCGACGCCCGGCGCGAATGGTTCCAGCACCCGCCAGACGGCCAGACCACTGAACGCTCCGATCACCATGCCCGGCCCGAACACCCCACCAGAGCCTCCCGTGCCGATCGACAGGCCGGTGGCGAGGATCCGGGCCAACGGCAGGGCGAGGATGATCAGCAAAGGGGTGTGGAGCATCTCGGTGCCGAGCCCTTTTTGCACCCACCCGTAGCCGGTACCGAGCACTTCGGGCACTCCAAGGGCGATCAGCCCGACCAGCAACCCACCGAGGGCCGGCCGGAGCTTGTTGGAGAACGGAAGGCGATGGGAGGCCCGGACGATCCCGTAGAAGGACTTGGAGTACAACAGTCCGAGACCCCCGGCCAAAAGGCCGATCACGGCGAACCAGACGAGCTGGATCGGCTGGTGGAAGTGGTAGCCGCCGGGGATGGCGAACAGCGGCTGGTATCCGTAGACCGCGCCGAACATGGCATAGGCGATGATCGAGGCGAATACGCCCGGCAGCAGCGCCTCGAACTCGAAGTCGTCGCGATAGACGATGTCAGCGGCGAGGACCGCCCCGCCGAGAGGGGCGCTGAAGATCGCGCCGATCCCCGACCCGATCCCGACCGACACCGCGATCCGGCCGTCTTCGGGGGAGAGGTCGAGCACCCGGGCGAGCAGCGACCCGAACCCGGCGCTGATCTGGGCGGTGGGCCCCTCCCGGCCACCGGAGCCGCCTGATCCGATCGTAAGGGCGGAGGCGACGATCTTCACCACAACGGCGCGCAGGCGGATGCCCCGGGGGTTGTGGTGCACCGCGTCGATGGCCGCGTCGGTGCCATGTCCCTCGGCCTCTGGAGCCCAGGTGAACACGAGGAACCCCGAGGCCAGCGCGCCCAACACGACGACGAGCGGTATCGCCCACGCCCTCGCGAAGTGCGCGGAGCCGGCGGCGTTGCCTTCTCCGGCAGGGGTCGGAACGTGGTAGCCGGCCAGGACTCCGAGGAAGAGATGCGTCGAGATGCTGAGCGCCTCATAGAACACCACCGCCCCCAGCCCGGCGATGATGCCGATCACCGAGGCCAGGATCAGCCATTTCGGCAGGTACGACATGGTATTGACCCGGGCGCCGAGCGCTCCTGCGATCCGACGCCACGTCACCTTGGCGACCATGGACCGGATCCGCCGGTCTCGCTCAACACCTCCTACCGACAGGGACACGTCAACGCTCCTGCACCGGCGGACGCGGACGCCATCTCGCCTTGGGCGGTGACCGGGGCCATGGCGAGACCGAGTCCACGGAGCCGCCGGCGAGGGGCCGGGCGGGGCGGTCCGGAGGGCTGCTCGGGAGGTGGGCCGAGCTCGTCGGGGCAGTCCGTCATCGGGACGGCTCCGTTGTGCCGGCGGCGGCCCGCGAACCCCGATCGGGGTCGACGCCAGCAGAAAGAGAGACGCCTTCGAGCAGGTAGCCCAAGCCCTCCGCGAACTGCTTGGGCGTGGTGTAGGCGGCCAACTGGCGGGCCAGATCGGCCGCGTCGTGCTCGGCGCGAGCCTCGCGGGCCCGGGATGCCTCCAACGCGGCGAACCCGATGGTGTAGGTGTGGATGGCACCATACGCCCGTCGAGCAGCGGCTTCGCTCAGGCCGGCTTCCCTCAGGACCCGCATCATCGCCTCCATGCGGGCGAGCGCCGACACCGAGACCACCGGATGACCGAGGTAGACGTGCAAGGCAGCCGGTTGGCTCACGAGGAAACCTCGAAGCTTGTCCGCTGCCTCGGCGATCCAGGCCCGCCACTCGTCCTCCCGGGCTCGAGGGCGCCACACCTCGCTCAACAACGTGTCGACCACCTCGTCGAGAAGGTCGTCTTTGTCCCGCACATGGCCGTAGAGCGACATGGGGGACACTCCGAGCTGGCCCGCCAGGCTGCGGATCGTCATCTGCTCGTAGCCTCCGGCTCTGACCACCTCCGTAGCGGCGTCGACGACCTGCTGGCGCGAGATCGTCCCCCACCGGGCCCGCTGCCTTGACGTCTTTCCCCTCGTCTTTGCTCGGGGTCGTCCCAGTCCCTCCTCTGCAGCGCTCATGCCGAAAGTATACACGTACATGTACGTGACTGCGTTTGGGTGCGTCCCTATCCGAGGCCGCACTGTGCCGAGATGCCGTGGAGCCTCCTCGACAGGGCCGTCGTCAGCGGCTCCAGTCAGCACCTGCTGACGTGGCGCCAGCAATCCGCCGAGATTCGCGAGAAAAATCTTCCGCGAACCCCTTGATGTGATGAAGGAGCGCAGCGCCGCTTCTGCGTGACGGGCCCGCCGAGGGCGACCGGCCCGGACGCCCATCATGAGGAGCGGTCCCGTGGCACCCAGCGTCGTACGTCCCAGTCCGTCGCAGGC
>JAKATT010000005.1:2902-5323 GCA_021818615.1 Actinomycetes bacterium | reverse complement strand
GATGCGCGTCGTCGGCACGGGCGTCACCTTCGACCTCCTCGCCACGCCCACTCCGACCCAGCGGCGGGCCTTCGAGCTGCTGGGCGCCCCCGTGCCGAGGACGCTCGTGTAGCCAGAACGCCACGTCCGACTTGGCTATATGCCCTGTTCAGCTCACATGAACGTGCTCACGCGTAAGTAAGTTCGGGTTAGGGGCCTGAGTCCTGAGCCATCCGGGTCATCTCGCTTGCCCAGGCCGCCTCGGGCGCCTCGGTCATCTCGGTCATCTCGGTCATCTCGGTCATCTCGGTCATCTCGGTCATCTCGGGCGCCTCGGTCACCTGGGCGGGAACGAAGCGCAATTCGGTCAGAGAAAGCGCTACCAGGTGAGCACTTTCTCTGACCGAACTGGAACAGGCTCCGAACGCACCTCTGCACGCGTAGGCCTGCAGGCACCCTTCACGAGTCGCGAAGAGCCCGCCGAGCCCGGGGGCTGGGCGACCCCCTTGCACTGAAGTCGGCTCGCCGGGGGCTGGGCGTCACGAGGTGCCGACAGAGGCGCTTGCCGGAGAATCCCTGGCCGGGCTCACCCCAGGCGGCGCCTATCCTGTCGTCTCGGAGGGATGCGAGAGTGGCCGAATCGGGCGGTCTCGAAAACCGTTGTGCCTTCGGGCACCGTGGGTTCGAATCCCACTCCCTCCGCCGGGCGGGGGGTGTTCACAACCTGCTCGAGCAGCCGTGAGGCGAACGGTGGTTCAGTAGCTGCCCCGCCACCGCAGCACCGCGCCGCCCGGCCGCCGCCGAGTGCCCCGGCTAGCCTCCCCACGTGCCGCCGATCACGTTCCTCGGGACCGGCAACTTCCTCGTCCCCGAGCGCTACTGGAACAGCTTCGTCATCGACCGCCGGATCCTCGTCGAGCCGTCGCCCTCCGCCTTGGCGAACCTGCGGCGTGCCGGCCTCGATGCGAAGGATCTCGACGCCGTCGTCATCAGCCACTTCCACCCTGACCACACCTTCGGCTGGCCGTTCCTCGCCTTGGAGCTGCTGCACAAGGGACGGGTACGGCCGCTGCACGTGATCGGGCCGCCGGGAGTGGCCGGCTTCCTCGCAGAGATGATGCACCTCGGCTCGATCGATTCCGTGCAGAGGGATCTCCACGCTCGCATCGACGTCCGCTACATGGAGGTCGACGGAACCCGGCAGCTCGCCGGCGGCGCCCTCGTCCTCCAAGCCTTCGAGGTGATCCACGCTCCTCGGCTCAGCTGCTTCGGCTACGTGCTCGAGGTGGGCGGTACCCGCATCGGTTACTCGGGCGACTCCGAACCGTGCAGCGGTCTCGAGCAGATCGCCGAAGGCTGCGACGTGCTGGTCCTCGAGTGCGCCGAGCTCCATCGCACTCCGACCCACATGGATGTCGAAGCGGTGGCGGACCTCTCCCACCGGCATCCCGGGCTGCGGATCCTCCTCACCCACCTCGGCGACGGCGTCGACAAGAGCATCGCGAAGAGCGGGCTCGAGAAGGTCGAGCTCCCGAACGACCTCGATACGGTCGAGGTGCCCTGAGGTCTCAGAGCTGAAGCAGAAGGACGGTCGCTGCGAGCCAGCCGAGCTCGTCTTGCCGGCCGGTGCCAGGTCGGCGCCAGCCTCTCGAGCCGGCGCGACGGCAAGACGGACCTTCCAGGCCATCCAGTCACGCTACGAGCCCAAGGGCCGCGCAAGCGGCGCCGCCTGCGTCGCACCTAGAGTCGCCGGTGCATGCCGGACGATCTGATCGGCTCGTTCATCGACCGTGGCCTCTACAGCCCGGCAGCGGACGATGCCGGCGACCGGCTGGCTCTCCTCACTCACTACGCAGAGCGAGGTATCACGATCGACCGGATGGTCGAGGCCAAGGCAGCCGGTCGACTACAGACGCTCTCGGGCGACCTGCTCTTCTTCGACGTCGGGCCGGAGCTCACGATCGAGGAGGTCGCCGAGCGCTGTGCCATCGGCATCGACAGGGTGCTGCGGATCCGCCTCGCCAGCGGGCTCCCGACCGACGTCGACACGACGGTGCCGTCGTGGGCCCTCGACGACGTCGCCGGGTTCACGCTCGCGGCGGCCCTCTTCGGGGAGGCGGCGACGCTTGCCTTCAGCCGGGTGATGGGAGCAGGCGCGGCGCGGCTCGCAGATGCCGCCGTGTCGCTGTTCCTCACGGAGGTGGACACGAGCCTCTCGGAGCGCCATGCGGCACCGATCGACTGGGCACTCGCCAACGAGGAGGCAGCCAGGCTGGTCGATGTCGTCGCCAGCATCAACGCCCACCTGCTGCGGGAGCACCTCGCGCTCGCGATCCGCAGGCAGCGTTCGATGGTCTCGCCCGGGCAGGGAGCGGTCGTGAGAACGACGATAGGTTTCGTCGACCTCGCCCGTTCGACCGAGTGGGCGAGCTCGCTCTCGCC
>JAKATT010000005.1:0-2068 GCA_021818615.1 Actinomycetes bacterium | reverse complement strand
GGGACGCACCTCGCCTTCCAGCCCGCCCTGGACGGGCTGCGCGGAATCGCCGTCCTCTCGGTGCTGGCCTTCCACGGCGGCGTCTCGTGGGCCCAGGGGGGCTTCCTCGGCGTCGAGGCGTTCTTCGTGCTGTCCGGCTTCCTCATCACCTCTCTCCTCCTCGCCGAGCGCGAAGCGACGGGACGGATCAGACTCGGGCGCTTCTGGGGGCGCCGAGCGCGAAGGCTGCTGCCGGCGCTGTTCTGCCTCGTGACTGTGACAGGCATCGAGCAGGCGCTTGCCGGACCGGCGCAGTCGGTCCCCGGCTTCAGGGCGGACGGGATCTCGGCGCTGGCCTACTACGCCAACTGGCACCAGATCTTCGCGGGCAACGGCTACTTCCAGCAGACGGCGCTCACCTCGCCGCTCCAGCACACGTGGTCGCTCGCGATCGAGGAGCAGTTCTACCTGATCTGGCCCCTCCTGCTGCTCGCCGTGCTTTGGCTGGGAGGACGGCTGATCGGCGTCCGCGCCGACGGCCGGGGCAGGCTCCGCGCCGGCGGCCTCGGCGGCCGGGGCAGCCTCTCGCTCCTCGCCGCCGTCTCGGCGGCCGGCGCCGTCGCCAGCTCCGTCGAGATGGCCCTCCTCTACCACGGCGGTGCCGGGATCAACCGCGTCTACTACGGCACGGACACACGGGCGCAGGGGCTCCTCACAGGCGCCCTGTTGGCGATCGTGCTCGCCGCCCGGCGCCGGCACCCGGCGGCGTCAGGCACCACGAACCTTGCCCGCCCGATCTCGGTCGTCGCTGCCGCCGCGGGTGTGCTCGCTGCCGCCGGCTACCTGCTCGCCTGCCTCGAGGCGTCGGGCAGCTCCGCATGGCTCTACCAGGGCGGCTTCCTCGGCATCGACGTCATCGTCGCCGCAGTGATCCTCGCCTCTGTCTCGGCGGTCGACGCCTTCTCGCCGGTGCGCTGGCTCCTCTCCCGGCGCCCGCTGCGCGCCGTCGGGCTCATCTCCTACGGGCTGTACCTGTGGCATTTCCCCCTGTTCCTGTGGCTCACCGCCCAGTCGACCGGGGCGAACGGCGCCGGGCTGCTCTTCCTCAGAGTGGGCGTCACGTTCACCGTCTCGGTGGCCTCCTACTACCTCGTGGAGCAGCCGATCCGCCGCCGGCGGGTGCCAGAACGCCTCACGCGCGCCCTCGCAGCGACCGGCCTGGCGGCCGCGCTCGCCGCCGTCCTCGTCGGCTCCGCCGTGGCGGCAGCCGTCCCGAGCCGCGTCGCCCCGCTCAGGTCCTCGCCCTCCCGGGTGAGACTCGAGGGCAACGACCCGGCGTGCCGCGTGCAGCTGCCCTTCCTGCCGATCAGGCTCTACAAGACGTTCCACACCTGCCCGCCCGCCCGCGTCCTTCTCGTCGGCGACTCGGTCGCGCTGACGCTGGGCTTCGAGCTCGGCATCGACGAGGAGCGCTACGGGGTTCTCCTGGCCGACCGCGGCGCCGTCGGGTGCGGTTTCGTCTCCCGGGGCCAAGTCGACGCCTTTGGGACCTTCACCGCCCAGGACACGACCTGCCCCGGCCAGTTGGACCGCTGGCGCAGCGATGCCAGGCTCTTCGGCCCGCAGGCCGTCGTAGTCGAGATGGGTTGGTGGGACTCGATGGATCACCTCTGGAACGGCCGGGTGGTGCACATCGGCCAGCCGGCCTTCGACTCGTACTTCCTCGATCGGGTCCGCGCGCTGGTCGGAGCTGTCGCACCCCGTGGCCAGCCAGTCGTCCTGCTCAGCGTGCCATGGATGAGCCCGGCGCCGTGGCCGAATGGCGAGCTGCCGCCTGGAGCGTCTCCCGCCCGGCACCGCGAGATCAACGTGCTGCTCGCGAAGGCGGCCGCCAGCTCGCACGGCCAGGTGGACTTCTTCGACCTCAGCCCGTACGTGACGCCCCTCGGCCGCTTCCAGGCCGACGTGGGCGGCAGCATCTGCCGCGAGAGCGACGGCATCCACTTCTACGTGGGGTCCTCGCTCTCGCACATCGTTCCCACCTACTGCGGCGAGAGGGTGCAGGCGGCGCTCTTCACCACGCTGCGCA
>JAKATT010000021.1 GCA_021818615.1 Actinomycetes bacterium | reverse complement strand
CCTCCATCTCCTGCTCAGCACCGTTTCAGAGATGACTCCTACATGTTCACCTCCTCTGCGTTCGTGACGCACGCGGAACGTAGGGTGTAATCGCCGGGCTGCCAGGGCCAAGTCCGCCCTGATCAGCCGCGTCGTGTTCAGTCCTGTCTCTCCGGAGAGATCCGTTTCCCCTGTTCAGGTCCCATTTTTCGGTTGACCGCCAGTGACCGTGATGCGCCGCTCGGACCCTCGATTACGCGCCCGTTCGCGCCCAAATCGCGCCCGGCCTGTCGCCCCTCGGGCCGAGGCGCTCGCCGCCCTGCCGATGGCGTCCTCAGGCGGGACGCTGGAGCTCGTGCTCGACGGCGCGGCGGATCCAGGAGGACACCGAGCGGTCATCGGCGGCCGCCCGACGCCGGATCTCCTCGACGAGCTCGGGCGGGAACCGCACCGGGATCGCCTCGCTCAGCCGACGTCGCCGCGGGGGGCCCTGCGGCTCCTGGTTCTCCGGCCGGGCGTAGTACTCGTACTCCTCGTCCGGCGTCATCTGAGGCTCGGTCATCGGTTCCTCCGGTAGTGCGCTGCCAGCTCGGCGCTCGCCTCGTAGCAGCCGATCAGTCGACATCGACGAGGGTCACCATCACGAGAGGGCGCGAGCGGCACCATCAGCACCCGACCGGCCACCTCCGCGCACATCAGCCAATGCGCGGGCGGCTTCGCCGGGTAGAAGAGCGGGTCGCTTGCCCAGACCTCGTAGACGTCGTCAATGCCGAGGTAGGGATGCTTGAAGAGGTGGGTTGCCTGTGCGTCGATCTCGAAGACCTCGTCCCCACTGAGGAGGTCGGGGTCGAGGCGATCAACCACAGGAACAAATGTATACCAACCGACTACGACCCATTCGGCGCCCGCGGGTTGGCGAGTACCCGCCCTCGCTCGCCGCGCTTGGGCCATGCGCTCCACTTGCGCGCGTCGTCCTGAGCCCAATGCCGGGGTCAGCGGCCATGCTCCGCTCACCATCAACTCCATACGTGCCGATCTGCGTGCCGGCGACGCCTCGTCGGGCCGTCATTCTGCGCTGACGCTCGGTGCGGGCGTTCTGCGCTCGACGAGGCTGAGCACGCCGACGCGATAACGAGCAGGTCCTTTCCTTCCTCGCGGGCCGCTCGCCAGGCAGACGGCGCCTCCTCGAGCATGGCGGTGCGACTGCCCTCGGCCATGCGATCGTTGGCGAGGTAGGCGGGAAGGATCGAGGGGTCCCGGGAGCGCAGGCGAAGCGAAGCCGCAGCCTCCCAGGCGTGCTCGAAGCGACGAATCGTCTCGAGCTCATGCGCCCCGTGGTCGTCCACAAGGGTCCGGAGCAGGCCACCAGGCCCGACGGCGCCGAGCTGGTCGGAATCGCCGACGAGGACGAGCTTCGCTCCGGCTCCCTTCACCGCCTCGACGAGGCGGGCGAGATCGTCGGTCCGTGCCATGCCCGCCTCGTCCAGCACGACGACCGACGACGGCGCAAGCGACGAGCCGCCCTGCCCGAGGTCCCGGAGCGCCTTGGCAAGGGTCTCGGACCCGATGCCCGAGGCCTCCTCGAGCACGGCGGCCGCCATCGCCGAGGGTGCGAGGCCGAGCACCTCGTGACCTGCCGCGCTCCAGGCTCGCCGTGCTGCCTCGAGCGCCCGGGACTTGCCCGCCCCGGCCGGGCCGACGAGGAAGGCGACCTGCTCGCCGCCGGTAAGCAGCCCCCGCACCTCCGCGGCCTGGTCGTTTCCCAGGGTGCCGTCGGCGAGCACGTCGCCGGTGAGCACGGCCTCGACGATCCCGCCGGGTACGACAGCGATGCCGGCAGCAACGCCTTCTGCGGCCGCCTCGAGCACAAACGCCTCGCGGCGCAGCGTGCCGGTCGTCGCAAAGCGCACCGCCCCGTGGCGCTCGAACTGGGCCATCTGGTCACGCCTTCGAAGCGACGAAGGGGCCTCGGCGGGAAGCGGGGCAGCGAGGGAAACGACCTCGGGGTCGCGCAGCACCTCGTCCGCGAGCGCCTCGACGAGACGACGGACGCCTCCGGCATCTGGTCCCGTGACGAGCCGGGAGCACTCCTCGACGACGTCTGACCGCCCCCAGGTCGCCGAGCGCTCCTCCAAGCGGGAGACGACGGTGGCGAGCGCCTTCACACCGGGAGCGCCCTCGACGACGCGCTCGTGACCGAGCACGCCCGCAAGCCACGCGTCTGCCGCGTGGCCGAAGCCCTTGGCCTCCTCGTGCCAGCGGGCCTTCAAGGTCGCAGTCGTGGCGTTGGCCTCGACCTTCGGTGCCCGGGTGCGATAGGCGGCAATCTGGAAGCACGTGGCCCGCATCGCGGCGTGTACCTCGAGGAACGCCATCGCCTCCTCGACAGCCGCCTCGTGCGCGCCGAGCACGCCGGCGGACACCTCGTCGCTCCCGAGGGCCAAGAGAACCGAGACGGTCTTCGGCGGCGAGAATGTGAGGGCGAAGCCGGCGACTGCCCGCTCGTCCTCCGGCGAGAAGCCCCGCCCGAGCGCGCGGCCGCCGCGCGGATCGCATCCCTGGCCGAAGAGGCGCTCCATGGCCTGCGCCGTGCCCTCGACGCCGGCGAGCCCGAGGGCCTCGGCACCGCGCCCGAGGAAGCGACCGGGGCGCTCGGAAGCGGTCGCGTAGTAGTCCTCACGGCCGCCGCCGATCTCCTCGGCGTAGTAGGCCCAGGCAAGCGGCGCCATCTTCGACAGGCTCATCACGGCCGGGAGACTCGCCTCGCCAGGAGCACCCTCGGTGCAGCGGTGTCACGCACGAGGCAGTTATGGCATGCGACAAAAGGCCTGTACAGGTATTTCTGGCGAGCGGGGGACAGTGGTCAACAGGGGACAGCAGCGGACAGAGCGACAGGGGAGGCGGGAGGCCGGTTGGGAGGTCGACGTGAGGCTGCCGTGAGGTCACCTGGGACGCGTGGATCGGTGCTTGCAACAAGGAGCGCGGCGGGTCATCGCGGTGTCGCTAGGCCGGCGCAGGCGTCGCGTGACCGACGGCGGCATCGACACCTGCCAGTCGAGGCTCATGGCGGGCATCGATCCGTCACGCCCGGCAGACCCGGCGATCCGCGCCGCCCGGGACTCCCAGATCGTCACGAGATCGTCGTCTCCCGCGCCCAGAGGACTCCCTGGACACCCGCTGGCTGACA
This sequence comes from Actinomycetes bacterium, assembly GCA_021818615.1. GTDB lineage: Bacteria > Actinomycetota > Acidimicrobiia > Acidimicrobiales > Bog-793 > JAKATT01. Next base: position 2,271 of record JAKATT010000021.1, on the reverse strand, counting down.
CGAACGCACTGCCTGGACGCCGGCGCACGCCGGCAGACGACGTGGATGTCGACGGCCGTAACAACGGTGCATCCAGATGCCAGTGGGGCACGTCCTGGCCAGCTGTGGGCTCGCCATACTGCGATCGGTGACAAGGAGGTCGACCGTGGCGGACTACCAGCAGCTGGGTTTCCCCGAGCTCATCGACATCGACACCCTCGCCGAGCTCCTCGGGGTGGGAGAGCGCTACGTGCGGCGGATGGTCGCCGAGCGCCGGGTGCCGACGGTGAGGGTGGGACGGCTCATCCGCTTCGACCTCGCCGAGATCCGGCGCTGGATCGAGGAGCAGCGGCAACCGGGCGCCCGGTCGTAGAGGGGGATCCACGCCTGAATGGGCACACCTCGTGCCGATGCCGGCTCAGCGCAGCGAATCGAACTCCTCGACGGAGAGTCCCGCCTGTCGGACGATCGAGCGCAGGGTTCCACGCGCCAACTGGTCGTGGAGCGGCACGATGACGACACGCCCGCTCGTGCCGCGAAGCTTGACGTGGCTGCCTCGCTGGCTCACCTGTGCGAACCCGGCTCTCTCGAGGACGCGGACAGCCTCGGCGCCCGAGAGGACCGGCAGCGCCGGGCTCACGCAGGGATGCGGATCGTGGCGATGATCGGCGGCTCGAGCTCCTCTGGCAGCTCCGCGTCCTCGAAGTACAGCTCGAGGGCTTCCCGCAGGTTCGCCAGCGCCTCCTCGACCGTGTGGCCCTGGCTCGTGACCTCGACGTCGAGGCAGCGCGCCACATACCACTCGTCTTCCCGGGTCAACGCGGCGGTGAGCTGCATGGACGCATCGTACCGCCGCATCGAGGACCAGCCCTCGACGAAGAATCTGCGGTCCGGGGGCACCCGCCGAGGTGGGCGGCTCGCGCAGCAGAGGCAGCGGCCGGCCGATAGGTGGGGCGCCTGCCGTGCCGAGGCACCGCCTCGCTACGCACATCTACCTCCCAAGGAGACCTAGTGTCCTGAACCAGAGGTTCGGGGGATAATGGTCATCAGGCCTCCTTCGCTCCGGCGGCGGCGGCGGACACCCGCTCGCAGTAGCGGGCGAGTGAGGCGAGGATCTGGTCAGCGGTCTTCACCCAGACGTAGGGCCGGGGATCTTCGTTCCAGGTGGCGATCCACTGCCTGATGTCCTTTTCGAGCGCGGCGACGCTCATGTGCGCCCCGCGCTTGATCTTCTTCGTGGTGAGCTCACCGAACCACCGCTCGACCATGTTGAGCCACGAGCCCGACGTCGGCGTGAAGTGCAGCTGGAACCGCGGGTGGCGCAGGAGCCAGCGCTGGATCTCCGGAGTCTTGTGGGTGGCGTAGTTGTCGAGCACGAGGTGGACGGCGAGGTGGTCTGGCACTTCCTCGTCGATCTGGACGAGGAACTTCTTGAACTCGGTAGCCCGGTGGCGCTTCTTCAGTGAGCCGATGACCTTGCCGGTCGCCATGTCCAAGGCGGCGAACAGCGACGTGGTGCCGTGGCGAACGTAGTCGTGGCTGCGGCGCTCGGGGGTGGCGGGCATCATCGGCAGGATCGGCTGGAAGCGGTTGAGCGCCTGGATCTGAGACTTCTCGTCGACGCAGAGCACCACGGCCCGCTCAGGCGGGTCGAGGTAGAGGCCGACGATGTCGCGCACCTTTTCGATGAAGAACGGGTCGGTCGAGAGCTTGAACGACTCCGAGCGGTGCGGCTGGAGCCCGAACGCGTTCCAGATCCGGTTGATCGTGGTCCGGCTCATCCCCATCTCCTTGGCCATGGAGCGGGTCGACCAGTGAGTGGCGTCGGTGGGCTTCTCCTCCAGGGTCTTTACGACCACCGCCTCAACCTGCTCGTCGGTGACCGTCCTCGGCGCACCCGGCCGCGGGTCGTCGCTGAGGCCGTCGAGGCGGTGCTCGATGAAGCGGCGGCGCCACTTGCCAACCATCGCCTCACTCACGCCCAGTGCTGCGGCAACGTCCCGGTTGGTGTCGCCCTTGGCGCAGTTGATGACGATCCGAGCCCGCATGGCCATCGCCTGGGCACTCTTTCGCCGGTTGGCCAGGCGCTCGAGCACGAGACGCTCCTCGGTGCTCAACACCAACTCCGCCTTCGGCCGGCCCCTCGCTGCCACTTCGCCTCCCATCGTCGCAGGAACGATGGGCACAACGCGCCGTTGAGCAGGAAATTCCCAGATCCTCGAAATTTCTTCCGAACTACTGGGTCAGGACACTAGGAGCGTGGGTCAGAACCGGCCACAGCACCAGTTCGGG
>JAKATT010000112.1 GCA_021818615.1 Actinomycetes bacterium | reverse complement strand
ACCTCCACGGGAAGCCCGTGGGTGTCCCAGCCCGCCCTCCGCTCGACGAGGAAGCCGCGCATCGTGCGGAACCGGCAGAAGAGGTCCTTGTAGACGCGGGCCCACACGTGGTGCAGGCCCGGCCGGTTGTTGGCGGTCGGCGGGCCTTCGTAGAAGACCCACGGCTCGGCGCCGCGGCGGCCTTCGACCGAGCGCTCGAAGGTCCGGTGCGTGCGCCACCGTTCGAGCTCGGCGGTCTCGAGCGCGACGAAGTCGACGTCGGGGGGCAGCGGGCGGAACATCGGTCGCACGAGCCTACCGGCGGGCCGGAGGGCACCTGTGGGACGAGGCGGCGCCGGCTCTCATCACAGGTCAGGCGATCGTGGCCCCCACCGGGTCGTGTGGGACGCTCGTCGGGTGCGACCACCCGACGGACCCGGCGACGACGGCGGGGCCGGCGGGGCCGGAGACGCCGGCAGGGCCGGCGGGGCCGGCGGCGGCGCGATCGGCGGCGGCGCCGGTGCGACGTCCCGCCGCAGGGTGGCACGGGTCGTGCTCGTCGACGAGACCGGCGCGGTCCTGCTCCTGTCGGGCCGTGACCCCGACGTGCCCTCGGCGCGGGAGTTCTGGTTCACGCCGGGCGGCGGGGCGGAGCCGGGCGAGCAGCTGGAGGACGCGGCGCGGCGCGAGGTGCACGAGGAGACCGGCCACGTGGTCGGCGACCTCGGGCCCGTCCGCTGGCGGCGCACGACGGCCTTCGACTTCGGGGGGCTCTCGTTCGACCAGGACGAGTCGTACTTCGTCGTGCGCACGCCGCGCTTCGAGGTGCGCCCGGCGGGCTGGACGGAGCTGGAGCGCCGCTCGGTGACGGGGTGGCGGTGGTGGCCCCAACGGGAGCTCCGCGCGACCGGTGCGGTCGTGTACCCCCACGAGCTCGCCGACCTCCTCGCCACGATCGAAGGTGGCGGTCCCTTCTCGGAGTCACTGTCCGGCCCATGACGCAAGGCTCGCCGGTCGTCGAGGCGCCGCGGTCGTCGAGGCGCCGCGGTCGTCGAGGCGCCGTGGTCGTCGAGGCGCCGTGGTCGTCGAGGCGCCGTGGTCGTCGAGGCGCCGTGGTCGTCGAGGCGCCGTGGTCGTCGAGGCGCCGTGCGCCGATGGCCAGAGCACCGGCCCAACAGACGTTTGTGCTCGGCAATATCGGGTATTGACTCTCGTCGAGCAATATCGCCCGCCTGCGCGCGCCGAGGAGTGGCGTGATGCCGGAGGACGAGACGCCAGTGCAAGGAGCACGCGTCCGTTCGAGGGCGGGGCAGGCGAGGTGAGACCAGCCTCTTGGGTGCACGGACACCCGAAGAAGCCCGGACGGCCGCTCGAGAGGTGGCCGAGGAGGAAGAGATCGTGACGCACCCGAATCATCGAATCCGCGCAGTGAATTGGCCTGGGATCCGCGGAGACTCCATACCTTGGAAGCGAGGCTGGAGTCATGGACAAGGCAGCGGGGAAGAGCCCGTCACAGAAGCGCTACCCGAAGGAGCTGAAGGACCGCGCCGTGCGCATGGTCGCAGAGCTCCGACGCGAGGATCCCGGGGACACCTCGGTGATCGGCCGGGTCGCACGCCAGCTCGGCGTGGGCACCGAGTCGTTGCGCCAGTGGGTGAAGCAGGCAGAGGTCGATGCCGGCACCCGCGGCGGGCTCAGCACGACCGAGCACGAGGAGCTACGCACCTTGCGCAAGGAGAACAAGGAGCTGCGCCGGGCGAACGATATCCTCCGCGCGGCTGCAAGTTTCTTCGGGGCGGAGCTCGACCGCCAGCAGAAGAGGTAGTCGCCTTCGTCGACGCCCACCGGGACACAACGACCGGTGGGCGTCGATGGGGGGTCGAGCCGATCTTGGAAGCCCTCGAGGTCGCCCCCTCCACCTACTACTCGAAGAAGTCCCGCCCGCCCTCCAAGCGCTCTTTCTCCGACGCCGTCCTCCTCCCGCTCCTCTTCGCCCTCTGGACGGCGAACTACTCGGTTTCTGCCGATCTCCCAGTTATGCCGCGCGTGACGCGTCGACCCTGGTCACCCGGCCGATTGAGGTGATCCACGCGGCATAATTCAGAGAGCTTCGAGGAAGGCAAGCAGTGCGTCGGGCGGTTGGTAGCGACGATGCCGGCCGCCTCGAGACGCTGCAGTGCGGCCGAGGGCGCGCTCTTTCATCGACATGTCGCCATGGAGATAGATCTGGGTCGATTCGAGCTTTTCGTGACCCAGGAAGAGACCGATCACCGCGATGTCGTTGCCCGCTTCGAGCAAGGACATCGCACAAGTGTGCCTGAGCGTGTGCGGAGTCACGTGCTTGTCGGCGAGCGTCGGACATGTTGTCTGAGCGCGCCGGACGTGCTTGGCGACGAGGCGCTGCACGGCGTCGGCGCTGAGGATGTTGCCGCGAAGGGACGGGAACAGGGGATCGAGTGGCTCGCCCTTGCGTTCGTCCAGCCACGCCCGCAGGGCGGCGCCTCCCTCCCGCCGTAGCGGGGTGGACCGCTCCTTCCTGCCCTTGCCGCGGCACGTGACGTACGCACCGGTCCCGAGGTGGACGTCTGCGCAGCACAGCCCCGTCAACTCCGAGAGCCGCAGACCAGTCTCGATGGCCACAATGAGGAGGGCGTGATCTCTTCGCCCGGCCCAGGTGGACTGGTCCGGAGCCCCGAGCAGCGCCTCGACCTCGCGCCGGTCGAGGAAGGTCATCGCTCTTGCGTCCGAACGCTTCTCAGGGATAGCGAGCACCTGGGCGATGAGCTCGGCGTGCTCGGGATGCCGGTAGGAGGCGAAGCGGTAGAAGGAACGGAGCGCAGCGAGGCGGGCGTTGCGGGTGCGGACGGCGTTGTGGCGATCGCGCTCGAGGTGGTCGAGAAAGCCCGAGACGAGGTTCGCGTCGAGGTCCGCGAAGTCGAGCTCGGAGGGCTCCTTGTCGACAACGGTCCGTGCATAGACGAACAGCAGGCGGAAGGCGTCCCGATAGGTGATGATCGTGCGCGGGCTTGCTCGGCGCTGCGCGCCGAGACGGGTGACAAAGAACGCCTGGAGCGTCGGCGCGAGCGCGCTCATCGTGACCGCTCCTCGACCCGAGAGCTCGCCAGTTCGAACAGCTCAGGCGTAGCCGAGAGATACCAGTACGTAGACGTCGGGCTCACATGGCCGAGATAGGCCGACAACGACGGCAACCACGCTCCGACGTCGGCACCGGATCGGTGCCAGCGCACGAGCGTCTCGACCGCGAACCGATGTCGCAGGTCATGGGGCCGCGGCCCGCCACGACCCGAGATCAGCGGATCACCGACGCCGGCGTCGCGTACGAGGCGAGCGAAGGTCCCCTCGAAAGTCCGGTGGGCGAGCCGCCTGCCCGCGGCGGAAAGGAAGAAACTCGAACGGTCAAGCGGGCTCGGGCAGAGCTGGTCACGTCGGTTCGCGTAGCTGCCGAGGGCCTCGACGGCGCTCGGGTGTAGCGGCAGGAGGCGCGTGCGGCCGAACTTCGACGACACGACGGTGACGACCCCGACATCGAGATCGACGTCGTCGCGGTCGAGCCGGATCGCCTCGCCCCCGCGCATGCCGGTGACCGCAAGCAGGCCGATCACCGCTTCGTAGGTCGCACCACGGAGCGCAGGCACGAGCGCACGTGCCGCATGCAGCAGCGCGGCGATCTCGTCCTCGGTGTAGAGGTAGGGCCTTGCCCGGCGCGTCCCGGATCCCAGCAGCTCTGGGGACGGCACCTCGCAGGGGACATCGAGAGCCCGCAGATACTTGGCGAAGCCCCGCACGGCCCCGAGGCGCTGGGCGTGCCAGGAGTGGCTCGTCCCACCCGGGGCGGTTGCCCAGCGAAGCGAGCCGTCGACCGTCACGGTCGAAAGCCCCTCCTCGTCGGCGAACGCGACGAAGCTCGAAAGGATCCGCTCCTCGCCCACGAGCTTGAAACCGAGAGAGCGCCGGAGCGCGAGGTACTCGGCGACCTGCGTGGACAGCGCGCTCATCGGGCACGACCGGGCCATGCCATGGCGAGCTCGCGGAGCGCGACCTCGTCCACCTTCGCGTAGATCTCCGTAGCATCGAGGCTGCGGTGTCGCAGTAGCTGGGCCACCTCGGGCAGAGAGGCCCCTGACCGCAGCGTCTCGGTCCCGAGCGTGTGCCGGAGGCGGTGTGGACCGAAGCGGGGCACGCCAGCCCGATCACAGGCGCGGTAGACGATGGAGCGCACCCCGTAGCGCGAGAGGGCTCCGTAGGGCGCGACCGCCTGGAGGAACATCGCCCGCCCGGCGACCCGAGGCCGCCCATCGCTGAGGTAGAGGGCGATCGCCTCGCCAACGTCGACGGGAAGCGGGAGCTGCTCGGGTCGGCGTGCCTTCCCCTCGATGACGACCGCACCGGCGCGCCAGTCGATCGAGTCGAGCACGAGGCGGGCCACCTCTCCCGCCCGGAGGCCGAGACGCACGAGGAGGAGCAGCACCGCCTTGTCGCGGCGATCGATCGGCGTGGTCTCGTCACAACATTCGAGCAGGCTCTCGGCGGTCGACCTCGCCACTGCTCTCGGAAGGCACTGGTCGTGCCACACCGCCACCGCAGGAACCGCTGTCACGAGCGGCCGGCTCGTCCGGCCGGTCGCATACAGGAACCGAAGATAGGAGCGCAGGGCGCTGAGCAGGTTGCGAGCCGAGGGCAGCGTGAGCCGCTCCACTTCACGACGGACGAGCGCGACGATGGCCTGGGGATCGAGGTCTTCAGGGGCGACCACGCCATCTGGCCACCAGGATGCGGTGAGATGGCGGGCCCAGCGGTCATAGAGCTCCACCGACACCGGCGATAGCCCCCGGGCGTCGACGAGCCAGCGCTCGAAGGCCGTGGTCAGCTCGTCTGCCGCCGTCGTCCGGCGGCGTTCGGGCTCTTCGGGTGCGGCACCCGCTGCTCGTAGGTAGGAGATCAGCGGCCTGGCCGCTCGCGTCGTTACGAGCCACCGGCGGCGCGTTCGGCGTTCGACGAAGAACTCTTCGAGGATCACCGGCGTGAGATCGGAGGCATCGAGGTTCCGCTCGAGCAACCACCTGCTGAGATGCGCCAGCAGATGGGAGTGCAGCTCCACCGGGCCTTCCGCGTAACCCTCCGATCGCATGGCCTCCGCAAACCCATCCCGATAGGGCCGCAAGGGACCCACGACATGCACTGCCAGCCTCGCTGCCATCACCGCTCCTCTCCGTAGTCGGAGAAGAAAGGATGGGCCAGGCGCTCCCGTTATGCCGCGTGGATCACCTCAATCGGCCGGGTGACCAGGGTCGACGCGTCACGCGCGGCATAACTGGGAGATCGGCAGAAACCGAGTTATGCCGATGTCGGCATAACTCGGTCTACGGGCGCAGGAAGCTCTGGCAGGCGGCCCTCAGAGACGGCCTGTGCGTCGGGCGGGACCAGGTGGCCCGCCTCATGCGCCTGGGCAACATGGCTGGCGCCAGGAGGCACAGGAGGCA
>JAKATT010000225.1 GCA_021818615.1 Actinomycetes bacterium | reverse complement strand
CCTGGCTGGCCTGGAGCCGATACCGGGTCGTCATCCCGACTTACGACAAGACGCTGCCGAGCGCCCTCTTCTGCATCGACACGATGCTGCGCCGCTTCGGCGCCGCCCCCACCTACCTGCTGACCGAAAATGTTCCGCGGAACATTTTCGGTCTTCTGTGCCCGGTCGCGTTATGTGGCAGACGCCGCGATGGCTTTGAGCCGGCCCTGCTGATCGGGCCGAGCACGGAGTTCCACGCCACATAACGCTTGTCGAATCCAGCAGGCTCCTTTCTCGAATCACCAATTGAGAGGAGGTTGTCCATGTTGGAGCAATACTTCGTCAAGCCGCAGACCATCGATCGTCTGCGCGGTTCATGGATCGCAGAAGAGATCGAGGCCTACGTCTCCTGGCTCGTCGACGAAGGGTTCGGCCAGAAGACCATCTGGCGCCGGGTTCCGATCGTCTATGCGTTTGGCGAGTTCGGTCGTGCACGGGGCTCAGAGGCCGTTGCCGATCTGCCTACGCACCTCGATGCCTTCGTAGACGACCGCGTCGCCCTCCACGACCAGCGGACCGGTTCGACGCGGCCGATGGCGAAGGAGGTGAGAGGCCCGGTCGAGCAGATGCTGTCGGTCGTGCTTCCGGGCTTCGAGCGGACCCCGAGGCGTCGTCATCCCCAGCCCTTCGCCGATGCTTCCCCCGGATTCTTCGACTACCTGGCTGACGAGCGAGGACTGCGCCCGGCCTCGATCTATCAATACCGCCACCATCTCGACCGCTTCGAGGCCTACCTCGCCCGTGTCGGCGTCACCTCGATCCGCGAGCTCTCGCCAACCATCCTCAGCGCCTATATCGTCGAGCGCGCCGGCACGGGTCTTGCGAAGAGCACGGTCCGAGACAGCGCTGGCGTGCTGCGGGTGTTCCTGCGCTACGCCCATCGAGAGGGCGTGCTGGGTGCGGACCTGAGCGATGCCGTCGGCTATCCCCAGGTCTACCGGCTTTCCACGATCCCCCGTTCGATCTCCTGGGCGGACGTCAACCGGATGCTCCAAGGCGTCGACCGCCGCACGGTGGCAGGACGACGCGACTACGCAATCTTGCTCTTGCTCGTCACCTACGGCCTGCGCGGCCGTGAGGTCGCAGCGCTCACGTTGGACGACATCGACTGGAAGAACGACCGCCTCAAGGTGCCCGAGCGCAAGGCCGGCCACTCGACGGCGTTCCCGCTCTCTTCTGTGGTCGGCCAGGCCATGATCGACTACCTGCGTCATGGCCGCCCAAAGACGACGGATCGTCGGGTCTTCTTCCGCGCGGTGGCGCCCCAGCGTCCGATCGGAGCGGCCGCCGTCTCCGCGATCGCACGGACGCGCCTCCTCGCCGCCGGCATCGAGGTGCCCCGGCCCGGGTCCCACACGCTGCGGCACTCAGCGGTCCAGCGTCTCGTCGACGCCGACTTCGACCTCAAGACCATCGGCGACTTCATCGGGCACCGCTCGGCTCGCTCTACCGAGGTCTACGCCAAGGTCGCCGTTGAAGCCCTGCGCGAGGTCGCGCTCGGCGACGGCGAGGAGGTGCTCTCATGACCACCATTGCCGTCGTCGCCAGTGACTTCCTCGCTCACAAGCGAGCCCTCGGCCGCAAGTACGTGAGCGAGGAAGCGACGCTCCGTCTCTTCCTCTCGTTCTGCGAGGCACACGGCGTGAGCGAGCTGGACGAGCTCACCTCCGCCTTTCTCGACGCCTTCGTCGCCTCGAGGCCACGGGTGCGGGCACGGAGCTTCAACCAGCTCGGCGTCATCCTCGGGGGGTTCTTGGACTGGGCGGTCGGCCAGCAGCGCCTGGCAGCCTCCCCGCTGCAAAAGGTGCACCGGCGAGAGACCGACCTGCGGGTGCCCTTCCTCTTCGACGTCGCCCAGGCCGGTCGCCTCCTCGCCGCCGCCGCAGCCTTGCCGGACAACCCGCGGGCAACCGATCGAGGTGCGACGTACCACACGATCTTCGCCCTGTGCTACGGGCTCGGGCTACGCGCCGGCGAGGCGTGCGGCCTGCTGATCGGCGACGTCGACGAGCACCGACAATTGCTCGTCGTTCGCGGAGGCAAGTTCGGAAAGAGCCGCCTCGTCCCGCACGGCCCGCGTATCGGCGAGCTCCTCGCCCGTCAAGTCGAACGGCGTGGCGGGGAAGCTCACCAGCCACTGTTCAGCTTCGACTCCACCCGGAGGGTGCACCCGTGCAGCGCAAGCCAGGTCTTCCACCGCCTCGTCACCGAGCTCGACTTCTCGGTCCCAGAAGGAGTCTCCCCGCCCGTGCTCCACAGCCTCCGTCACTCCTTTGCGGTGGGCTGCCTGTTGCGCTGGTATCGAGAAGGACTGGACCCTCAGAGCCGGCTCTTTCGGCTCTCGACCTTCATGGGCCACGTCAGTCCGACCTCGACCGCGGTCTACCTCACGATCACGCCCCAACTGGTGGCCGAGGCCAACCGGCGCTTCGAGGCCTTCACCGAGACGGTCTGGTCGGAGGGACGACCATGAGCGCCCCGGGTCTCGGGCCGATCATCCACTCCTTCTTCGTCGATCACCTGGTCGCGGTGAAGGGGCTCCGCCCAGCGACCGTCCGCAGTTACCGGGACACGATCCGGCTCTTCTTGTGCTTCGTGGCTGCCGACAAGAAGGTGAAGATCACCAAGCTCAGGCTGGAGGATCTGAGCTTCGAGCGGACCCTCGGCTTCCTTCGCCACCTGGAAGAGGACCGTCATAACCACGTCCGCACCCGCAACCAGCGCCTTGCCGTGCTGCACACCCTGTTCGACTACATCGCGAGCCGGGATCCCGAGATGCTCGCTGTCTGCCAAAAGGTGGCGGCCATCCCCATGAAGCGCGCGGCTCCTCCAGAAGCGCATTACCTGGAACGCTACGAGGTCGAGGGGTTGTTCCGGGACATCCCGCACACGGGACGGCTCGCTCTTCGAGACCGCGCCCTGCTCCTGTTCCTCTACAACACCGGGGCACGGGTGCAAGAGGTGGCAGACCTGCGCGTCGGAAACCTCGATCTCGGCGCAGGGCCGCTCGTCCGGCTCCACGGCAAGGGCGACAAGTGGAGGACCTGCCCCCTGTGGCGCCAGACCGCAGCGCTGGTCACCGAGCTGCTCGGGACGTCCCATGCGCCGCCAGCTCCGGACGCGCCAGTGTTCACCTCGGCGACCGGTGACGCGCTGACGCGCTTTGGCATCTACAAGATCGTCCGACGACACGCTGGTCACCTCGACGACGATCGTCTCCAACGCCGAGTGAGTCCCCACCTCTTCCGCCACACTGCGGCTGTCCACCTCCTCGAGGCCGGCGTCGAGGTGAACGTCATCAGGGGATGGCTCGGACATGCCGACCTCACGACCACGAACCGCTACGCGGAGATCAACACCAAAGCGAAGATCGAAGCGCTCCGCAACACCGAGCCTCCTGCTTCTTCAGAGGGAACCCGCTCTCGTCCAGTCTGGAGGTCGGACGCGGCGTTGCTCGACTGGCTCTCCTCCCTCTGAGCGTTATGTGGCCACTCTCGACCCCGGCGAGCCGCTCACCACCGTGAACACCACCCGACGCCACATAACGCGACCGGGCACAGAAGACCGACAACGAGCGCACGGTGACGGTCGATCGCGTGGCCGGCCTGGCCGTGCGCCATCCCCTCATGGTGGCCGCCGGGCGCCACTACGGCCTCTCGGTCGAGACCTGTGTGGCTTATGACCCTGAGACGAAGGGCGGTTCGGAGGCGAGCGTGCGCATCGCCAAGGCCGACCTCGTCCCGACCTCGGCCAACCTGCTCGAGGACTATGGCGACTTCGCCTCGCTCGTCGTCGCCTGTGGCGCCTTCGAGGAGCACGTCAACGCCCGCCCGCACACAGAGACCCGCCGTCCTCCGACCGAGATGCTGGCAGCCGAGCGGGCCCATCTCCACCCCGTCCCGGCTGAACCCTTCTTGACGGCTCTGGGCGAAGTGCGCACCGTGCGCGACGACCAGACGATCCGCTTCGGCTCGGTGCGCTACTCGCTCCCGAAGGCTTGGGTGGGCCATCAGGTCTTCTGCCGAGCCTACGGCGAGGAGCTGGTCGTCGTCGGGCGCCGGGACGGCGAGCTCAGCGAGATCAGGCGCCACCGGCTGTCCACGCCGGGCCATCCGGTCGTGCTCGACGAGGACTACCCCGACTACCCGCCCGGGGGCGGTCCGAAGATCCGCGAGCTACTGCCGAAAGACGAGAACGAGGCCGCCTTCTTGGCCCTCGGCGACGGGGCCGAGCGCTGGCTGCGTGAGGCTTGTGCCACCGGTATCTCCCGCATCCGCTCGAAGATGGCACAAGCCCTCGAGCTCGCCGCTCTCGTCGGCTCCGAGCGGGTCGACCGGGCTCTTGGGATGGCCGCCTTCGCCGGGCGCTTCAGCGACGGCGACCTCGCCTCGATCCTCGAGCACCTCGAGCAGGCCGGGGCGACCGGCGAGCTCGTGCGGGCCGAAGAGTCCTATTTCGTGCAGCCGGGTACGTCGGCCTGGGAGGAGTTCGGACGATGACCGTGAAGACCCCCGCCCCGCCCGAACTGCCGGCTGAGCTGATCGCCCTGCTGCGCCGGATGAGGCTTCCCTACCTGCGCCGGGCGGCACCCGAGGTCTGCGCCACGGCACGGGCCCAGCGCTGGGATCCGGCCGAGTTGCTGCGGGTGCTCCTCGTCGAGGAGGTAGCCGGGCGGGACCAGGCGACCCGCGCCCAGCGCCGTCGCTCGGCCGGCATGCCGGCCGGCAAGACCTTCGAGTCCTGGCGGGAGGACAAGTCGTCCATCCCAGTCGCCACCCAGACGGCGCTGCGCTCTCTCGAATGGGTCAGCCGGGCGGAGAACCTCGCCATCTGCGGGCCGTCCGGCACCGGCAAGAGCCACTTCGCCGAAGCCCTCGCCAACGCCGTCATCGACGCCGGGATGAGGGTCAGCTGGTTCTCACTCGAGAGCCTGACGGCCACCTTGTCACGAGCCAAGGTCGACGCCTCGGTGCAAAAGGTGGTGACACGCATCTGCCGGGCGGAGGTGATCGCCGTCGACGACATCGGCATGCTGCCAGCCGGGGCGGAGGCGGCCGAGGCCTTCTACCGAGTGGTCGACGCCGCCTACGAGCGACGCAGCCTCATCGTCACCTCCAACATCCATCCCTCCGGCTTCGACACGATCATGCCGAAGTCGATCGCCACGGCCGCCGTCGACAGGCTGCTTCACCACGCCCACCTCGTCGCCACAGAAGGCCCGTCGGTACGTCTCGAAGAAGCCATGGCGGGCGCCGGCGTTGTCGCCCTCACTTCGCAGTGAGGACGTCAGCTGTCCGCCCACATGGAATCCTGCTGTCCGCCAGCTTGGAGGAAACCTGTCCGTCGGCGTGGAGTTCCTGATGTCCATTGACACTCAATCAAGGGCGCGGTCTCGCCGCCAGGAGGCGGGGACCATGACTTCTGGCGAGCTCGCACCAGGTTGCGTCCGTTCCGGGTCTCACCCTGTCTTGGCCAGGCAACGGATCTCGCCGTCACGTAG
>JAKATT010000130.1:17693-28844 GCA_021818615.1 Actinomycetes bacterium | reverse complement strand
GGCGGCGCCAGGCGGATCGCCCAGTCGGCGGCATCCCAGAAGAGTCCTGCCCATGTCGGGCTCTCGCTGACCCCAACGAGCGACGACGCGGCAACCAGATCCACCGGCTGCTGGAAGAGCGGTACGGTCGGCGCGTCCTGCCACAGCTGGGTATCGGCCTTGCCCAAGAGAAGCTGGGAGAGGTCGAGGTTGAGATTGGTCATCGCCTCCTCGAAGCGTCGGGCGACGGCAGGATCGCTCAGGCCGAACACGTCCCGCGTAACGACGCCGCCTTCCACCGCTCCCGGTTCTGTGCCGGGTGCCGACCACACCGGCGAGCTCATGGACCAGGGCAGGGAGGCTTCCGTTGCCGCCGGCGTGTACACGGCCGCCATTCCCGCCGCGTTCGGCGTCACGAGGAAGGGAGCAATCGCCAGCTGGTACGCGCCCTGCGGGAGGATACGCCCGAGGAGCCGCCCGAGCGGCACGAACGAGACCACGACGCGCACGCCGATCGCCTGGAGCTGCGCCGCGACCGAGGCGGCTGCCAGCGCGAGCAGCTGGTTCCCCTTCGGGACGTCGAGGGAGAGAGTGAGCACTGGCCCGTTGCCGCCGAAGCGAATCTCCCCATCGGTCCCCCGGGCGAAGGCTGCTTGGCCGTAGAGCTTCATCGCCAGGGGCTCGTTGTAGATCTGGAAGTTTCCACCGGAGCCCGGCTCGCCTGCCATGGTGAGGCGCGAGTTGTCAGGTGTCTCCGTCCAGTCCACGAGTCCCGCCGAGTTCGTCGTCACCTCGCCTCTGTTGATGGAGTGCTCGAGCGCCCGCCGCAGCTTGGTCGGAGCGAGCACGGGGTCCGCGCTGTTGATGCACAGCTGCCAGAGAGTCGGCAGCACCTGCACCGAGCTGAGGAGCCCCCGCCCGTGCTGGGCGGCACGGGCGATCACGTTCGTGACGTCGGCTCCCGGTGAAGTTTCGGCGAGGGTCACCGTCCCCGCCTCGAGCCCGGCGAGCGCCGCCGACGAGCTCATCTTCTCTAGGACGATCCGGTCGAGGTGTGCGGGCGTCGACCAGTACCTCGGGTTGCGAACCAGCACGAGGCGCTTGCCCGGCTCGAAGGAGGCGATCTCGAACGGGCCGCCCGAGATCACCTTTGCCGGGTCGAAACCCTGAAAGGCCGCCACCCAGCCATAGCGCTCGGCGATGTGGGCAGGGATCAGATAGGAGAAGAGCGACTCCCACTCGGCGAACGGCCGGCGGAACACAACTCTTACGGTGGAACCGCCGCTGGCGCCCGTGATCGACGAGATGTCCCTGTAGCCCGCGACGATGCCACCGCCGGCAAGAAGGGGCGCCCAGTGCAGCTCCTCGTGCCAGTCGTAGATGAAGTCGGCGACGGAGATCGGGGTGCCGTCGGACCAGACCGCCTTCGGGTTCAGCTTATAGACCACGGTGAACGGTGAGAGCCCGTAGACCTCGGCGCTGAGTACGAAGCCAGGATCGGCGACTTGTTGGAAGTGGCGGTCACGCACGAAGGCATGAGGCAGGACCGCTGCCATCACCTCGTTCGTGATGCGGTTCCCCCCGGGCGGTGCCAGGGGGTTGAAATTCGTCGGGAGCGACGAGACGGCGACGGTGACCGTGCCGCCGTTCTCGAGCGTGATGGTGCCGGCCGCAGCGCTGGTCGTGCTGGAGCTGCTCGATGACGTGCTCGACAGGTCGCTGCTCGTACAGCCCGCAGCCGCCAGGACGAGAACCAGCAGGAGCGCTGGAAGGAGCCGGCGGCTCAACCGCTCCATCGGATCGACAACGCGACCGTCACGAATGTGAAGACCAGCACGAAGATCACAGTGATCCGATCGAGGTTGCGCTCTGCCACCGTCGAGCCGGCGGCAGAGGAGCCACTGGACGCGCCGAACATGTCCGAGAGCCCGCCGCCCCGCCCCGAGTGCAGGAGGATGAGGATGACCAGGCCGAGCGCCACGATGGTGTCAACGACGACGAGTACGTCGGTCAGCACGAGTGGGGTGTCTCCTTCAAGGTCGTCGCATGGCGGCCACGGGCTGAGTCCGCCGTTTGTGCCTGCGTGTCGTCACGCGGCGGCTCGGAGGTTATCATCCGGCTCCCAGCATCAGGACCCCGCCCGGGCGATCGCCGCGAAGCTGTCTGCATCCAGGCTCGCCCCGCCGACGAGCAGCCCGTCGACGTTGTCGCAGGCAAGGAGCTCCGCCGCGCTCTCGGGTGTGACGGAGCCGCCGTACTGCACCCGGATGGAGACGGCCGCCTCGCCTCCGGCAAGACGGGCGACCTCCCGGCGTACATATGCCGCCATCTCCTCGGCGTCTGAGGAGCTCGCGCTCTGGCCAGTACCGATCGCCCAGATCGGCTCGTACGCAACGACCAGGGCTCCGACGACCTCCGACGGCCGCTTCCCGAGGGCGGCTGCGAGCTCGGAGGACACCTTCGCGAACGCGTCGCCTGCCTGCCGCTGCTCCAGTGTCTCGCCAACGCAAAGGATCGGCGTCATCGAATGGCGCAGCACGGCATCGAGCTTCGCCCGCACCACCTCGTCCGTCTCGCCGCAGTACGCCCTGCGCTCGGAATGCCCGACGATCACGTAGGAGACGTTCAGCTTCGACAGCATCTCGGCGCTTACCTCGCCGGTGTAGGCACCTCGATCCTCCGCGTGACAGTCCTGCGCCCCGAGCAGGACAGGGACGGCATCGGACTCGACGGCTGCCTGCACCGAGCGCAGCGACGTGAATGTGGGATGAAGCGTCGCTTGGCGCCCGGCGGGCAGCGGAGAGGTACGTAGCAGCGCCGCCAGCTTCTGGACGAACTGGATCGCCTCGTAGTGGTTGTGGTGCATCTTCCAGTTACCGCTCACGATGACCTGCCGGCTCACGGCACACCCCTTCCTGCCCGGACAGCTGCACTCTCACGGAGCGCCCTCAGCCCGGGGAGGTCACCGTGCTCGAGGAACTCGAGCGACGCCCCCCCGCCGGTCGAGATGTGGTCGATCCGCTCGGCGAGCCCGAGCCTGTGAACGGCCGCCACGCTGTCACCACCGCCGATGACGGTGTGGCCGGGGCAGTCCGCCATCGCTTGGGCGACCGCTCTCGTCCCTGCCTCGAAGCGGGGGTCCTCGAACACTCCCATAGGACCGTTCCACAGCGCGTTGGCTGCCGTCGCGATGACCTCCCGGAAGAGCTCGGCCGTCGCCGGCCCGATATCGAAGCCCCGCCAGCCGTCCGGCAACGACCTACCGAACACCTCCACCTCGCCCGGCTCCCAGGACGATGGAGCTGCGACGTCGGTCCGCAGCTCGACACCGGGGGCGGCCGCCACGAAGTCGACAGGGAGCACGAGGTTCTCGAAACGCCGCAGCATGTTGCTGCAAGCATCCAGGTGCTCTCGGTCGAGCAGCGAGTCGCCCGTTCCGGCTCCCGCAGCCCTGGTGAAGGAGAACGCCATGCCGCCGCCGACGAGCACCCGGTCGGCGAGCTCGGCCAGGCGGCTCAACAGCCCCAGCTTGTCGCCCACCTTGGCCCCGCCGACGGCGACCACGAACGGCCGCTCCGGGTTGTCGAGCAGGCGGCGCAACTCGTGCACCTCGTTCTGAACGAGCCGGCCGGCGGCCGAGGGCAGGAAGCGAGGTGGTCCGACAACCGAGGCGTGGCTCCTGTGGCAGACCCCGAAGGCGTCGTTCACGTAGAGGTCCTGGCCGGCGACGAGCTGGCAGACGAACTCGGGGTCGTTCCCCTTCTCACCGGGCGAGAAGCGGAGGTTGTCGAGCAGCTCGACCCGAGGGGCAAGCTCGGCGAGGCGTGCCCTCACCGGGGCAAGGTCGTATCGAGGATCGGGAGCTCCGTCGGGCCGCCCGAGGTGCGTCGCCGCGGTGATCCTCGCTCCCCGGTCGAGCAGCCACTCGAGCGTCGGCAGTGCGGCCCGGATACGAAAGTCGTCCGCCACTGTCCGCATCCCCTCGGCATCGGTCGCGAGGGGGACGTTCAAGTCGAGCCGGACAAGTACCGCCTGGTCAGCGACATCTCCGAGGTTCTC
The DNA here is from genome assembly GCA_021818615.1 of Actinomycetes bacterium. Classification (GTDB taxonomy): domain Bacteria; phylum Actinomycetota; class Acidimicrobiia; order Acidimicrobiales; family Bog-793; genus JAKATT01. The sequence continues at coordinate 24,806 of JAKATT010000130.1, read as the reverse complement.
GAGGAACGGTACGTCCCAAGCGGCCGGCTCCGCTCCCATCTCAGGCCCGGCTGATGATCCAGGCGAGGTCGAGCAGGCGGTACGCGTAGCCCCACTCGTTGTCGTACCAGCCCAGGATCTTCACGAGCGTGCTCTCGTCGTCGATCGCCACCACCATTGTGAGCGAGGCATCGAACGTGCAGGATGCCGACGTCCCGACGATGTCGCTCGAGACGATCGCCGCCTCGCTGTAGGCGAGCACGGGAGAGAGCGGGCCGCTTCGGGAGGCCTCCTTGAAAGCGTCGTTCACATCCTCGACTGTGAGAGCACCACCGAGCACGCAGGTGAGGTCGGTGATCGAGCCGTCGACGACCGGGACGCGCAGCGACTGGCCGTCGAGGCGTCCTTTCATGTGCTCCAGGACGAGGTTCGTTGCCCTGGCGGCACCGGTCGACGAGGGGACGATGTTCACCGCCGCAGCCCGCGCCCGCCGGAGGTTGTCACGCCCGAGGTCGAGTAGCTCCTGGTCGTTGGTGTAGGCGTGCACCGTCGTCATGAGCCCCTGGCGCAGCCCGAAGGCGTCGTCGACCACCTTCACCATCGGGACCAGGCAGTTCGTCGTGCAAGAGGCGTTCGAGACGACAATGTGGCGGGTGGGGTCGAATTCCGTGTCGTTCACCCCAACCACGAAGGTGGCGTCGGCGTCCTTCGAGGGCGCTGAGATGATGACCCTCTTTGCACCGGCCTCGACGTGGGCCATCGCGTCAGCCCTCGAGGTGAACCGGCCGGTCGACTCGATCACCACGTCGACGCCGAGCTCGCCCCAGCTGAGCGCCTTCGGGTCACGCTCGGAGAAGACCGTGATGGCGCGAGACCCGACGAGTAGGCCGTCGCCGGTGATCTCGACCGGTTGCTTCAGGCGCCCGTGGGTCGAGTCGTACTGGAGGAGGTGGGCGTTCGCCTCCCTCGAGGTGATGTCGTTGATCGCTACGATCTCGATCCTGCACGGGTCCTCACCGGCTGCAGCGCCAGCTGTCTCAGCCTCTTCGCGCTCGATCAGGGCCCGCACGAGGTTCCGCCCGATCCGGCCGAAACCGTTGACACCTACTCGAACGCCCATGACATTCCTCCTTCTCGATCATCCTCCCAAAGCTGCAGCCCGACCCACAAGCAGCCGGCGCACTCAATGTCCCCACCGCATGGCCCCCAATGCCACCGCGAGCCGATCCGGGTTGGGATCAGCGAAACCCACCCTGGCCACCGGCGCACTCCGCACTCTCACTCCCGAAGGCGTGCCCGGCGAGCTCGCCAGTCCCGCCGGAGGGTTGCTCGAGCACTTCGGTGCCAGCCCGTGGCCTCCGCTGCTCGCCACCACGCTCGGGCACCCCGGCCGGAGCGTGGTCGACGGCTGGCTCAGCGGGCGATGTCCCGGTGGTGCACCCTCGGTTGGAAGCCGTGATGTCGCATGAGCTCGCCGAGCTCCTCGGCGAGCACGACGGAGCGGTGCCGGCCGCCTGTGCAGCCCATGGCGACCGAGAGGTAGGACTTCCCCTCTCTCGCGTAGGCGGGCAGCACGAGATCGAAGAGAGCGTCGAGACGCGAGAGCAGCTCGGTCGCCTGTGGGTCCGACATGACGAACTTCTTCACCTCGTCGTCCAGGCCCGTGAGCGGGCGTAGCCCGGGCACCCAGTGTGGGTTCGGCAGGAAGCGGCAGTCAAAGACAAGGTCGACGTCAAGTGGCAGACCGTGCTTGAAGCCAAAGGAGATCACGGTTGTCTCCATCCCCTCGCCCCCGCCGTGGTCGACGACCTCGATGACGCGGTCACGCAGCTGGTGGACGTTGAGGTCGCCTGTGTCGATCACGACGTCCGCGTCCTCGCGCAGTCCCTCCAACAGCTCGCGCTCCTCGCGGATGGCCTCGAGCACGCCCCCGTCCTCGACCTCGACCGGGTGGCGGCGGCGGTTGGCCTCGAAACGCCTGACGAGGACCTCGTCAGGTGCATCGAGAAAGAGCATCCGCACCCTCGCCCCTGACGCCCGGAGCGACGCGATCGCCGGTCGCAGATCGGCGAGCGCCTCGTAGCCGCCACGGCCGGCTACGAGGCAGACCAGTTGGTACTCTCCCGTTGGCTGGTTGGCGAGCTCGGCCACCTTGCCGAGCAGGGCGGGCGGGAGGTTGTCGATGACGAACCAACCCCTGTCCTCGAGCGTCGCCGCCGCCGTCGAGCGCCCTGCACCCGACATGCCTACGAGGAAGAGGTACTCGGCCATGCTGGCCTCATTCTTGTCGGTCAGCCAGGCGCTCGAAGCGCATGGCACAAAGGCGCGGCATGGCACTCTCCAGCTCGAGGTCGAGAGAGTCGGTGAGGAAGTCGAAGGGAGGGGCAGGCTCTTCGAGGCGCGTGAGGACCAGCCCGGCCTCACAGGCGGGGTTGACGTAGCGGCTGAGCGGCCGGTGGGCGAAACGGATCCTCACCCCAGGGTCGACCTCCTCCTCGGAAGACGACTCGTTGAGATACGGCCCAATACGCCAGTATCGCTCCTCGAGCAGCTTGTCGTCGATGAGCCCGCTTCCAGGACCTTGCACAACCGGGTGGTTCACGAGAAGCAGGAACGCTCCCCCAGCTGCGAGCACTCTCGCTGCCTCGGCGATGAGCGCGTCGGCGTCCGTCGCGTGCTCGATCACGAGGCAGCAGGCGACGGCGTCGAAGCAGCTGTCGCGAAAGGGGAGCGCCTCGCCCGTCGCCCTCGCGTAGACCGGGCCGCCGGACGCCAGGCGCGCGTTGGCGAGCTGGCGGGCAGAAGGGTCTATGCCGACGACTCGTCGGCCCTCGGCCGCCCTTACAAGGTGGCGCGCCAACTGGCCCTCTCCGGTCCCGAGGTCGAGCACCAGGTGGCGGCCGGTGAGCAACTCGGCGGCGAGCGGGAGGATCTGCTGCTCGTACTCCACGTCTGCCCCGCGCGTGAACGTCTCCCGCCACCACTCGGCCAGCTCGTCCCAGCTTGGCGGCTTCCCGATATCAGCCAAGCCGGTCAGCCCGTTCTCGCGGGACGCTGGTGCTGCGGGCGCCCATGCAGGTGCTCGTAGACGGCCTCAGCCACCCTGTTCGGCAACCAGGCGAGTGTCGTCAGCTCGTCGCGGGAGGCGGACTGGACGGCGCGCACACCGCCGAGCTCCTCTATGAGCCGCCTGCGCCGTGTCGGGCCGAGGCCGGGGATGCCATCGAGGGCGCTCTTCGTCATCCGCCGCTGACGCAGCTCGCGGTGGAAGGTGACGGCAAAGCGGTGTGCCTCGTCGCGAGCCTGTTGTAGGAGGTAGATGGCCTCGCAGTCGCGGGCGATGACGACCGGCTCGCTCCGGCCGGGAACGAAGACCTCCTCGAGCCGCTTGGCGAGCGCGGCGACGGCCACCTTGCTGGAGAGGCCGAGGTCCTCGAGCACGCGGATTGCGACGTTCAGCTGGCCCTTGCCTCCGTCGACGAGGAGCAGCTGGGGAGGGTAGGAGAAGCGCGAGGACCGCTTTCGGCGGCGCCCGATCGAGTCGAGGGAGACAGAGTCGGGAGGGGTGCCGAACGTGCCGTCAGGGCGGAGCGTGGCGGCGTCTCGCTCGAGCAGGTGGCGAAGACGGCGCGTGAGGACTTCGTACATCGCGCCGTAGTCGTCGTTGCCCTGTACGGCCGAGACCTTGAAACGACGGTAGTCGTTGCGCTTCGGGAGCCCGTCCTCGAAGACGACCATGGACCCGACGTAGTCCGTTCCCTGCAGGTGGCTCATGTCGTAGCACTCGATCCGCAGCGGCGCTTCGGCGAGCCCGAGGGCAGCCTGCAGCTCCTCGAGGGCGACCGCACGGCTCGTCAGGTCAGAGGAGCGGCGCAGCCTGTGGCGCTCGAGCTGCTCAGCCGCGTTCTGGCTGGCCGTCTGCAAGAGCTCGTGCTTTCGGCCGCGCACCGGGACGCGCAGGTACACCCTGGCTTGGCGCAGCGTCTCGAGCCACTTCCCGTAGGTCACCGAGTCCTCGGGCAGTTCGGACAACAGGATCTCGCGCGGGACACCGAGTGGCGTGTCGCCGTAGTGCTGCTCGAGCACCTTCGAGAGGAGCTGAGCCGTCGTGAGCGGTTCGACCTTCTCGAGGAGGAAGCCGTGCCGGCCGACTACCCTGCCGTGGCGTACGTGGAGGACCTGTACGGCCGCGACCAGCTCGTCTTCGGCGACGGCGACGGCGTCGAGGTCCTCTGGTGCATCGGTCACCATCTGCTGGCGCTCGACTGCCAGGCGCACCGACGCCAGGCGGTCGCGCAACCGTGCGGCACGCTCGAACTCGAGCTCCGAGGCGGCCGCGAGCATCTCATGTTCGAGACGCCTCACGACCGGCCCGGTGTCTCCCTCTAGGAACGCCATCAGCTCCGCGACGAGCCGGGCGTAGTCCTGGCGACTGACATTGCCGACGCACGGTGCCGAGCAGCGCTCGATGTGGTGAAGGAGGCAGGGACGCCCGAGCAGCTCGTGGCGGTGCATCTTCGCGTCCGAGCAGGTACGGATCGGGAAGGAGCGCAAGAGGAGGTCGAGTGTCTCGCGGATCGCGTAGGCGTGGGCGTAGGGGCCGAAGTAGCGGGTGCCCTTGCGCCTCGCGCCGCGCATCACGGCGGCCCTAGGCCACTCGTCCCCGACGCTGAGAGCGAGGTACGGATAGCTCTTGTCGTCGACCAGACGCACGTTGAAGCGCGGCCGATGCGCTTTGATCAGGTTGTACTCGAGCATGATCGCCTCGACGTCGCTACCGACGACGATCCACTCCAGCGATCCCGCCCTCTCCATCATCTGAGCGGTGCGGGGATGCAGGCTGCGGGCGTCTTGGAAGTAGCTCGCCAGCCGGCTGCGCAGCGATCGCGCCTTGCCGACGTAGATGACACGGCCGTCCCTGTCCTTGAACTGGTACGACCCGGGCGCGTCCGGGATTGCGGCAGGGCGTTCGAGCACTACCATTGAGGGTACGCCGGCCTGGTATCCCGGCGGACATATCCTGCCTCTTGGCCGACAAACCCGCGGATGGGCGACCAGGCTGTCCCCGCCGGCCGTTGACGAGGCGCACCCGACAATGGGGGCTCAGCCGATGATCCGCCTTCAGACTCCCCTGCCCGACGAGTATGGCCTCGCGTCCGAGGAACAGCTCTCCGAGCGCGTGACGCGAGCCAAAGAGCAGCTTGCGGGACCTCTCGTGATCCTCGGGCACCACTACCAGCGGGAAGAGGTGATCAGTTTCGCCGACGCGAGGGGCGACTCGTTCGGGCTCTCCCGGTTCGCCGCCGCGCAGCGCGACGCCGAGTATGTCGTCTTCTGCGGAGTCCACTTCATGGCCGAGTCGGCGGACATCCTCACTGGCGACGGCGTAAAGGTGCTGCTGCCCGACCTGAACGCCGGCTGTTCGATGGCAGACATGGCAGACCTCGACGGGGTGGAGCAGATCTGGGAGGAGCTCGGACAGGTCACCGACGTCGAGCGCGTCGTCCCGATCACCTACATGAACTCCTCGGCGGCCCTGAAGGCCTTCGTAGGTCGCAAGGGCGGCTCCGTGTGCACCTCGTCCAACGCCCGCTCCGTGCTGCGCTGGGCACTCGGCCTTGGCGACGGCAGCAGCTCGGGCCGCTCGGGCACGTCCGGAACCTCGAGAGCCCCAGGCGACAAGGTGCTCTTCTTTCCCGACCAGCACCTCGGACGCAACACCGGCTTCCAGCTCGGCTTCGCCGCTGACGACATGAGAGTCGTCGATCCCCGCCGTCCGCTCGGCGGGTTGGAGGAGAGGGACGTGAAGGAGGCCACCTTTCTTCTCTGGCAGGGTCACTGCTCGGTCCACCAGCGCTTCTCCACCTCCCACGTCGAGTCGTTCCGGGCGGCGCACCCCGACGGCATCGTCATCGTGCATCCCGAGTGCGCCCACGAGGTCGTCGAGCTGGCCGACCAGGTCGGCTCGACCGACTACATCATCGGGGCAGTGGCCGAGGCGCCCCCTGGCTCGGTGATAGCGGTCGGGACCGAGATCCACCTGGTCGATCGCCTGGCCCGCGCGCACGCCGCGGACCGCAGCGTCGTGTCGCTCGACCCGCTCGTCTGCCCTTGCTCGACGATGTTCCGTATAGATCTGCCGCATCTGGCCTGGGTCCTCGATGGACTCGTCGCCGGGGAGGTCCGTAACCGTATCGTGGTCGACTCGGCGACGGCGGCTGACGCCCGCGTATCCCTGGAGCGGATGTTGGCGATCGCCTGAGCCCCGGGCCGAGGAGCTCGCCTCAGAGGCCGAGCAGCGGCGCCAGGAACTGACCGGTATAGCTCTCGGCTGTCTTCGCCACCTGCTCGGGCGTGCCCTCCGCGACGACTGTGCCGCCGCCGTCGCCGCCTTCGGGCCCGAGATCGATGATCCAGTCGGCCGACTTGATGACATCGAGATTGTGCTCGATTATGCACACCGTGTTGCCTGCGTCGACGAGCCGCTGCAGCACACCCAAGAGCTTGCGGACGTCCTCGAAGTGCAGCCCGGTCGTCGGCTCGTCGAGGATGTAGAGCGTCCGGCCGGTCGATCGCTTCGACAGCTCGGAGGCGAGCTTCACTCGTTGCGCCTCGCCTCCTGACAGCGTCGGCGCCGGCTGGCCGAGACGGACGTACGACAGGCCGACGTCGACAAGCGTCCGCAGGTGCCTCGCGATCACCGGCTGGTTGGCGAAGTACTCCAGCGCCTCCTCGCAGGAGAGGTCGAGCACCTCGGCGATGTTGCGGCCGCGCCATGCGACCTCGAGCGTGTCGCGGTTGTAGCGCGCTCCCTTGCACACCTCGCAGGGCACGTAGACATCGGGCAGGAAGTGCATCTCGATCTTGATCGTCCCGTCACCGGCGCACGCCTCGCACCTGCCGCCCGAGACGTTGAAGGAGAAGCGGCCCGGCAGGTAGCCGCGCAGCTTCGCCTCGGAAGTCTGGCTGAACAGCTTGCGGATGTGGTCGAAGACCCCTGTGTAGGTCGCCGGGTTCGAGCGCGGAGTGCGCCCGATCGGCGACTGGTCGATGTCGATCACTTTGTCGAGCGCCTCGGCACCCTCAATCGACCTGTGCCGGCCAGGTACGATCCGCGAGCGGTAGATCTTCTGC
>JAKATT010000130.1:0-16871 GCA_021818615.1 Actinomycetes bacterium | reverse complement strand
CGTCGCTGCAGCCAGGGCACGACTCCCTCGTAGGTCGTGTCGTAGCTGCGCTGGGTGCCGTAGCGGTTCCGGTAGCGGATGTGGACCTTGCGCGAGCCGGCGCCGAAGAGCAGGACCTTCTTCTGTGCTTTCGTGAGCTTCGACCAGGGCTTGTCGAGGTCGATCTGCACCGCCTCGGCCACCGCGCCGAGCACCCTCGCAAAGTACTCGGTGCGAGCACCCGCCCACGGCGAGATTGCTCCTGCAGATACTGAGAGATCCGGGTTCGAGACGATGAGCTCCGGGTCCACCTCGAAGCGAGTGCCGAGCCCGTTGCAGGTCGGGCACGCTCCGTAAGGCGAGTTGAACGAGAAGTTCCTCGGTGCAGGCTCGTCGAAGGAGAGCCCGCAGTGGGTGCATGCGAGGTGCTGGGAGAACGTGAGCTGCTCGTCGTCCTCGCCCTTCTGAGCGGTCACGACGATCTCGGCCATCCCCTCGCCGAGCCGCAGTGCCGTCTCGATCGAGTCCGTGAGGCGCCGCTCGATCGACTCCTTGCGGATGAGCCGGTCCACCACCACCTCGATCGTGTGCTGCTCGTAGCGGGCGAGCTCGAGCGCGGCGCGCTCGGCGAGCTCGACGACCTGGCCGTCGACGCGGACCCGGGCGTAGCCCTGCTTGGTCAGCTCGTCGAGCAGGCTCGAGTACTCGCCCTTGCGACCCCGGACGACTGGGGCGAGCACCTGGAAGCGGGACCCGTCGGGCAGCTGCATGACGCGGTCGACGATCTGTTGTGGGCTCTGGCGAGTGACGAGGCGCCCGCAGCTCGGGCAGTGGGGCTGACCGATGCGGGCGTACAGCAGGCGGAGGTAGTCGTAGATCTCGGTCACGGTGCCGACCGTCGAGCGAGGGTTGCGGGAGGCGGACTTCTGGTCGATCGAGATTGCCGGCGAGAGACCCTCGATGAAGTCCACGTCCGGCTTGTCCATCTGGCCGAGGAACTGCCTCGCGTAGGAAGACAGCGACTCGACGTATCGCCGCTGGCCCTCGGCGTAGATGGTGTCGAAGGCGAGCGACGACTTGCCCGAGCCCGAGAGGCCGGTCAGCACGACCAACCGGTCGCGTGGCAAGTCGATCGAGAGGTTCTTCAAGTTGTGCTCGCGCGCCCCGCGAACCACAAGCATGTCCGGCACCTCTCAGCCCACCTCCCGTAGCTCCCGCCGCAGCGATCTGATCTCGTCGCGCAGGCGGGCGGCGTACTCGAAGCGAAGATCGGCGGCAGCCGCCTGCATCTCGGACTCGAGCGTGTGGATGAGGAGCCCGAGCTCGTCGGCGGGCATCATGGCCCCAGCGCCCTCTCCGAGCCTGCTCCGGCCGCCGGCGCCGAGGGCCGCTGCGACACGCTCAGCAGCCCTCCGGCCCGCTTGCCTCGAACGCTCGGCGTTCGCCCGGTGCCCTGACGGCAGGGGAGCGCCCCCCTCGAACGCGCTCGCGCCCGAGGCAGCACGGAACTGCGCGACGAGGTCCGTCACGGCCTTGCGGATCGTCTGCGGGTCGATGCCGCGCTCGACGTTGTACGCCGTCTGCAACACACGGCGGCGCTCGGTCTCGGCCATCGCCCGGCGCATGGAGTCCGTGATCACATCGGCGTAGAGGATCACGCGGCCCGACACGTTGCGAGCGGCCCGGCCCATCGTCTGGATCAGCGATGTCGTCGAGCGGAGGAACCCCTCCTTGTCGGCGTCGAGGATTGCGACCAGGCTCACCTCGGGCAGGTCGAGCCCCTCACGCAGCAGGTTGATCCCGACGAGCACGTCGAACTCGCCGAGGCGGAGATCGCGAACGATCTCGATCCGCTCGATCGTGTCGACGTTCGAGTGCAGGTAGCGCACGCGCAGCCCCGATTCGAGCAGATAGTCCGCCAGGTCCTCGGCCATCTTCTTCGTGAGCGTGGTAACGAGCACGCGCTCCTCGCGTGCGATCGTCACGCGGACCTCGCTGATGAGATCGTCGATCTGGCCCTTCGTAGGCCTGACGACCACCTCGGGGTCGATGAGCCCGGTCGGGCGCACGATCTGCTCGACCACTTGGCTCGAGACCGACAGCTCGTAATCGGCCGGGGTGGCCGACATGAAGATGCACTGGTTGACGCGAGCCTCGAGCTCGCTGAAGCGAAGCGGCCGGTTGTCGAGGGCCGAGGGGAGACGAAAGCCGTGCTCGACGAGGACCTCCTTGCGCGAGCGGTCGCCCTCGAACTGCCCGTGCAGCTGAGGTACCGTCACATGGCTCTCGTCGATGACGAGCAGCCAGTCGTCGGGAAAGTAGTCGAGCAGCGTGTACGGCGGGTCACCTGGCCGGCGGCCGTCCAGGTGACGGCTGTAGTTCTCGATCCCCGAGCACGTGCCCACCTCGGCAAGCATCTCGAGGTCGTGCTCGGTCCGCATCCGCAGCCGCTGCGCCTCGAGCAGCTTCTTCTCCGACTCGAGCTCGCGCAGACGCTCGCCGAGCTCCTCCTCGATCGCCGAGATGGCCCTGCGCATGTGCTCGTCGCCGGCGACGTAGTGGGTGGCCGGGAAGACGACCACCTCGTCTAGCTCGCCGAGGATCTCGCCGGTGAGCACGTCGAAGCGCGTCATCCTCTCGATCTCGTCGCCGAACAGCTCAATCCTGACGGCGATCTCCTCATAAGCCGGGTGCACCTCGACAGTGTCACCTCGCACCCGGAAGCGCCCGCGCACGAGGTTCTGATCGTTGCGCTCGTAGTGCATCTCGACGAGGCGGGTGAGCACGGAGCGCTGGTCGTGAACCTCGCCCGGGCGGAGCACGAGGATGCGGTCCCGGTACTCCTCGGGTGAGCCGAGGCCGTAGATGCACGAGACGGACGCAACCACGATCACATCACGCCGGGTGAGCAAAGACGCCGTCGTCGAATGGCGGAGCCGATCGATCTCGTCATTGATCGATGAGTCCTTCTCGATGTAGGTGTCCGATGACGGGAGGTAGGCCTCGGGCTGGTAGTAGTCGTAGTAGGAGACGAAGTACTCGACCCGATTGTCCGGAAAGAGGGCCCGCAGCTCGCCAGCGAGCTGGGCGGCGAGCGACTTGTTCGGAGCCAGCACGAGCGTCGGCCGCTGCGCCTGCTCGATCGTCCAGGCCACCGTCGCGCTCTTGCCGCTCCCGGTGATGCCGAGCAGCGTCTGGAAGCGGTCGCCCTGCGCAAGGGCGCGCGAGAGCGACTCGATGGCGCCCGGCTGGTCACCCGCAGGTTGGAAGTCGCTCTTCACACGGAACTTCGGCATCATCGGCATGGTACCGACGAGGTGCGCGGTCGCTTCCGGGCTGCCTTGAACTGCCTCTTGTCGCCAGGCCGGCGGAACGGGCGAGCCGGACCGGCCGCGACGTGCCTCCTCAATGCCGGCCGGGCGACAGTGTCTGCACCCACTCCCAGGCGCGCCGCGTCATCTCCGCCAGCTCATCGAGCGTCCCAGTGTTGACGATGACGAAGTCTGCCTGCCGGAGGCGTTCCTCACGGGTCGCCTGGGCGGCGATGCGCCGCTCGGCGTCCTCGAGCGAGATGGCGCGCTCCCTCACCAGCCGCTCGACAGCGAGGGCGGCGGGGGCATCGACCACGAGCACGCCGGATACGCCGTAGCGCTCGCGACCGCCCGTTTCCACGAGGAGCGGCACGTCGAGGACGACCACGGCATCCGAGGCAGCGTGCTCAGCCACGCGCTCGAGCATCAGCCGTCCGACAGCCGGGTGGACGATCTCGTTCAGGTCCGAAAGCGCCGCCTCATCGTTGAACACCACCGCGGCTATGGCGGCGCGGTCAAGGACACCGCCGGGCTGCACGACTGACGGGCCGAAACGCGCCACAACCCTCTCGTAGCCCTCAGTGCCAGGCTCGACTGCCTCCCTGGCAAGCTGGTCGGCATCGACGAGGACGGCACCGCGCTGGACGAGCATGGCACCCACCGTCGACTTGCCCGAGCCGATCCCTCCGGTGAGCCCGATCGTGATCACAGCCGGCGACCGCCGGCCAGCCGAGCACCCACTTATCCCCTTCCGGCCACAGGCGGATGCCACCGCTCCCCTTGGGCGGGGTCCTACACTAACCCGGCCGTGCCTCCCGTGAGCAGGTCCTTTCGGCTCCGACGAGGAGCGCTCGAGCTCGGTGCTCTCGCGGCCTTGGCCTACGCCCCGCTTCTGCTCACCAAGCCTGGGACCGTCGCGGCCGATACGAAGCAGTACCTCTACCTCGACCCCGGGCGCCTCATGGCCCAGGCTCTGTCGATGTGGGACCCGAGCGTGGCCGGAGGGACCGTCACGCACCAGCAGATCGGCTACCTGCTCCCGATGGGACCCTTCTACTGGTCCCTCGCCCACCTCGGTGTACCGGTCTGGGTAGCCCAGCGCCTCTGGATGGGCACGCTCTTGTTCCTCGCCGGGAGCGGTGTGCGCTACGCGGTGCGGGTCCTCGGGCTCTCGGGACCCGGCGTGGTGCTGGCGGCCGCCGTCTACCAGCTCAGCCCGTACGTCATGCAGTACATCGAACGGATCTCGGCGATCCTGATGCCCTGGGCGGGGCTCGGCTGGATGCTCGGCTTCACGGTGATGGCACTGCGCCGCGGGGGCTGGAGGTACCCCGCCCTCTTCGCGGTCGTCGTCGCTCTCGCCGGCGGGATCAACGCCACGTCGCTCATCTACGCCGGAATCGCCCCTGTCGCCTGGGTGCTGTACGAGCTCGCCGTCGTACACGAGGTGTCGCCCAAGAGGGCGCTGGCGAGCGCTCTAAAGATCGGCCTGCTCTCCCTGCTCGTCTCGCTCTGGTGGATAGCGGGCCTCGTCATTGAGGGCGCCTACGGGATCAACGTCCTCAAGTTCACCGAGACGGTGCCTGCGATCGCCAACACGTCTCTCGCCTCGGAGGTCTTCCGGGGCCTCGGCTACTGGTACTTCTACGGCTCCGACCGGCTCGGCCCCTGGCTCCGGTCAGCGGTCGACTACACCGAGCAGGTCTGGCTGATCGCGGTCAGTTTCGCCGTTCCGGTTCTCGGCGTGCTCGGCGCCGTCGTCTCGCGCTTCAGAGCGAGGGCTTACTTCGTCCTGCTCGCCCTGATCGGCCTCGTGCTCTCCGTCGGGACGCACCCCTACGACGACCCCTCGATCCTCGGGCACGGTCTCAAGGCGTTCATGACGGGCACGACGGCCGGCTTCGCGCTGCGCTCGACCGATCGGGCAACGCCCCTCGTCGTCCTCGGCCTCGCCGTGCTCCTCGGAGCTGGCCTGAGCGCCCTCTCACGCCGCATACCGGCGGCCGGGGGCGTCGCGGCCGTCCTCGCCGGGGCGCTCGTTGTCGTCAATGCCTCGCCTCTCCTGAGCGGCCTCGCCGTCGACTCCAACTTCGCCCGCAGCGAGAACCTGCCGCCGTACTACGCGACGGCAACCCGTTACCTCGACAGCACGAGCACGGCGACCAGAGTCTGGATCGAGCCCGGAGACGACTTTGCCGACTACACCTTCGGCAACACAGTCGACCCGGTCTGGCCCGGCCTCCTCACGAGGCCGACGATCCAGCGCCAACAGCTCATCGACGGCTCGAACGCCACCGCCGACCTCCTCGCGGCCTTCGACCTGCAGCTCCAACAAGGCACCTACGAGCGCGCCACGCTGGCGCCGATCGCGAGGCTGCTGTCGGCCGGCGACGTCGTGCTCCAGTCTGACTACCGCTTCTGGCACTACAACACACCGCGCCCGAAGGAGACCTGGGCGCTGTTCGACCCGCCGCCGGCCGGAGTCGGCCGGCCCATCGACTTCGGGCGAGCGCGCCCGAACGTGGCACCGGTCGGCGATCGCCTCATAGACGAGGAGGCGCTCGCCGAGCCGTCCGGTGCCCCGTGGCCGCCGCCGGTAGCCGTCTTCCCGGTGCCAGATGCCCGGCCCATCTACAGAGCCGAACCGGCGGCGTCGCCCCTCGTCCTCGACGGGAGCGGCGGCGGCCTCGTGGCCGCAGCCGCGACCGGCCTTCTGGCCGGAAACCCCACCATCTTCTACGCCGGCACCCTCGATCAGCACCGCGCCCTCAGCCGCGAGGTGCTCACGCCCGGGGCGGTGCTCGTCCTCACGGACTCGAACCGCAAGGAGCTGCGCAGGTGGGCTAGCGTGCGGGACAACATCGGCCAGACCGAGACCGCCGTCGCACAGCCGCAGGCGCCGGATCCGACGGCCCAACCCCTCGTGCTCTTCGCGCACGCGGGCCCGAGCTCCCAGACGGTGGCTGGCTACACCGACGCCACCTATGTCTCTGCCTCTGCCTACGGAAACCCTGTCGCATTTACCCCGGAGGACCGGTCGTACGCCGCCTTCGACGGCAACCCGGAGACAGCCTGGTCGGTCGCGGCCTTCTCTCCGGCGACGGGCAACTGGCTGCAGGTCCACCTGAAGCGTCCGGTGAGCATCGACCGGCTCAACCTTGCCCAGGTCCTCGGCTCGTCCCAGAACCGCTGGATCACCCGGGTGACCGTCACCTTCGACGGGGGCCATCCCGTCACAGCAACCCTCGGAGCGTCCTCACGGGTGCAGGCCGGCCAGACGCTCCGCTTCGCACCGAGGAGCTTCCAGACCCTCCGGATCACGATCGACGCCACGTCGTGGCATTCGAGGTCTCTCACCGGCGCCTCGGGAGTGGGCTTCTCAGAGGTGGGGATCCCGGGTATTCACATCTTCGAGACGATGGTCATGCCGAGCGACCTGCTGGCCTCGCTCGGGCGGGCGTCGCTCTCCCACCGCCTAGTCGTGATCATGAGCCGCGTGAGAGTGGCGCCGTACCCGCCGCGAAGCGACCCGGAGCCGATCATGTCGCGAAGCTTCGTCCTCCCGACGGCGCGCTATTTCGCGCTGAGCGGCACCGCGCGAATCTCCGCCCTCATCCCCGACAACGAGATCGACTCCATCCTCGGCGGCCCGCACGTCTTCGACGGCGCGGTGATCGGTTCGAACGAACGGCTCCCGGGCGATCTGAACGCCCGTGCAGTCATGGCCTTCGACCGCAACCCGGCGACCTTCTGGGGACCGGGCTTCGGCGCGCAGGCACAAAGGGGGGCGTGGATGGAGGCGGCGCTCACCCACCCGGTGAGCTTTGACCACCTCGACCTCCAGCTCGTGGCCGACGGACGCCACTCGGTGCCGACGCTGCTGAGGATCACCTCGAACAGCGGTTCCGACGTGCTCGTCCACCTTCCGGCGATCCGCGACCAAAAGCGCATCGGCGCCACGGTCACTGTGCCGCTTCACTTCCGGCGCGTGTCTGGCTCGGTCATCCGCTTCACTGTCGAGGCAGTCCGGCAGGTCACCACGATCAACTGGTACTCCGAGCAACCGATAGTCCTGCCCTTGGCGATCGCGTCGATCGGTCTCCCGGGCGTTCACTTCACGCCCGAGAACCCGAAGGCGAGGATTCCCGGCGTCTGCCGCAACGACCTGCTGAAGATCGACGGCAGAAAGATCTGGCTCGAGGTCACCGGCACCGTCGGCGCCGCCGAGTCCGAACGCGGGCTCACCGTGGCAGGATGCGGGCCGGATCGCCGTGGGCTGCGGCTCCCGGCGGGCCCGAACCGGCTCACCACGGCGCTCGGCCAGGTTACCGGCTTCGATCTCGACCGGCTCGTGCTCGACTCGGCGGCCGGCGGCGGCGCCCTGGCGCCGCTGGCGAACGGCACGCTCCCCCCGGTCGCCGGAACCCTCGCCACCGCTCGCACAGCTGCGCTGCGAGCACCGGCGGTGCGCCTCCTCAGCTCCGACTCGACCGATGCCCGGCTGCTCGTCACCGGCGCCACAGGACCCTTCTGGCTCGTGCTCGGAGAGAGCGTGAACCGGGGCTGGGTGGCCAGGATCGAGGGAGGGACGAGCCTCGGGCGCTCGACGCTCATCGACGGCTTCTCCAACGGGTGGTATGTGCAGCCGAAGGGCGCGAGCTTCGTCGTCGACCTCACCTGGACACCACAGACAGGCGTCGACTGGGCGCTCGCCGCCTCGGCCGCCGCCATACTCGCCTGCGTCGCTCTCGCATTCCTGCCCGAGTCGCTCCGGCGAAGGGTCCGTGGGCTCCTGGAGAGGAGACGACGCCGCTCGAGCGCCGAAGGCGGCGAAGTGATGCTCGCCGGCGATGGCAGGGATACCTTTTCCCCGCGGCTGCGGACTCCATGGGACGCTGGGGGTCCACCGGCCGCCTGGTGGCGGGCGCTCGTTGCCGGCGCCGCCGCTTTTGGCCTGGCGCTCATGGTCATGCCGCCGCCGTGGGCGATGCCTGTCGCGGCAGCGCTTGCTCTCGCCACTGGCGCGGCCGGCAAGTTCGCCGGATTCCGAACCGTGCTCGTCCTCGCCGCGCTGTCCGGCAGCGGGGCAGCGGGGGTCCTAACTGCGCTCGGCCAGTCACTGCATCACTACCCTCCCGGCGACAGTTGGCCGCCCGAATTCAACACCGCCGGCCTCCTCGCCTTCGTCGCCCTCCTCGCTCTCGCAGGTGATGCGATCGTCGAGATCGCCAGGACGCGCCGCCGGGCGGCCGGAGGACCCGGCGCGACCGGAGACCCCGAGCCGGCTGAGCTCAAGAGGGTGGCCGGGGCTACAGGCCCGGCTGCGGCCGGGGCCACGAGCCCGGCCCTCGAACGGCCGCCCGGCAGAGCGCGGCGAGTGCACCGGTGGCAGTCGCGTCCCAGCTGAAGCGGCGGGCCTGCTCAATCGCTCCCTTCGCCAGCCGGGCGCGCAGAAGGCCATCCCGAATGACCTGGTCCAGCCCGGCCACGAGCTCCCGGTCGGTGTCAAAAAGAAGGCCGCTGTCGCCGTCCTCGACCGCATCCAGGTGGCCCGCGATCCGCGAGGCGACCGCCGGGGTGCCGCAGGCAGCCGCTTCCGTCAGCGTCATCCCCCAGCCCTCCCTGGCTGACGTCGACACCACCGCCCAGGCCCGGCGGTAGAGGTCGACCACCGCGTCGTCAGAGAGCCGGCCAGGAAGGCGCACGACCGAATCGAGGCGAGCAGCCGCGATCGCCGACTCGAGAGCCGGTCGTTCGTAGCCTTCGCCGACTATCACCACCTCGAGCCCCGGGTGCACGTCGGCGAGCTCGGCGGCGGCGCGGACGAGCCGCTCGAACCGCTTGACAGGCACGAGCCGCCCGACCGCGACGAGAAGCGGACGGCTCGAGCGCTCGCCACCCGGGCTGAAGCGCCGGTCGATCCCTGGAGGGACCACCGACACGAGCCTGGGCCGTAGCCCAAGCATGTCGATGATCTCGCTGCGGGACGTCGCCGAGAGCGTGACGACAGGCGTTCGCCGGTACAGCCTCGGCGCGAGCCTTGCTTCGAAGACGCGTCCAGCCCTCGCGAGGCGAGGCACCTGGGGAAGGACCATCTGCCACATCTCTGCGTGGACGTGGTGGAGAAAGACCGCCCGCGGCCCGCGGAACCAGAGCGGGCTCAAGAACGGCATGCCGTTCCAGATCTCGATCAGGCCGTCGAGGTGTCCGAGGCGTCCGAGCATGAGCTCGAGAGGTGCCTCGGCGAAGACGGCGTAGCGCCCGCCATGGCGGACCGCCTGGTAGCCGTCGCGGGTGATCGAGCGAGCCTGGCCGTCGACCCTCGAAGTGCGGAGGACGACGTCGATCCCGGCGGCTGCCCAGCGCCGCGCAATCTCGTGGGCATGCAGCTCGGAGCCGCCGGCTTCCGGATCGTCGAGGTCGCGCCAGGCAACCATGGCTATCCGTCGCAACCCTGCAGCGGCAGCGAGCCCAAGGAGGTCATCACGAGGGCTCGTCCGGCCGGGGTCGGCTCTCATGGGTTCACTGCTCTTACCTCAGCGGGCACTCGCGAGCGGCGCAACAGCAACTCGAGATTCCATGTGACGACCTCTCGCAGACCGGGCACGCGGACGACGCCCCGGGCGAAGGCCGGATGATAGCGGGGGCCGGCGTCGACCACTTCGAACAGGGGGCTCGAGCCGACGTGACGGAGAGTCTCTCCGACGTGGACCTTGAACAAGTTCGTGCCGAGAAGGTTCTTCGGGCTCCTGCCGTATCGCCTCCGGTAGCGCGCCAGCGCCCGCTCAGCGCCGAGGTAGTGCCAAGGCGAGATCTCGTGACCACCCCACGGTGAGTACCAGTTGGTGAACGAGACCCAGACGAAGCCGCCCGGACGCGTCACGCGGGCGAGCTCGTCGAGCATCCGATACGGCCGTTGCACATGCTCGAGGACGTTCGAGGACAGGACGAGGTCGGCTCTCCCCGAGCGAAACGGCAGCCGGTACCCGTCCCCGATCACCGCGCCGTCTGGCCGGGCGCCGCGCCACGAGAGCTCCGTGAGGTCCGGCTCGACGACAACGCACGTCGATCCGGCTGCTCGGAACGCCTTCGCCAGGTACCCGGCGCCGCCACCGACGTCGAGGACCAGCGCCCCGCTCAGCCTCACCCGCTCGCCGACCCGCTCGGCAGCGTCCCTCGCGATGAGGTCATAGAAGCAGTCCGGGTCGCTCTGCTCGAGCCTGAACGCCTTGAGGAGCTTTGCCGAACGCCGGAGGGTTCGGCGTGCCGTCACCCCGGCCGTGGCGTCACCGGCGCCGATCGGCCGCCGCCGCTCGGCCCGGTTCCCCTCCCCTCCTTGCCGACCTGCTGCTCGTGGTACTCCGCCTCGACGTTGACAGTCCAGGTGTCATAGCTCGCACCGAAGAGGTTCTCCACGCTGAGCAGGGCCGTCAACATGGAGTGGTCCTGGTTGTTGTAACGGTGCATGCCGTTGCGCCCGACGGGGTGCACGTTCGGTACCTGCTCGTCGATGAAGCGCCGGATCGTCTCGACACGCTCCTCGTAGCCGGGGTCGTAAACCGGGTAGGCCTTCAGCATGCGCACGACGTAGCCCCGCTCCACGTCGCCCGGGTCGACGAGGCCGATGGCCGCCAGCTCCTTTGTCCCGAACACGACCAGGTCGTCGTCCTCCATCCGCCACAGCTCGTCGTCCTCGAACACGAAGTACTCGAGCCCGAGGCAGGTCCGGCTGTCCTTCACCATCTCGGGCGACCAGGCACCGAAGTTCTGGATCCGCCCGAGCCTCACCCTCGGGTCGTGCACGTAGATCCAGTTGTCAGGAAACCCTCGTCCCGCCGGGACGATGAGGGCGACGGTGAGGAAGTCCCGGTAGTGAAGGCCCTTGGCAGCCTGCTGCACCTCCTCGGGTGCCGGAGGGTCGAACGCGAGGACCAGCTCTGAGAGCGGCATCGACGAGACGACGTCGTCGACGGGAACCTCCTCGGTCCCATGGTCGGACCGGACCTCGACCGAAACGGCGCGCCCGCCGGTTCGCCGGATCCGCTCCACGGTTGTCCGCAAGCGCACCTCCGAGCCTTGAGCCTTCACGAGCTGGCTCGCCTTCTCCCACATCATCCCCGGCCCGAGACGCGGGTACTGGAACTCCTCGATGAGGGAGGTGATCTTCTTCTTCTGGTTGTGCCTCGGCGAGACAGCGTTGAGAACCGCCTTCACGAGCGACAGGTTCTTTATGCGCTGAGCGGCCCAGTCCGCCTGGATCTCGGTCGCCGGCATGCCCCACACCTTCTCGGTGTAAGTCTTGAAGAACGTCCTGTACAGCCTCCAGCCGAAGCGCCCCGCCGTCCAACCCTCGAAGTTGTCCTGGTTCTTCGGCTTGCTGACCCTCACCCAGAGGTAAGACATGGCGCACAGCAACGACTCGCGAAGGCCAAGTCCCTTGAGGGCGTTCCCGATCTGGATCGGGTAGTCGAAAAATTTGCCGTCATAGTAGATACGGCTCAGGCGCGGCCGGACGAGGAAGTCCTCCGGCCCGAGGAGCTCGTGCCACAGCTCCTCGACCTCTCGCACCTTGGTGAAGAAGCGGTGCCCCCCGATGTCGAAACGCCATCCATCCCGCTCCACCGTCCTGGCGATGCCCCCGACCACCGAGTCAGCCTCCACGACTGTGCAGCACACGTGGCGCCGCCCGAGCGCGTACGCGGCGGTGAGGCCGGCCGGGCCCGCTCCAATGACGAGGACGCGCCCCGGTCGCGCTGTGCCGGGACGATCGTCGCCGTCACCGGACGCGGGCGAGCCGCCAGCCAAGGGGGCTGCCATTGCTCGATTATCGCACGCTGACCTTCGCGACCAGGCCGCGACCGACCAGCACCGCGCCGTCTCCAGGAGCTGGCCGGCTCACGGCACGTAGGCACCGAGGAAGGCGAGCAGGCTGTAACCGACGAGTAGGGCGGCCGACCCCGCCAGAATGGCCCAACGCAGCTGGCGCCGGCGAGCGACACTCGAGAGGGCAAGGGCGAACGGGAAGCAGGCGAGGCCGTAGCGCTCGAGGGAGTCGAGGTTGGGCGCGCTGAGGGCGACGGCGAGGGTGAGGGCTGCGTACGCGCCGTAGGACGACGGCCACTTGACGAAGGCGACGATGGCCAGCGCGACAAGGACCACGGCAAAGGGGGCGTGCAAGGCCGTGCCGTAGTGAACCCGGTGCGCCAGGTCCGAGGCATCGTGCCACAGCGTGGCGACCGGGTCCGCCACTCCACCGCGGTGACGCGGCGAGAGCTGCTCGGAAAGGGGATAGAGGAAGCTGCCCGAGAGCGGCGCGGCCCAGGCGAGATAGGCGACAGCGCCCGCAGGAGCGGCAAGAACCGCGACCGCCCGGGCGGCCCAGCCGCCGGCCGACACGGAGCGGCGCTCCCGTAGCCCTTCGATGAGCAAGGGTAGGGCGAGGAGGAGACCGACCGGACGGCAGAGGCCGGCAAGTAGCGCCGGCGCGGCGGCCCACGCGAACCGGCGGGTCCGCGCGAGGAGGAAGGTCGCCGCGCTGAGCGCGATGAGCAGCGGCTCGGCGTAGCCCATCACGAGGACGAACGCGGCTGGCCCAAGCGCGACGATCCAGACCGCGAAGAGTGCCTGGGAAGAGGAGCGGGTTTCGAAGAGGACGAGGCGATGGACGAGGGCGAGCGCCGCCCACGTCCCGATCGTCGAGATGGCGAGGAGGGCCGCGCCTACGCTCACGCCGGGCAGCACCGAGACAGCGCGGGCGAGCAGTGGCAACAGGGGGAAGAACCGCAGCGCACCCTTGCCTGTGGCCGCGTAGCCGTGGGCGGCTATGTGCCGGTACCAGGCGGCGTCCCAGCCAAGCAGGCCGGCGTGAGCGGCGGCAACCGCCTTGGCCGAGGTGATCCGTGTGTCGGTGACGAGGAAGCGGGCAAGGGCGAGCGAGCCGATCACGATGGCCCGGCCCGCGAGAAGCGGCCAGAAGCCCGCCATCACCGACGGCAACGCTGCCCGGCGCCAGGCCGGTGCCACAGCCGGTCGGACCTGCGTCTCGATCACCGCGGCGGGTACCGGTCGAGCGTCTCGCCCTCGAAGATCTCGTAGGGGGTGTCGGAGGCCCGCGCCGGAACCACGACGTGCTGCGGGCGGGCACGCGACAGCGCGTCGGCGATCGCCTGGCACTTGTTGGCATAGCCGAGGTAGTTCGGCGCCCACACGTACCAGATCGTGTGCGTCGTCCCGGCGAGGTGGACCAGGTCGGTCACGAACGCCCCGGGCTTGGCAGCCTCGACTGTCTTCGTATAGTTGACCCAGTCCACGAGGTCAGGCGACGTCCTGCGGGGAAAGGTGAGCGCCTTGAAGTCGCCCTGCAGGGAGCGGCTGACAGCCGGGCCGAGCTGGTCGGGGCAGAAGGCCACCACATCACCGGCGTGGCCCTGTGCCGAGATGGCCGCTCCGACCTGCCCGCCCTGGGTCCTGCTCAGGAAGGCGTTCGGGATCGACGCCGCGAAGCCGAGGGCAACCGCGGCCCCGAGGACGCCGTAGCGGATCCGCTGCTCGGGCAGCTGCGAGAGCCCGTAGGCGACGATGAGCAGCGCCGGGAAGGCGATCACCGAGGTGTACCGATCGGCGAACGTGCTCCCCGTCAGCCGGCCGGCGACGACGGCAAGGACGAGGGTGCCGGCGACGACGAGCGCCAGCGCCCGTATGCCTGGCCTGCTCCGCAGGTCGAGGAGCACCATTCTCCGACCGTACGGGGCTCCCGCGAGGGCGACGACCCCGAGGAAGAAGAAGATGAGCGCAAGTGCCCGGCCCGGGTCGGAGTTGCCGCCGGCGAACTGGGTGATGGTGAAGATCACGGCGGTCAGGCCCGCCGGGCTGGCCCATGGCGTGCCTGTGTGGCGGAGCTGGAAGGCGAAGGTCGGCACCCAGGGGATGAAGGCCAGCAGTCCGGCGACAAGGCCGGCGATGGCATAGCGGCACGCCTTCCTCGTCCTCTCGTCGTGCGCCTTGAGCGCCCAGAGGATCGTGCCGGCACCGACGACCGCCCCGGCGAAGAGCGACCAGTAGTGGCTGTAGAGCAGCGCGGCCGTGTCGCCGGCGAGCGCCAGGGCTCCGAGCAGCGAGGGATGCCGCAGCAATGACGTGTAGATCACGATCGCCACGCTGCCGAGCAGGATGACGAGGCCGTACATGCGGGCTTCGGTGTCGTAGTAGACGGCAAAGGGTGAGGACGCGAGCAGGAGGAGAGCGCCCCAGCCGACGATGCGCCCCCGTTCGAGGCGGGCCCGCCGGTCCTCGCCTGTCGCCCGGTCGATGGTCCACCAGCGGCTCCCGATCCGCGAGCCCGCCACGTAGGCGACCGGCAGGTTGATCACGCCGAACATGCCCGAGAGCGACCTCGTGGCGAGGTTGCCCTGCCCGAACAGCAGGATCCAGCCGTGCAGCAGGAAGTAATAGAGAGGCGGCGCGCCGTCCTCGCGCAGCAGGTGCGGGATGGAGCCGAGCGGGGCCCGCGCGATGTTGACCGTGAGCGCCTCGTCGAGCCAGAGCGCCGAGGCGGTCTGGAACCTGAGCCAGACCGAGACTCCGAGCGCGATCGCGAGGAGCAGCGCCAGCACCCTGTGCTCCCGCACGGCGGCGACGAGGGACCTCGCCACCTCGGCTGGCTCGGGGAGGGCCTCGCCCGGCCCGTCGGCCATCTCGGTGGCGCGGTCAGCCGGGCTCGGCGGCAGGGAAGCAGCCTCGGGCGTCCGCACCCGCGGATCTCGGAGGTGCATCGCTCGCACATCGTAGTTGTGGTCGGCCTGTTACTGGCAGGCAGCAGGCGGCGGCGAGCGGCTCTGCCCACGCGCCGAGAAGGGCCGCGCGTAATATCGCCGCCACGTTCGACCGAGGGGGGTCACTCGTGGTGAGCCGAAGCTATGACCGCAGACAGTTCCTTGGCCAGGGGCTCAAGACGGGGGCCGCCTTCACCGTCCTCGGAGGCGCCGGAGCACTGCTCGAGGCCTGCGGGTCGGGAAGCACCACGGCGACCACCACCACGCTTACCAGGAAAAAGGCGCTGCAGGTCGGCGTCGGCTCGGGCAAGCCCAAGCCCGGCGGCAGCGTCACCTTCGGTACCGAGGCCGAAGAGGCCGGCATGGACCCCACGTACGCCCACTTCGACTCGACCGGCGTGCTCTACGCCCGCGCCGTCTACGACCCGCTCGCGATCGTGCTCTCCGACGGCCGCGTCGTGCCGTACCTCGCCGAGTCAATCGTGGCGAACAAGGCCTACACGAACTGGACGATCACCGTGCGGCCCGGGGTCGTGTTCCACGACGGGACGCCCTGCGACGGTGCGGCGCTCAAGTACTGCATGGAGGCCTTCAAGGCATCGCTCCTCGTCAACTTCGCCCTCGGCTACTGGAAGAAGGGCGGCATCAAGCAGGTCGGGCCGCGCTCGGTCTCGATCGAGATGACCGATCCGTGGGTGCCGTTCTCCGCCTTCCTCGCTGGCTACATCGGAGGCCAGGTCGCCTACCTGTTCTCGCCGACCCAGTACCGAAAGGGCGAGTCGGTGCTCAACCAGCATCCGGTCGGCACCGGTCCCTTCGTCTTCTCGTCGTGGCAGCCGGGTGACCATTTCACCCTGACGAAGAACCGGCACTACTGGCGCAAGGACCGAAACGGGATCCAGCTTCCCTACCTCGACAGCTTCACCTTCAAGCCGATCGTCGACGTAACAACCCGCCTCGACGCCCTCCAGTCCGGCGCGATCGACATCATGCACACCGACGACGACCCGACGATCCTGCAGGTGGACGCCGACTCGAACCTCGTCGCCCTCCGCGACGACGAGCTGCTCGTCGGCGAGCCGGACATGAGTTTCGACATGGTGTTCGTGCAGGACCCCTTGCTGAAGGACATCCGGCTCCGCCAGGCGCTCGCCTACTCCGTCAACCAGGCCGAGTACTCAAAGCTCATCGGCAAGAACATCACCCGACCCACGAACGGGCCCTTCCCCCCGCCGAGCCCGTACGCGGCAGCGACCGGCTACCCGGCCTTCGACCCAGCGAAGGCGAAGGCGCTCGTAGCGTCCTGGACGAAAGAGAACGGAGGAAAGGCGCCGAGAATCACCTACACGACGACGAATTCCACCACAGCGGCCGCGGATGCCGCCGTCCTCCAGCAGATGTACCAACAGGCAGGCTTTACCGTCGAGGTAAAGCAGGTCCAACAGGCCGAGCTCATCAACGACGCGCTGGCAGGCGGCTACCAGCTGTTCTCCTGGCGCCAGTTCGCAAACATCGACCCAGACCTCAACTATGTCTTCTGGACGAGCACCGCCGGACCCGTGAATTTCGCCCGCAATTACGATCCCTACATCGACCGTCAGATGAACCTCGCACGCCAGTCGTCGGACCCGAGCGTGCGCAAGACCGCCTACGAGAACGTCGCGAAGCAGTTCGCCAAGGACCTGCCCTATATCTGGAAGGCACGCGACGTCTGGTGCGTGGCGGCCAACAAGCAGGTGCAGAACTGGAACAACCCGACCGACCCCGAGGGTCGTCGCGGGCTGTCCATGCTCTCGGGCATCATCTGGCC
>JAKATT010000208.1:24598-28947 GCA_021818615.1 Actinomycetes bacterium | reverse complement strand
GCCCGAGCAGCGCCACGGTCGCGAGCAGGACAGGCAGTAGGGCGAGGAAGCCGTGAAAGGCCAGGCTTGCCGCGATCATCGTGATGCGGTCGTGGGCGGCTTCCCTCGCCACCTGCCGGGCGAGCCGGGGCCAGGTGGAAAGCGGGATGGGCCAGAGCCTCTTCCGGGCGCGAGGCGTGCTCACTTCAACCGCCGGCGTGGAGCCGGCAAGAGAACGGGTAGTTCCCGCTGCCGCTCGAGGCAGTGGTGGACATCCACCACTCTACGCCGAGGTGCCGCGCGCCCTCTGGAGGTGGACAGCGCCCACCCGAGGCAGCCGAGCCCGAGCCAAGCTGTCATGGCCGTGCAGTTGTTGGGACCGCGATCGTCGGACTGGGCTTTATTGGCGTGGCGCAACGAGTGACTGCTACCGAAGACGAGCCCGTCCGGTAGCCGAACTGGCCAATACAGTGCTTGCCGGGGGCAGATGGCGTCCGGAGCCGCCCCGGGTCATGGCCGGGGGAGTCAGCGAAATTGCCCGGACGTCAAGGGCTCGGCAGGAGCTGCCCTCCAGGAAGGCAAGAATGGCAGCTGCGTGAACGAAGCTGCCGATGGTGGCATGGTCTATCCGGGCTCCGGGCGATGGTTCCGCCAAACGAGTGACGCCTAGGGAACCTCGGTTCCGGCCGTCTTCACATTTGAGGCAAGTTTTTAGGCGGCCAGCTTGAGGTGTGCGTGCTCGAGGTAGTCATGCACATGGTGGTCGATGACCCGGAAGGCATGACGGAGCTCGAGGGGAGCCGGCGGGTGGTCGGGCGCGAGCAGCGGGGGTAAGACCCGGTGCCCGAGCTTGGTGTAGGTGACGGCGAAGCGGATCCCGTCGGTGCTCAGGATGTAGCCGTTGGTGTGTGGGACGCGGACGACCAGGCCTTTGAGACGGAGACGCCGCAGGTCATAGGTCATCTGTGACGTGGAGTATGGAGCGTCGAGCAGCTGGGACACCAAGGCACGGAGGCTCTTGTTGGTGAAGCCGACGACGCTGTTGAGCGCCACGCAGAGTGCACCGGCCAGGGCCATGGCGCGTTGGTCCCCGAAGCGCAAGGCTCCGGTTCTTTGGCCCTCCTTCAGCGAGGGCTGTGAGATCCGCTCCCAAAGAGCGGTCTCGATGGCACAGCCCTGACCGGCGCGCTGGAGCTCGAGCAGACGTCGATTGGCTCCTTTGGCCTTTTCGACGAGCTCGGCGAGGTTGTGGAGGCGTCGCCGATCACCGACCTCATCGTGCTCACGCAGGATCCGGTACATGGTGGGGACCGACGCCAGGTAGACGCCCTCGTCGAGGAGCTTGGCATAGACCGTGGCCGGTGCCTCGTCGACGTGGTCAGGGCTGTTCAACACGCCTCGGACCTCCTCCCGTTCCGCCTCGGTGAGCGCCCGGGGCTGGGGGGTCACCACCCGCTCGGGCCTGGGCGGGGCGGGAGACAACCGGTGCCGGCGGTAGTAGCGGGCCCGGTTCTCCCCAACGGCCGCACACGCGGCCCGCACGCCGACCGTCGGGGTCAGCTCACAGATGGCGTCGTCGATCACCTGGTCTCGCCTCTCTCGTCCTGCACGCTGTCGGTGGCGAGCTGCTCCAACAGCGCTGAGAGTTTTCCCTGGATCTCGATGACCTTCCTGGCCTTGTCCAGCTCGCCGGTGAGCCGCTCCTTGTCCTTTCTCAGCTTGGCGATCACCTTGTCACGGGGGTCGCCGACTTGGCGGCCTGACGGTCGCCCGAGCGCCTCTTCGGCTCCCCGGTCGCGCTGGCGGCGCCATTCGGTGAGGAGCGAGGAGTAGAGGCCTTCCCGACGGAGGAGTGCTCCCTTGTCCACCTTGGAGAGGGCGTCGTACTCGGTGAGGATCCTCGCTTTGTAGGCGGCGGGGAACCGTCGTGGTCCCCGGGCCCGTTCGGGGACCTCCGGGTCCGGATCGGTCGTGTCGTCCATCGCACCAGTGTGCAGGCGCGCATCGTCAGAGTGGTCGATTGTCGTGGTCATTTCGAGGCTCGTTTCCCCGCCCTCAGTTCAATGAATCAGCAGCTCGATCTGCCTCACATCAGGTTGACACAGAGGGGCGAGAACGAGACCACTTTCGGGTCCTTCATCTGGCGGAAGTCGCCCTCCGCCGCTTCTCATGTGGAACGGCTTGTCAAGCCCCCTGAACGACTTGTCCTGCAACGGTTTCTGAGCGCGACGGACCCAGAGGTCCGGCGCATGGCTGCATGCTGAGCAGGCGACGGGGCCCCGGTGTCAAGGTGGAGCGCCCGCAGCGAAGCGAGGATGAACGACCTTGACACCAGGGTGGCGGCTGCTACGCCGTGCCCCGCCGAGGGTTCGGTGGCGGGTGCGCGGCATCGCCACCCAGTCGCTGTTTTGCGGGGTGCTCTTGCTCGCCGGCAACCTGCGGCGGCTGAACGCGCACCGCGAGATGGTGAAGGCTGAGGGCGCGCCAAGATCCGCCGAGCGGGCCAGACGACGGCGCACGTCCCTCTCGGACTTCCGGCCCTCGGGCTGAGCGTTTCCCATCCGGGAGCCACGGGCCTCTTTGGACCTTCGCGGCCCGGCGGCCGATCCACGTCGCCGCCGCCCGCCGCCGCCCGCCGCCGCCCGCCGCCGCCCGCCACGGAGCCGAGTGATACACCCGTTCGCGACGATACCTATGACCCGTCGTGGCTTTTGTCGTTGTGGCCAGGACAGTTTTGTCGCTGACCCCTGGCGCCCTCGGCAGGACTCGAACCTGCGCACCCGGCTCCGGAGGCCGGTGCTCTATCCGCTGAGCTACGAGGGCATGGGGAAGGCGGCGCTCACGGCGCCGGCCCGCCGGCCCGATCCCCGCCTGGTTGCAGACTAGCGCCGCTTCGGCCATCCTCACTGAGCCATGACCGTCGTCGAGCGCCTCGCCGCCGCAGTCGCGGGCGCGCTCTCGCGTCTCGGCATCGACGCAGACCCGTCCGAAGTCCACCTCGAGCGTCCGCAGCGCCCCGAGCACGGCGACTTCTCGACCAATGCCGCCCTCGTCCTCGCAAAGGCTCACGGCCGCCAACCCCGCGAGCTCGCCGCCGAGCTCGCCGCCCGCCTCGACGCCGCCCGCCTCGACGACGCCTGCCTCGACCAGGTGGAGCAGGTGGAGGTGGCCGGGCCCGGCTTCGTGAACTTCAGGCTGTCGCCCGCCTGGTTGCACGACGTCCTCCGCCAGGTCGTAGAGGAGGGCGCCGACCGCTATGGCGCTCCGCAGCTCGGCAACGGCGAGCGGGTGCAGGTCGAGTTCGTCTCGGCCAACCCGACCGGCCCGCTGCACGTCGGCAACGGCTGGTTCGGCTCCTACGGGGACGCCCTCGCCCGCATCATGGCAAGGACGGGGTCGCTCGTCACCCGCGAGTACTACGTGAACGACACCGGCGGCCAGATCCGCCAGCTCGGCGAGAGCCTGCTCGCCCGGCGGCGTGGCGAGGTGGTCGGCGAGGGCGGCTACCAGGGCGAGTACGTCACCGATCTCGCGCAGGGCTACGACGGCCCCGAGGAGGTGATGGAGGCCGGCCGTTTCGCCGCCGACCGGATCCTCGCCAACATCAAGGAGACGCTCGAGTCGATGGGCATCGAGTTCGACGAATGGTTCTCCCAGGCCTCCATCGAGGAGAGCGGCAAGGTCGCCGACACCATCTCCTGCCTTCGCGAGCGAGGCCACGTCTTCGACGAGGACGGAGCCGTCTGGCTGCGCTCGAGCAGCTTCGGCGACTCCCGCGACCGCGTGCTCGTCAAGTCGAACGGCGATCCGACCTACCTGGCGGGAGACCTCGCCTACCACCGCAACAAGTTCCTCGAGCGGGGCTTCGACCGGGTCATCGACGTCTTCGGGGCCGACCACCACGGTCAGGTGGCGAGCCTGTATGCCGGCATCGAGGCGCTCGGCGTCCCCCGTGACCGCCTCGAGGTCCGCCTCGGCCAGCTCGTGTCGCTCGTCGGCGGCCGGATGTCGAAGCGTTCCGGCCACTACGTCGCCCTCTCGAGCCTCATCGACCAGCTCGGCCCCGACGCCACCCGCTTCCTGTCGCTCGTGGCGTCGATCGACCAGGCGACGACGCTCGACCTCGACCTCGTGACGAGGCAGTCGGCCGAGAACCCCGTCTACTACCTCCAGTACGCCCACGCCCGTATCGCCTCGATCGGCCGGGTCGCAGCCGAGCGCGGTCTCGAACGCAACCCCCTCGGCTCCGCCTCCCTCGATCGCCTCTCTCACCCTCGCGAGCTGCAGCTGCTCCGCGACCTCGCCGACCTTCCACGGGTCGTCGGCGAGGCGGCCGTCGAGCGGGCGCCGTTCAAGGTGACGAACTGGCT